>JAFABC010000242.1 GCA_023426275.1 Pseudomonadota bacterium | reverse complement strand
GAGGCAGAGCCTCTCCTGGCCGCCGGAGGCATCTTCCGTCCTAGTCGTACTTGACGGCGCTGATTTGCATCAGCTTGTCCAGGCGGATGCGCGTTTCGATACGGCGCATGGTGCCGGTTTTGCCGCGCATGACCATGGAGTGGGTCACGGCGTGGGTGCCGGTGAACCGGACGCCGTGGAGGAAGGTGCCGCCGGAGATGCCGGTGGCGGCGAAATAGGTGTCGTCGCTGTTGACCAGCGTTTCCTCGGTGAAGATGCGGGTGCAGTCGATGCCGGCCTCGGCCAGGGCCAGCTTCTCGTCCTCTTTTTGTGGATCGAGCCGGGCCAGCAGTCGGCCGCCCATGGCCCGGATGGCGCAGGCCGAGAGCACGCCTTCGGGGGTGCCGCCGGTGCCGAGCATGACGTCGACCACGTGCTCCGGGTCCACGGCCATGAGCGAGCCGGCCACGTCGCCGTCGGTGTGCAGCTGGATGCGCGCGCCCACGGCCCGGATGGCCTGGATGAGGGACTTGTGGCGGGGCTTGTCCAGGACAAAGACGACCAGGTCGTCCACGTCCTTGCCGAGCGCCTTGGCGATCTTCTTGAGGTTGTCGCCAACCGGCGCGTCCAGGTCGGCCACGTCCTTGGCCTCGGCCGGCACCACCAGCTTTTGCATGTAAAAGCTCGGGCCGGGGTTGAACATGGAGCCGCGCGGGGCGATGCCGACCACGGAGATGGCGTTGGGCCGGCCGTAGGCCAGCAGGTTGGTGCCCTCGACCGGGTCCACGGCCACGTCCACGGCAATGCCCAGGCCGCTGCCCACGCGCTCGCCGTTGTAGAGCATCGGGGCTTCGTCCTTTTCGCCCTCGCCGATGATGATCATGCCTTCGATGGGCAGGGTATTAAACGACAGCCGCATGGCGTCCACGGCGGCCTGATCCCCGGCGTTCTTGTTGCCGCGCCCCAGCCAGCGCGAGGAACTGAGCGCCGCCGCTTCCGTGACCCGTACCAGATCCAACCCGAGATTTCTGTCCGGCGCTTCCATGGGATGCTCCTTTGTTGTGGGGTGTGGGAGGCGTAGGTTTTCTCCCCGCGCCCCTCCCTCCCAAAAAACTTTCAAGGGGGGATATAGGAAACTCCCCCGAAAGTCGAAGCCTTCGGGGGAGTTTCCAGCGAGGGACGGGGAAGAAACTTCCCGGATTATTTGGCGGCGTAGGCCGCCTTGATCTTTTGGGCGATGTTCTCGGGCGTGAACCCGTAGGCTTCGGCCAGCTTGGAGGCCGGAGCCGAGGCCCCGAAGTGGGAGATGCCGTACACCCGGTCCATGGAACCGGTGTACTGGCACCAGAACTCGGGCCGGCCGGCTTCCACGGCGAAGCGGAAGGGCACGTCCGCCGGCAGCACGACGGCTTTGTAGTCGTCGGGCTGCTCGTTGAAAAGCTCCAGGCAGGGCATGCTGACCACGCGGATGGCCAGCTCGGGCAAAAGCCTGGCCGCGGCCTGGGCCAGGGACACTTCCGAGCCCGAAGCCAGCAGGAGCATGTCGGGCTTGCCGCCGGCGGCTTCCTCCAGCACGTAACCGCCCCGCGCCACGCCGTCCTTGAGGCCCGGATAGGCGGCCGGATCGAGGATGGGCAGCTTCTGGCGGGTGAGCAGCAGGCAGGTCGGCCGGTTGGTCTGGCGCAGGGCCGTGTCCAGGCAGACGGCGGTCTCGTTGGCGTCGGCCGGCCGCATGACCAGCATGTTGGGGATCAGGCGCAGGGAGCTGATCTGCTCGATGGGCTCGTGGGTCGGGCCGTCCTCGCCCACGTAGAACGAGTCGTGGGTGAAAACGTGCAGGCTGGGCACGTGCTGCAACGCGGCCATGCGCAGGGCGTTGCGCTCGTAGTCGGAGAAGAGGAGGAACGTGGCCCCGAAGGGGATGAGTCCGCCGTGCAGGGCGATGCCGTTGACGATGGCGCCCATGGGGAACTCGCGCACGCCGAAGCACATGCCCCGGCCCAGGCGGTTGCCCTTGCCGAAGATGCCCGTGATGTCGCGGAACTTTTCGGTCTGGTTGGACGGATCGAGGTCGGCCGAACCGCCGACAAGCAGGGGCAGCTGGTCGATGAGGCCGTTTAGGGCCGCGCCCCAGGCGGCGCGGGTGGCCAGCGGCTTTGCCGGCTCGTACACCGGCCAGGACAGGCTGCGGTTGCCGGGGGCGCGCTTGATGTGGCGCCAGGTTTTTTCGAATTCCGCGTCGTTGTCGAGGCGTTCCTCGAAGGTCGTGTTCCAGGTCTTGCGGGCGGCGGAAAGTTCGGGGAAACGGGCACGGAAGTGCTCGGTCACGTCGTCGGGCAGGTAAAAGGTCTGGTCCTCGGGCAGGCCCAGGTGCTTTTTGGTCGCCTTGATTTCCTCTTCGGAAAACGGCGCGCCGTGGGAGGCGTGGTCGCCTTCCATGGTGGCGGCGCCCTTGGCGATGATGGTGTTGCCGATGATCATGGTCGGCTTGGCCGTCTCGGCCCGGGCCGCGTCCAGGGCGGCGCGGATGGCGGTCTGGTCGTTGCCGTCGATCTCGATGACCTGCCAGCCGAGGCTTTCGAACAGTTTGACGTGGTCCGTGGCGTCGCACACGCTCGTGGCCGAGGCCAGCTGGAACTTGTTCTTGTCGAAGAGCACCACCAGCCGGCCCAGGCCCCACAGGCCGGCCAGGGCGGCGGAGCCGAGGAACACCGGTTCCTGCACGTCGCCGTCGGAGGAGAGCACGTAGGTGTAATGGCCGGCGATGTCGTCGCCCAGGCGGGCGCGCAGCATTGTTTCGGCCACGGCCATGCCCACGGCCATGGAAAAGCCCTGGCCGAGCGGGCCGGTCGTGCATTCGACGCCGGGCGTGTCGCCGTTTTCCGGATGGCCCGGGGTGCGGCTGCCGAACTGGCGGAACTGTTTGATGTCATCCATGGAGAGCACGCCCCGCAGCAGGAGCAGGCTGTAGAGCAGCATGGATTCGTGGCCGGCGGAAAGGACGAACCGGTCGCGGTTGAACCAGGCCGGATCGGCAGGGTCGAAACGCAGATAATCCTTGAAAAGCACGTACGTCATGTCGGCCGAGGACATGGCGCCGCCCGGGTGGCCGGAATTGGCCTTGCGGGTGGCGTCCATGACCAGACCCTTGATGACGTTGACGGCCTTGGCGTCGATGGCGGCGACGTTTGCGGTCATGAGGGGCTTCCTTGCTGGCGGTAAAGGGTTACAGCGGCGCGGCCACGCCACACGATTCAATAAGCTCCACGCGGCGCTGATGCCTGCCGCCCTCGAAGCCCGTTTCCAGGAACACGTCGGCGATGGAGGCGGCAAGCCCCACGCCGAGGACGCGTTCGCCCAGGCACAGCACGTTGGCGTCGTTGTGCAGGCGGGTCATGCGGGCCAGGTATTCGTTGACGCACAGGGCGGCCCGGATGCCGGGAATGCGGTTGGCGGCCATGGACATGCCGATGCCCGTGCCGCAGATCAGGATGCCGGCCGCGCCGGGCGCGCCGAGCACCTTCTGACACACGCGCTTGGCGAAATCGGGGTAGTCCACGCTGGCGGGCTCGTTGGGGCCGAGATCGACGACTTCGTGGCCGGCGGCGGTCAGATGGTCGACCAGGGCGGATTTGAGGTTCAGGCCGGCATGGTCGGAACCGATGAAGACGGTTTTGGGCATGGGAAAAGGGCCTCCGGGTTGGCGATGGACAAACGTCCGCGGCGGGCGCGGGCGAACGGGTTACAATTCCGGCAGGGACGCGGCATCCTCGGACCCGTCCAGCGCGCGCTCGACGGCGTGGGAGGGAACGGGCAGCTCCAGGTCGGCGGCCGGGTAGGGAGCCGGACGCGACTGGAGACTCTTGACGCGCAGGATCAGGGACGCGCCCCCGGGCGTGGTCAGCGTGAGTTTGCGGGCCACCGGAGCGGGCAGCCCGGGCGCGGGTTCGTCATTGTCGAAGGCAATGCGCCAGGGCTCCACACCCACGCCGGTGAGATGGCGCGGATGTCCGGCGAAGTCAAGGGTCAGCGCGGACAGGCGCGCGTCCCCGGAAAAGGCGTAGCGGTAGCCGCCCTCCACGGCCTTGACCGAGACATACCGGTCCGGCACGAGGCCGCCGAAGCGGCCCGAGGCCAGGGCGGCCATCTGGCCGAGGGTGTAGGGCAGGGGCATGCCCAGGCGCGCGGCGCCCTGCCGGCTGTCGGTGTGGCGGTAGACGGTGTCGCGGGAGGGCACGTAGGCGATGAAATCCCGCTTGTCCTCGAAGAGCAGGGCGTAGGAGCCGCCCACGGCCGTGGTCAGGTCCAGGCGCACGGCCTGGCCGGGATTGCCGAACAGGCGGTAGTTGAGCCGGCCGGAACGATGCCCCCGGGAAAAGCTCATGGAGCCGGCCAGGGAAAAGGCCGGCGGCGCGGGGACGTGCCCCTGGTTGGCCAGAAACGTCTCGAAAACGGCCCCGGCGGCGTCGCTGCCGGGCGCGGCAGGCTGTTTGGCGGCGCAGCCGGCCACGAGCAGCCCCATGACGGCCGCCAGCAGCAGGCGGCACAGCGGCGCGAGTCGGTGCATGTTACAGGGCTCCCAGCTTTTTTTTCACGGCGCTTGGCGTGTCCGATCCCAGTTCCAGGGCGGTGCGGTAGGCCTTGCGGGCGACGGCCTTGTGGCCGGCCGCGGCGGCGATGTCACCGTAGTGTTCCCAGATGATCGCGTCCTTGACCTTGTGGCCGATGGCCTTTTCGATGGTGTGCAGGGCCTCGTCCATCCGGCCCATCTTGAAGAGCGTCCAGGCCAGGGAGTCGAGGAAAAACGGGTTGTCCGGCTCCTTGGTCAGGGCGGTGCGGATCATGTCCAGGGCTTTGTCCAGATCCTGGCCCTGTTCGGCCAGCGAATAGCCCAGGTAGTTGAGGGCGTCGGGATTGGTCGGGTCCTTGGCCACGATCCGTTCCATCACGGCCCTGGCTTCGTCGCGGCGTTTGAGCTTTTCCAGGGCCACGCCGTAGCGGTAGAGGAGCTCCACGTCGTCGGGCGAGTTGACCAGGGCCTCCTTGAGCACCTCGGCCGCCTTGGCGGTGTCGCCGCGCCGGTCGTAGAGGGCCGCTTCCACGGCCACGAATTCCTTTTTGTCGGGATAGCGCTGCCGGGCCTCGGCCACGAGCTGTTGGGCCCGGTTCAGGTCGCCGATTTCCGAAGCGATCTGGATGCGGAACCGCAGCGCCTTGTCGTAATTGGGATTTTCCGGCTTGACCTGATCGAGGATGGCCAGGGCCTGCCGGGGGTTGTGCTCGGCCTCGTAGGCGATGACGGCCTTGTAAAAGGGCAGGTCCGGGCTGTCCGGCGCGGCTTCGGCCAGCAGGTCCAGCACCGCCCGGGCCTCCTTGGCGTAACCGGCTTCCACGAGCGCGGCCATGGCGTCGAGCAGCCGGGCCTTGTCCGGATCGCTTTCCCGCAGCAGGGCCACGGCCTGGGCCGGTTTTTTCTGCTTCACGAGCACGCGCACGAGGTTGGCCAGCACTTCCGGGGATTGTTCGCCCTGGTCGAGCATCTTGCGGTAGCAGGCCTCGGCCCCGGCCATGTCGCCGGTTTTTTCCAGCAGCACGGCCAGATCGGCCCAGGCGGCCATAAGGGCCGGGTCCTTGGCCACGGCCTGCCGCAGCAGCGTGATGGCCGCGGCGTTCTGCTCCTGGCCGACCTTGGCCTTGGCCATGAGATAGAGCGTGGTGGCGTCGCGCTTGGCCTCGGGAATGCGCGAGAGCACGTCGAGCGCTTCCTGCTGCTTGCCGGCGTCGCTTAAAAGCGAGGCCAGTTCGCGCAGGGCGTCGTTGTCGCCCGGGTGGTCCTTGACGAACTGCCGCAGGATGGCCTCGGCCTTTTCCGGCATCCGGCGCATCTGGTAGGCGCTGGCCAGATACATGGTGATCTTGCGCGAGCCGGGAAAGGCCTCCACGGCCTTTTCCAGGGTCTGGGTGGCCTGCTCGCGCTCGTTTTGGCCCCATTGGAGGTTGGCCAGCTCCACGGCCAGTTCCGGCGAGGGATGGTTCTGGGTGAGGCCCATGAGCACCTTGGTCGCCTGCTCCTTGTCCCCCTGGCGCAGCAGGTCCTGGTAGACCAGGAACTGGTAGGCGCTTTCGGCATCGGGGGAGAGCTTGCGTCCGCCGTAGGCCACCCGCGCCGACTGGCTGGAGGCGCAGGAATTGGACAGCAGGCAGGGCAGAAGCACCAGGACCAGCAAAAAAGGCAGGCGGGCGGAATGGGTGCGTTTGGTCTGTTCGGGCATGGCCGGCATCCGATGCGGCGCGCGGTCCGGACGCTCGGGGCTGGCCGAGCGGGCGGCGGCGCGGCCGCTAGTCTTCCTTATGAATCCAATCCGAGGAAAAGTCCCCGATGCGCTTGGACAGGTGTTCCTTGAGCTTTTCAAGCAGCCGGGCCTCGATCTGGCGGACGCGTTCGCGGGTGATGCCGTACTTGGCGCCGATTTCCCGCAAGGTGACCGGCGAATCGGACAGGATGCGGTTGTCGAGGAGATCCAGTTCCTTTTCGTTGAGCGAGGGGCGGATGGTCTGGATGTGCTTGTCGAGCTGGTGGGAGATCTCGTCGCCCGCCAGGATTTCCTCGATGCCCGGGGTCAGGGCCGGCAGGAAATCCAATCGGGTGGACGTGGAATCGTCGCCCAGGGTGACGTCCAGGGAGACGTCGTTGCCGCTTAAGCGCTGGTCCATTTCCACGATGTCCGATTCGGTGACGTTCAGGGCCTCGGACAGCTGCGAGGCGCTGGGGTCGAAGCCCAGGCTCTGGAGCCGGTTGCGTTCCTTGTTGAGATTATAGAACAACTTGCGCTGGGCCTGGGTGGTCCCGATCTTGACCATGCGCCAGTTGTCCATGATATACTTGAGAATGTACGCCTTGATCCAGTAAGCGGCATAGTAGGAGAACTTGATGCCCTTGTCGGGATCGAACTTGGTCACCGCGCGCATAAGCCCCACATTGCCTTCCTGGATGAGGTCCAGCACGTTTTGCATCCAGCGACGCTGAAAGTCCATGGCGATTTTGACCACCAGCCGCAGGTGCGAGGAAATGAGCCTGAAGGCCGCCTTCTGGTCGCCGGCGTCGCGCACGCGCCGGGCCAGCTCCTGCTCCTCTTCCGGAGCGAGCATGGGGAAGACCGAAATCTCGCGCAGGTACAGCTGCAAGGGGTCGCGCGTGGTGAGCGCCCCGCCGGAGGTCCGGGGGGCCGGA
Source organism: Pseudomonadota bacterium (assembly GCA_023426275.1). Taxonomy (GTDB): domain Bacteria; phylum Desulfobacterota; class Desulfovibrionia; order Desulfovibrionales; family Desulfovibrionaceae; genus Solidesulfovibrio. Next base: position 18,372 of record JAFABC010000242.1, on the reverse strand, counting down.
AGCTTGAAATCATCCACGGCCTCGGTATCGTCGGCTGCCTCGGCCGTGTCGGAATCGTCCGGTTCCAAGAGGTCGTTGTGGTCCAGGTCCGCGTCGTCTTTCGAAAGGGCTTGATCGTCTCGTTGTTCCATTGGATACTGGCTTGGTTTGGAAGGCGGGGCCGGGCCGCTTCTGGGGTTGGGGCGAATCCGATCGCCACCACCCGGAAGCGCCGTCTCGCACGTCTATCTTTCTGTGTAAAGTTTTGGTTTGTCCTTTTCAATGTTTTTCAGTAGACGAGCCGCGTTTCGGCCTCCAGGGCCAAAATGGCGACGACCAAAGGAGACGGCGTGGGTGATTTCAGACAGGCGCTAGGCGATGCGGGCATCCTCATTTTCGACGGGGCCATGGGCACCTTGCTCCAGGGCCGGGGGCTGGCCGCCGGCCAGTCGCCGGAACTGTTCGGCCTGGAGCATCCCGAGGCCATCGTGGCCACCCACAGGGAATACATCGAAGCCGGGTCGCGCGTGATCACCGCCAACACCTTCGGCGGTTCCCGCTTCAAGCTGCCGCCTGGAACCGACGTGCCGGCGCTCAATCGCGAAATGGCCCGTCTGGCCCGGAAAGCGGCCGGCGAGGCGGCTTTTGTGGCCGGCTCCGTCGGGCCCACCGGCCAGTTCGTCCCGCCCCTTGGCAAGGTGAGCCTGCGCGAACTCGTCGAGGCCTTCGCCGAACAGATCCGCGGACTGGCCGAGGGCGGCTGCGACCTGATCGTCGGGGAAACCCATTTCGATCTGGCCGAGGCCAAGGCGCTGGTGCTGGCCGCCCGGCAGGTCTGCTCCCTGCCCGTGGCCGTGTGCATGACCTTCGAGGGCGCGGCCAGCCTGACCGGCTCCTCGCCGGCCGTGTTCGCCGACGCCATGGAAAACCTCGGCATCGATCTGGTCGGCGTCAATTGCGGGGCCGGCCCCGACGACATGCGGGTCATCGGCGAGGTGTTCTCCCGCCGGCTGACCACACCCTTTTTCGTCAAGCCCAACGCCGGGATGCCGCGCCTGGAAGGCGGACAGACCGTGTTTCCCATGGGACCGGAGGAGTTCGCGGACAAGACCGCCCGCTTCGCCGATCTGGGCGCCAAGGCCCTGTCCGGTTGCTGCGGCACCACGCCGGCCCATATCGCCGCCCTGGCCGGGAAGCTGGCCGGACGCGGCTGGACCCGGCCGGAAGCGGCCGAACATCCCGTCATGGCCGTCACCTCCCGGGCCGTCACCGTGACGCTTGGCGGGGCAAGCCCCTGCGCCGTCATCGGCGAGCGCATCAACCCCACCGGCAAGGCCGGGCTCGCCGCCGAACTGGTGGCCGGCGAATTTTCCCAGGCCCTGGCCTTTGCCGAGCAGCAGGTGGCGGCCGGCGCGGCCATCCTCGACGTCAACGTGGGCGCGCCCATGGTCGACGAGACGGCCGTGCTGCCGGGACTGGCCCTGGAGCTGACCAAGCGGCAGAGCGTGCCGCTGTGCCTCGATTCCAACAACGCCGAGGCGCTGACCGCCGCGCTGTGGACCTCGCCGGGAACGCCGCTGGTCAATTCCATCAGCGGCGAGCCCGGGCGCATGGAACTGCTCGGCCCGCTGTGCCGCGACCACGGCGCGCCGTTTATCCTGTTGCCGCTCAAGGGCCGCAAGCTGCCGGTCACGGCGGCCGAGCGTCTGGCCATCATCGAGGAGCTGCTCGTCCAGGCCGAGTCCCTGGGCATTCCCCGGCGGCTGATCCTGGTCGACGCCCTGGCCCTGACCGTGTCCTCCAAGGCCGAGGCCGCGCTGGCCTGCCTGGAGACCATCCGCCACTGCCGCGACGCCTGGGGCCTGCCCACGGTGCTCGGCCTGTCCAACATTTCCTTCGGGTTGCCGGCCCGGGAACTCGTCAACGCCGCCTTTTTCGCCATGTGCCTGGGCGCGGGGCTGGCGGCCGCCATCGCCAACCCCAACGTGTCGCGGCTGATGGAGACGGCCGGCGCCTGCGAGGTGCTGCTGGCCCGCGATCCGCAGGCCGAACGGTTCATCGGCCGCTATGCCGGCTGGAAGCCGTCCTCCGGTGCGGCCGGGACGCCTTCCGCCGCGCCCGCCGGCGGCGGCGAGGCCGGGGGGAGCCCCCTGCGCCAGGCCGTCATCAAGGGCCGCAAGGCCGAACTCGACGGCCTCATCGACGCCGCCCTGGCCGAAGGCCGGGCTCCGGCCGCCATCCTGAGCGAGGAGCTCATCCCCGGCATCATGGACGTGGGCGAGCGCTATGAGCGCAAGGAATTCTTCCTGCCCCAGTTGCTCGTGGCCGCCGAAACCATGCGGGCCGGCTTCACCCGCCTGGAGCCGCTGCTGGCCGAGACGTCCGGGGCGGAGAAAGCCCGCATCGTCATGGCCACGGTCGAAGGCGACATCCATGACATCGGCAAGAACATCGTGTGCCTGATGCTGCGCAACCACGGCTTCGAGGTCATCGATCTCGGCAAGGACGTGCCGGCCGCGCGCATCGTGGAGGAGGCCGCCGCCCGGGACGCCGACGTCATCGGCCTGTCGGCGCTGATGACCACCACCATGGTGCGCATGGAGGACACGGTGCGCCTCGTGCGGGAGCGCGGCCTGCGGGCCAAGGTCATGATCGGCGGGGCCGTGGTCACCGAGGCCTTCGCCAAGTCCATCGGGGCCGACGCCCACGCCCTGGACGCCGTGGACGCCGTGCGCCGGGCCAAGGCCCTTGTGGCCGGCAATCCCTGAAAAAAACAACTGGCGGCCGCCGGCCGCTTTGGAGTAAACCGGGCGAGGCGGGTGCGAGCCCGCCGCGTCTCTTTGGAGGATGTCCTTGCGCCTACGTTGTATCGTGTTCCTTGTCGTCCTGCTGCTGGCTCCGCTGTCGCGGGCGGCCGCCCAGGACGCCGGCCCCATCAAGGGGCAGCAGGTGCTTGACGCCGTTGTCGCGGCCCAGGGCAAGGTGGTGGTGGTCGATTTCTTCGCCTCCTGGTGCCGGCCGTGCCTGATGGAGATTCCGGACTTCATCGAGGCCCGCAAGCACTACCCCGACGACAAGGTCGTCTTTATCGGCATTTCCCTCGACCAGGACCCGGAAGCCTATGCCCGCTTCGTGAAGCAGACGCCGTTTAACTTCCCGGTCCATCTGGCCGATCCCGATGTCATGGAAACCTTCGGCATCACCATGATCCCCAAAACCCTCGTGTACGACGGGACGGGGCAGCAGGCCCTCAACCATGCCGGCTACATGCCCGGCAAGGAACTGCGGCGGGCCATCGACGGCCTGCTCAAGGCCAGCGGATCATGAGCGGGTACTTCATTCGCAAGGCACGCATCCAGGACGTCAAGCATATCCACGCCCTCCTTATGCACTGCGCCCGCAAGGAATTCCTGCTGCCGCGCTCATTTAACCAGCTCTACAGCCATCTGCGGGATTTCTTCGTGCTGGCCGTCCACGACACGCCGGGCATCCTTGGCTGCTGCGCCCTGTCCATCACCTGGGAGGATATCGCCGAAATCCGCTCCCTGGCCGTGGACGAAACCGTGCAAAAACAGGGCTGGGGCGGCAAGCTGGTCGAGGCCTGCCTGTCCGACGCCGTGACCCTGGGTATTTACAAGGTCTTCACCCTGACCTACCGGCCGCATTTCTTCGAGCGCCTGGGCTTTGCCCCGGTGGAAAAGGAACGCCTGCCGCAGAAGGTCTGGGCCGATTGCATCAATTGCCCCAAGTTTCCGGAATGCGACGAGCACTCGTTGCTCATGGAAATGTAGAACGCCCGGACGGCCGCGCGGCCGTCCGCCAAATTTCGAATTGCGGGGAGACATGTCGGAAACGTTGCGCGAGGTGTTCGGGGAGGCGGTCATTGCCTCCCGCGTGGCCGAACTCGGCCGGGAGGTGTCGGCCTGGTACGCCGATAAGAAAGACGTGGTCATGGTCGGCGTGCTCAAGGGCGCGCTGCCGTTTATGGCCGATCTGCTGCGGGCGCTTTCCTTTTGCCCGGTGCTCGATTTCATCCGCGTGGCCAGTTATGGCGACGGGACGAGCCCGGGGGAGCTGCGCTTTCTGATCGACATGGAGACGGACATCGCCGGCCGGCATGTCCTGCTGGTCGAGGACATCGTGGACACCGGACGCTCCCTGGCCTATCTCCTGGATATCCTCGCGCGACGCAACCCGGCCAGCCTCAAGATCTGCTCGCTGTTGGACAAGCCCTACCGTCGTGAGGTTGACGTGACCGTGGACTTCGTCGGCTTTCCCGCGCCGCCCGTGTATCTCGTGGGCTACGGCATGGACATCGGCGAGCGGTTGCGGCGGCTGCGCGGCGTGTACGAACTGGTTCGGTAGAAAACGGCCCCCGAATTGCATGGAGTGGTCCAAACCGCAACCGACAGTGGGATGAAGCGCCATGATTGTTGAGTGCCCCAATTGCCAGTCCAAGTTCAAGCTCCCCGACGACAAGATCGGCCCGTCGGGCGCGAAGCTGCGCTGCGGCAAATGCCGCCATGTGTTTCATGTCGATCCGCCCGCGCCGTCCGCTCCGGAAGACAGCGGCGGGTTGACGGATTTCGACTTCCCCGACGACATGGCCGCCCCCGAGGCCGCGCCGCAGCGGGAAACCCCGGCGCCGGCCGCGTCCGCCGCCTCCGCCGACGCCGATGCGGGCCGGGACGAGGATGACGCGCCCCCGGATCTCTTTCATTCCGAGACCTACGAGGGGCCGGCCGAGGACGAGGCCGCCCAGGAACCCGACGAGACGCCGGTCAAGCCGGGATTCAGCCTCGACGATGTGGCCGATCTTTCCCTGTCCGGCAGCGCGGCGTCAAAAGATCGACGCCGGCGCGTCACCATCATCCTGGTTGCCGTGTGCGTTATCGTGGCGGCCACGATCGCGGCCGTGTATTTCCTGGACCTCTGGCCGGGCAAAAAGGCCGCCAAGGATGCCGGCGCGCCGCCGGCCGCCTCGGCTCCGGCCGAACCCGGCAAGCCCGCCCCCGGGACGGCCGCCCCGGAAAAGCCGGCCGCCGAGCAGGGGCAGGCCGCGCCCGAAACGCCGGCCAAGCCCGAGGAGACGGCCAAGGTCAAGGACATCATGCTGCAAAACGTCCGCCAGTATTACGTCTCCAACGAGAAGGCGGGGCAGCTGTTCGTCATCGAGGGCAAGGCGGTCAACAATTTCAAGACGCCCAAGGAAATGATCAAGCTTTCGGCCACGCTGTTCGACGAGAAGGGCGCCTCCCTGGCCACCCAGGAGGAGCTGGCCGGCAACACCGTTTCCTTGTTTCAACTGCAGGTCATGACCCGCGACGAACTCAAAAACGCCCTGACCTCCCAGGTCGGCGTGCTCACCAACAACACCAACATCGCGCCGGGCGGCGAGACGCCGTTTATGGTCGTCTTTTTCGATCCGCCCGAAGCGGTCAAGGAGTTCGGCGTCAAGGTCATCGACGCCAAGGACCCGCCCCGGCAGTAGCATGGCGGCCAAGGCCAAGCGCGTTTTCACCTGTTCGGCCTGCGGCGGCGTGTCGCCGACCTGGCGGGGCCAGTGTCCCCGGTGCGGGGCCTGGAACACCCTGGTCGAGGGCGTGGCCGGTCCCGGCCGCGCCGGTGCGGTCGCGGCGGCCGGCGTGGCCGTGCCCATCCCGCTGTCCAGTCATCCCGACGAGGATTTTCGTCCGGTTCCCACGGGCATTGCCGGTCTGGACCGGGTGCTTGGCGGCGGCCTGACCCCGGGCGGCGCGGTGCTCCTTGGCGGCGAGCCGGGCATCGGCAAGTCCACGCTGCTGCTCGAACTGGCCGGACTGGCCGCGGCGGCCGGCCGCCGGGTCGTCTACGTGTCCGGCGAGGAATCCCTGCCCCAGCTCAAGGCCCGGGCCGAACGCCTGGGCGTGCTCCACGACACCCTGCTTGCCGCCTCGACCACCGACGCCGGCGCGGTGGTGGACGTGCTTGGCGCGTCGCCGCCGCCCGATCTGGTCATTGTCGATTCCGTCCAGACCATGCACGTGGCCGGGGTGGAGGGCGCGGCCGGTTCGGTGTCCCAGGTGCGCTCCGTGGCCGCGTCCTGCGTGGAAGCGGCCAAGCGCGGTCAGGCCTGCCTGATCCTGGTCGGCCATGTGACCAAGGAAGGACAGATCGCCGGTCCCAAGCTGCTGGAGCACATGGTCGACACGGTGCTCTATCTCGAAGGTGAGCGCCGGCATCTCTTTCGCATTCTGCGGGTGCTCAAAAACCGCTACGGTCCCACCGACGAACTGCTCGTCATGGAAATGCGCGAGCAGGGGCTTTCCGAGGTGCCCGATCCGTCCACGTTTTTTCTGGGGGACCGCGACGTGGCCGCCTCGGGCTCGGCCGTGGTCATGGCCGTGGAGGGTCGCCGGCCTTTTGCCGTGGAGGTGCAGGCCCTGGCGGCCAAGTCCTTCCTGGCCGTGCCGCGCCGGGCGGCGCTCGGTCTGGACGTCGGCCGGCTGCATCTGCTGCTGGCGGTGCTGGAAAAGCGGTTGCGGCTCAATCTCGGGCAGGCCGACATCTACGCCAAGATCGGCGGCGGGCTCAAAATCCCGGACCCCGGACTCGATCTCGGCATCGCCGCCGCGGTGCTGTCCTCGTTTTACGAAAAACCGTTACCCCCGGGCGCGGTGTTTTGGGGCGAAGTGGACCTGTCCGGCCGCATTCGGCCGGTGGCCGCCCAGGAAACACGCCTCAAGCAGGCCGAGCGTCTGGGCTATGGTCCGGTGTTGTGTCCGGCCGCCGGCAGGCTTGGTCCCAAGGTGGAGGACCTGGCCGGACTGGCGCGTGTGCTCTTCGCCGCACCGTAACAACGTCCGGGAAACATATCCGAAATGTGATTTGACCAGTCCTGGGATTTGCGGCATACAAATTTGTATGCAACGAATCCCTGCCGCAGCTTTGCCGGTCGGCGCGCGGAAGACCGGTCCCTCCACATGGCGCTTTACCACCTGGGCGCCCAATCGCAAACGCCTTGCATTGATCCTTCCCGAAACCGGCGCGACGTTGCCAATGCAACCACTGCCGGACGGCTATTTTTCCCTGGAGGTCCCGGACCTTGCTCCTGGGACGCGCTATCAGTTCCAACTCGACGGCGACACGCGCCGCGCCGACCCGGCCTCGCGCTGGCAACCCGATGATGTACACGGTCCCTCGGCCCTGGTCGATGTGACGGATTTTGTCTGGACCGACGCTGCGTTTGTGCCGCCGCCGCCCGAACGGCGCATCTATTACGAAATCCATGTCGGCACCTTCACCCCGCAAGGCACCTTCGAGGCCGTCATCGACCGGCTGCCCCATCTGGTCGAGCTGGGCGTCACCTGTCTGGAGCTTATGCCCGTGGCCCAGTTCCCGGGCGGGCGCAACTGGGGCTACGACGGCACCTATCCCTACGCGGCCAGCCAGGCCTATGGCGGTCCCCACGGGCTGGCCCGGCTGGTGGACGCCTGCCACGCGCACGGTCTGGCCGTGGTCCTGGACGTGGTCTACAACCACCTCGGCCCCGAGGGGAACTACCTGCGCGATTTCGGCCCCTATTTCACCGATCGCTACCATACCCCTTGGGGCGAGGCGGTTAATTTCGACGGGCCGCGAAGCGGTCCGGTGCGCGCCTTTTTCATCGACAACGCGCTTTCCTGGCTGCGTGATTTCCACATCGACGGCCTGCGCCTCGACGCCGTGCACGCCATCTACGACCAGAGTCCGGTGCCTATCGTGGCCGAACTGGCCGCGGCCGTGGCCGACTGGCAGGTCGCGGCCGGCCGGCGCGCCTTTCTCGTGGCCGAAACCCACGTCAACGATCCGACCGTCATCACCGACGCCGCAGCCGGGGGGCTTGGCCTCGACGGCGTGTGGAACGACGATTTCCACCACGCCGCCCACGCGCTTTTGACCGGCGAAACGCGCGGCTATTACGCCGACTTCGGCCGGCGCGACGACCTGATTACGGCCATGGCCGAGGGCTTTGTCTATGCCGGGCGGCATTCGGCCTTTTTCGGCCATGCCCGGGGCGCCGACGCCTCGCACCTGCCGACCGACCGGTTCGTCAATTGCCTGCAAAACCATGATCAGATCGGCAACCGGGCCCGGGGCGAGCGCCTCGTCTCCCTGATCGGTCCCGAGGCGGCCAGGGTCGCCGCCGCGCTGCTGGTGTTTTCGCCGGGATCGCCGCTTTTCTTCATGGGCGAGGAGTGGGGCGAGGACCGGCCGTTTCAGTATTTTATCAGCCATCTCGACGCCGGTCTCGTGGCTGCCGTGTGCCAGGGCCGCAAGCGGGAGTTCGCCAGTTTCCGCTGGCGGGGACAGGTGCCCGATCCCTTTGACGTGGCCACCTTCGAGGCCAGTCGGCCCGACTGGGACAAGCTCGGCGCGCCGGCGCACGCCGGCATGTTCGCCTGGCACAAGGCCCTGCTGGCCCTGCGGCGCCACAGCCCGGCCCTGGGCGATTCCCGGCGGCGCATGTGCCGCGTCTGGCCGCTGGACGCGGCCGGGGCCATCGCCCTGGAGCGCCGGGGCGCGGACGGCCGCTATCTGCTGCTTGGCAACACCGGCCGGAGGGCGGCGCGTGTTTCGGTCGGCGCGGCCTGTCCGCCCAAGGACTACGTCCGGTTGCTCGATTCGGCTGAACCCCGTTTTGGCGGCCAGGGCAGCCCGTTGCCCGGGCGACTGGCCGCCGCCATCACCCTGCCGGCCCTTCACGCCGTGGTGTACAAATGCGAGGAGGGTGTTGTCGCATGAACCGCTACATCTGCATTCACGGGCATTTTTACCAGCCGCCCCGGGAAAATCCCTGGCTGGAGGAAGTCGAGGTCCAGGATTCGGCCCATCCCTATCACGATTGGAACGAGCGCATCACGGCCGAATGCTACGGCCCCAATTCCGGCTCCCGCATCCTCGACGGCGAGGGCCGGATCATGGACATCATCAACAACTATTCCAAGATCAGCTTCAATTTCGGCCCGACCCTCCTGTCCTGGCTGCAACGGCATCATCCCAAGCTGCATCAGGCCATCATCGACGCGGACGCCTTGTCCATGGAGCGCTTCGACGGACACGGTTCGGCCATGGCCCAGGCGTTCAACCACATGATCCTGCCCCTGGCCAGCCGTCGGGACAAGATCACGCAGGTGCGCTGGGGCGTGGAGGACTTCCGGATGCGCTTTGGCCGCGAGCCCGAGGGCATGTGGCTGCCCGAGGCGGCCGTGGACCTGGAGACGCTGTCCATTCTGGCCGACGCCGGCCTGCGCTTCACCGTGCTGGCCCCGCGACAGGCCGCCCGGGTGCGGTCCCTGGACGGCGGCGACTGGTGGGACGTGTCCGACAGCCGCGTCGATCCCACCACGCCCTACAACGTCCGTCTGCCCGACGGCCGCACCTTTGCCGTGTTTTTTTACGATGGCCCCATTTCCCAGGACATGGCCTTCGGCGACATGCTGGAAAGCGGCGAGGCCTTCCATGGCCGGCTCATGGCCGCGTTCACCGACGCGGGTCGGGACTGGCCGCAGATCGTGCACGTGGCCACCGATGGCGAGACCTACGGCCACCACCACCCCTCCGGGGAGATGGCGCTCACGTATTGCCTGTCCCTGGTGGAGACCGACCCCTCGGTGGAGCTCATCAATTACGCCGCCTACCTCGACCGGCATCCGCCCCGGTTCGAGGCCGAAATTTACGACAACTCGTCCTGGAGCTGCGTGCACGGCGTGGAGCGCTGGCGCGCGGACTGCGGCTGCAATTCCGGCATGCACGGCCATTGGCAGCAGCAATGGCGCGCACCGCTGCGCAAGGCCATGGACTGGCTGCGCGACCGCTGCGTGGAGATCCACGAACGCACGGGGGCGAAGTTCTTTCGCGATCCCTGGGCGGCGCGGGACGCCTACATCGCCGTGATCAACGACCGCAGCCGGGAAACGGTCGCCAATTTCCTCAATGCCTGGCAGCGGCGCCGGCTGACCGAACCGCAGCAGGTGACGGCGCTCAAGCTCATGGAGCTGCAACGCTTCGCCATGCTCAACTTCACCAGCTGCGGCTGGTTCTTCGACGAAATCTCCGGCATCGAGACGACGCAGATCCTGCAATACGCCGCCCGGACCATCCAGCTGGCCGAGGAGATCGACGGCAGCCGGCTGGAGGAGCCCTTTGCCCGCATCCTGGAAAACGCCCCGAGCAATGTGCTGTCCACGGGACGCGAGGCCTACGAAAAATACGCCAAGCCGGCCGCCGTGGACCTCATGCGGGTGGGTGCGCATTACGCCATGTCGCTGTTGTTCGAGGAGTACGACGAGCACTACCAGTACGGCTGCTACCGGGTCTACGGCGAGGATCTCCAGCGCCACAGCGCCGGCCGGGCCCAGCTGCTCACCGGCCGGGCCACCATCCGCTCCCGCGTCACCTGGGAGGCCCTCGACGCCACCTTCGCCGTGGTCCATGCCGGCGGCCAGAATTTGAGCTGCGGTCTGCGTCCCTATCGCGATCCGGCCAGCTTCGACGCCATGGCCGACGATTTGCGCGAGGTGTTCGAGCGCGGCGACATGCCGGAAACCATCCGCACCCTGGACGCCCATTTCGAAACCCACATTTTCTCCATCTGGCATCTGTTCCGCGACGAGCAACGCAAGGTGGTGGGCGAGGTGCTCACGCCGGAATTTCAGAACGCCGAGGCCATGTACCGGCAGATTTACGAAAACAACTACGCGATCCTGAGCTTTCTCCAGTGGATTTCCATGCCCATCCCCCGGCATTTCCTGGAAGCCGCCGCGTTTGTCGTGGAAACCGACATCAGGAATCTGCTGGCCGGCGAGGACATCGACCTCGAGCGCTTTGACAGCCTGATCCAGGACGCCCGCCGTTTCGGCCTGGACCTGGATTACAAAAAGCTGGGACTTGTCGGCGCGGACTGGGTCAACCGCCGGCTGGCGGCCTTTGGGGAGGACCCGGACGACGTCGCCTTGCTGGCCAATGTCGGCGAGGCCCTGGAGCGGCTGCACGCGCTGCCCATGGGCTTGAACCTTTGGAAGGCCCAAAACGTCGTCTTCGACCTGTCCCGGGAACGCTACCCGGCGGCCATGGCGGCGGCGGCCGGCGAGGACGCGGACGCCGCCGCCTGGATCGAACTGTTTACGTCCGTGGCCGTCGCCCTCAAGGTGAGGTTGCCGCAATGAGCACGCCGATCGCCACCTACCGGTTGCAATTCACCAAGGATTTCGATTTCGCCCGCTGTCGTGGCATTCTCGATTACCTGGCCGCCCTGGGCATCTCCCATATTTACGCCTCGCCGATCTTTCGGGCCAAGCCCGGTTCGACCCACGGCTACGACGTGTGCGACCACAAGGAGATCAACCCGGAGCTGGGGGGCGAGGAGGGCTTCCGCACCCTGGCCACGGCGGTCAAAAAGCTCGACATGGGCTGGATTCAGGACATCGTGCCCAACCACATGGCCGTTTCCGGCGAAAACACCATGCTGGTGGACGTGCTGGAAAACGGCCCGGCCTCCCGCTACTACAGCTACTTCGACATCGACTGGGACCATCCCTACGAAAGCATCAAGGGCCGGATGCTGGCGCCGTTTCTGGGCAACTTCTACGGGCGCACCCTGGAAAACGGGGAGATCACCGTGGGCTTTGACGCCGACGGTTTTTTCGTGCGCTACTACGAGCTGCGCTTTCCCCTGCGCATCGATTCCTACACCCGCATCCTGACGTTGGGGATCGAACCCCTGCGGGAGAAAATCGGCCGGCATTCGCCCGACTACATCAAGCTCCTCGGCATCCTCTACAGCATCAAGGCCCTGCCGTCCGACGATCCCCTCGGCGACCGCTACGACCAGATTTCCTTTATCAAGCAGATGCTTTTCGAGCTCTACGAGGGCAGCGAAGTCCTGCGCGCCCACCTGGACGCCAATCTCGCCCGCATCAATGGCACCGAGGTGCCGGACGACCTGCACGATCGCCGGGACCTGCTGGAAAGCATCCTGGCCGAGCAGTACTTCCGGTTGTCCTACTGGAAGGTGGCCGGGGAGGAGATCAACTACCGCCGCTTTTTCTCCATCAACGATCTGATCTCCCTGCGGGTCGAGGAGGAAGCGGTCTTTCGCAACTCGCACCAGAAGATTTTCGAGTTGATCAAGGACGAGCTTTTCACCGGCCTGCGCGTGGACCACATCGACGGGCTCTACGATCCCACCCGCTATCTGCGTCGGCTGCGCGAGGCCATCGGCGACGCCTATCTGGTGGTGGAGAAAATCTGCGTGGCCGACGAGCCGTTGCCCGCCTTCTGGCCCATCGCCGGGTCCACGGGCTACGACTTCATGAACGCGGTCTGCGGCCTGTTCGTGGACACGACCCAGGAAAAGGCCTTTCAGCGCCTCTACGAGACCTTCACCGGTCGCCGGCAGCGGCCCGAGGATCTGGTGGTCTGGAAAAAGCGCCGCATCATCGAAACGCACATGTACGGCGATGTGGAGAACCTGGCCCGGCTCGTCAATGCCGTGTCCAGCCTCGACCGGCAGGGTTTCGACATCACCCTGCGCTCGACCAAGCGGGCCCTGAGCGAGGTGTTGACCCATTTCCCGGTCTATCGGACCTACATTTCCCCGGACGCCATCCGGCCGGCCGACATCGGCTACGTGCGCACGGCCGTGCGCCGGGCCAAGCGCAACAACGCCGATCTGGCCTATGAACTGGATTTTCTGGAGCGCTTCCTGCTGCTGCAATACGATGAGCACGTCAGCGACGAGGTAAAGACCCAGTGGACCCGTTTTGCCATGCGTTTCCAGCAGGTCAGCGGGCCGCTGATGGCCAAGGGCGTGGAGGATACGGCCTTTTACGTGCTCAACCGCCTGCTGTGCCTCAACGAGGTCGGCGCGGAGCCGGGCACCTTTGGCATGACCGCCGAAACCTTCCATACGACCATGACCGACCGGGCCCGGCAGTGGCCCCGGGCCATAAGCGCCACGGCCACCCACGACGCCAAGCGCGGCGAGGACGCCCGGATGCGGCTGGCCGCCCTGTCGGAAATTCCCGAGGACTGGCGCGCCTGCCTCACCCGGTTCGTGCGCATCAACCAGCGCCGCAAGACCCGGCTCGGCGACCGGGTGGCCCCGGACAAGAACGACGAATACATGCTCTATCAGGCCCTGCTCGGGCATTACCCCGATCGGCCGTCCGACCTGCCGGGCTTTGGCGAACGCCTTTGCGCCTACCTCATCAAGGCCGTGCGCGAGGGCAAGGAGCACTCCAACTGGCTCAATGCCGACCTGGACTATGAAAACGCCCTGACGACCTTTGCCGCCAAGCTGTTGCGCGACACCCCAAAAAACGCCTTTCTGGGCGAGTTCCTGCCGCTTTGCCACCGCATCACGCGCATCGGCTACTCGTACAGTCTGGCCCAGCTGCTGCTCAAGATCACCTGCCCCGGCACGCCGGACTTCTACCAGGGCGTCGAGGACTGGGATTTGTCCTTTGTCGATCCGGACAACCGCCGTCCCGTGGATTTCGCCGGACGGGCCGCCGATCTGGCCGACCTGCAACAATCCTTCGCCGCGGATCCCCTCGGCTTGTGCCGCAGGCTCCTTGGCGCGCCCCAGGACGGCACGGTCAAGCTCTACACGTTGTGGCGGGGATTGCAGGCCCGGGCCGAGCGCCCGGAGCTTTTCACCGTGGGCGAATACCGGCCGGCCCGCATCGAGGGGCGTCTGGCCGGACATGCCTTCGGCTTCTGGCGGCTCTACGAAGGGGAAACGGCGCTTGTGCTCGTGCCCCGGCGCATCGCCTCCCTGTCCCTGGGCGAGAGCGTGTTCGCCCTGGGCGAGTTGTGGGAGGACGCCCGGGTGGTCGATGTGCCGGGCGGGGTCGGGCCGATGGTCGATATGCTGAGCGGGCGCGAACATGCCGCCGGCGAGTATGCGCTCAAGGACCTTTTGCGCAATTTCCCGCTGGCCTTTCTCGTCTCGCCGCCCCGGGTGCGCCCCGTCGCGGCTCAGTCGGCCAGCGGCAGGACCGCCCCGGCCGCGTCGTAGGCGAAAAGTGTGGTGCCCGGCCGGGTGATCCGGTCGCGGAAACGCGCGATGTATTCCACATGCCCGTTTAAATGCATGGGCACGAACACGGCGGGCCTGACGGCGGCCACGAATTCCGGCGCGCCGGAAAGGCTCGGCAAGCGCGGGTCCATGTTGGAAAAGGCCACGTCGGGCGGGCGGTTGCCCAGCCGTTTGAGCAGACGCCGCCAGGACATGCCCACGGCCCGCCGCGCGGCCGGCGACTGGCCCGGCCAGTCCCAGAGGGCCATGTCCCCGCCGAAATAGATGTTGCGCCCCGCCAGATCGAGCCAGTAGGCCACGCCCTGGTCGTTGCTGTCCAGGGCTTCCACGGCCAGTCCTTCCGCCTTGTAGACTTCCCCGGGTTCCATGACCACCGTGTCCGGCGGCAGCCGGTCGCCGTAAAGATCGGCCACATCGTCGGCCACCACGAACCGGCGCGAGGCCGCCCGGGCCGTGGCCGCCACGATGTCGGGGTTGCAATGGTCCACATGGGCGTGGGAGATGAGCACGGTCAGGTCCGTCCCGGCCAGCTGGGACGCGGCCACGGCGGCCGCCTCATCCGGGAGGTACGGCGGCGCGGGGTAGTCGAACAGGATGGCCCGGTTCCCGTCGCGCAGCAAAAAGCAATCGTGGTGGATATAAATGATCGAGGCGGCCATGGCGCCCTGTCCGAAGGGGCCTCTGGCTGACGCGGCAGGCGTTTTCAGGGGCCCCGGAAGGAATGTTTCGTCGGAGGCGTCTGTTTTTTTGACAGACGGTCAGGCCACGTCCCAGCGTTGTCCGGCCGGCGTGTCCATGACCGTGACGCCACGGCCGGCCAGTTCGTCGCGGATGGCGTCGGAGCGGGCGAAGTCCTTGTTCGTGCGGGCTTCCTGACGCTCGGCCAGCAGCGCTTCCACGGCGGCGGCGTCAATGCCCAGGCGCGCCGCCCGGCTGGCCTTGAGGGCGTCCAGAAAGGCCTCGCTCGCGCCGGTGAAGACGCCGAGGATGTGCCCCCAGGCGTCGAGATCGGCCAGGATGCGGCGCAGGATGTCGGCCGTCTCGCGGCTTTTGGCCAGGGTCTTGTCTTCCATCAGCCGGCCGGCCAGGCGCACGGTCCCGAACACGTGGCCCAGGGCCTGGGCGGTGTTGAGATCGTCGTCCATGGCCGCGGTGAAGCCTTCCTCGAGCTTGTCCAGTTCCTGGCCGATTTCCGGCGGCAGCTTGGTCCCGGACCATTTGGACCGGGTCAGCGCCTGCTCCATCTGCGCCTTGGCCGCGTAGATGCGGCGCAGGCCCTTTTCGGCTTCGTCCAGGGCCTGATCGGAGTAGTCGAGGGGGCTGCGGTAATGGGAGGTGACCAGGAAAAAGCGCAGCACCTCGGGCAGGTAGCGCGCATAGATGTCGCGGATGGTGATGAAGTTGCCAAGCGACTTGGACATCTTTTCCGTGTTGATGCGCACGAATCCGTTGTGCACCCAGTAGCGGCAGAACTCGGTGCCCGTGGCCGCCTCGCTCTGGGCGATCTCGTTTTCGTGGTGGGGAAAGATGAGGTCCTGCCCCCCGCCGTGGATGTCGAAGGGAATGCCCAGGAGCTTTTCGCTCATGACCGAGCATTCCAGATGCCAGCCCGGCCGGCCGGAGCCGAAGGGGCTGTCCCAGGCGGGCTCGCCGGGCTTGGACGCCTTCCACAGGGCGAAGTCCAGCGGGTCCTCTTTTTCCTCGCCCGGCGACACCCGGGCGCCGGCGCGCATGTCCTCGATGTCGCGGCCCGAAAGCTTGCCGTAGCCGGGAAAGGAGCGCACGCGGAAATAGACGTCGCCCGAGGCGGTCCGATAGGCGTGACCGCCTTCGATCAGTCGCTCGGCCAGGGCGGCCATCTCGCTGATATACTGCGTGGCCCTGGGCTCGGCGTCGGCGCGCAGGATGCCGAGTCGGTCCATGTCCTCGTAAAAGGCCCCGATAAAGCGTTCGGCGATTTCCGCGCTCGAAACGCCTTCGGTATTGGCCTTCTTGATGATCTTGTCGTCGACGTCGGTGAAGTTGCGCACGAACGTCACGTCGTAGCCCAGGTGACGCAGGTAGCGTACCAGCACGTCGAAGACCACGGACGAGCGGGCGTGCCCGATATGGCACAGGTCGTAGGCGGTGATCCCGCACACGTACATGGCCACCTTGCCCGGCCGTCGGGCGACGAAGGGCTCCTTGGTCCGGGTCATGGTGTTGTAAAGTTGCATGCCAAGCCTCCCCTCAAAAGTCCCCACCTTTTGCAAAGGGGAGGGGTAAAGTCAAGGGACTGTCGTTTCCGGCCGCAAACGGCAAGGGCCGGGCCCCCCCGCGGGGGGGCCCCGGCCCTGCGAGACCATGGATGACGGCAATTAGTCGGTGACGACCATGACGCTGGTGGCCTTGACCATGGCCTTGACCTTGGCGCCGGCCTTGAGGCCCATGGCCTCGGCGGACTCCTTGGTGATGACGGAAACGATCTCGACGCCGCCGGCGTCAATGACGACTTCGGCGTTGACCATACCGATGGAAACGGTCTTGACGGTGCCGGGGATCAGGTTGCGGGCGCTGACTTTCATGGTGGTTCTCCGTGCGGGGCTTTTTTGTTGTCGGGGATGGCCGGTACTTCTGGCGGCCGTTTGCCTTCCTCGTTGGGAAAAGAAATAAGGCTTTTCCAACTCACACGCAAATTATTTTTTTCGTGTGAATGATGCTTTTTTTAACACTAACAATATTAGTACGTTGTGCGTACAATCACGGAAAATAAAAAAGAGTGACAGTTCGTAAAGAAAATTTACACATAACTTTGGTATGATTCCAATATGTTATGAAAATCTTACGATTTCTCAAAAAATGACCTTTGTTACAAAAGGATCACTGTCGGGAGGTGCCGGGCGGAGGGCGCGGGAAGCGGCGCGCGAGGTGAGGTCCCGGAGCGACGACTGTCTGCTCCCCGATTGCCTGTTTGCGGGCCGGGTTGCGGCCCGTGCCGCGTCCTGGGCAATCGGGAGGATCTCCCGGACGCGGCACGTGATGCTGTGATGGTCCGGAGCGGACCCGCCAGCCTAGGCCTGCCAGTCCAGCCGCACGACCACGGTCGGGTCGAGCACCTGGAAGGTGAAGGATTCCAGGAAGAAAAGCGCCACCTTCTCGGTGTCGTGGGAGGCGTAGCCTATGGCGATGTCCCCGCCGAGGGTCATCTCAAGGTCGCCGCCCCGGGTGGAGAGCAGGTAGGCTTCCTCGATAAACGGGCTGACGATGACCTCGCCGCCAAGCATGGTTTCCAGATATTGGGAAAGTGGATAGCCGCGCACGTGCCCGGACAGCGCCACCCACAGTTCCGGTCCGACCACCAGGGCGTAGGGGCCTTCCACCGAGGTCTTGCGCAGGGCGGTCAGGCCCATGGTCACCTTTTCGGCGATGTCCTCGGGGTCCTTGGTCACGGTCATGCGCGTCTGGCTGGAGACTTCCGACAGGCCCTTGATGCCGGCCGGGGCGAAGCCGTGATAGACGGCCTCTTCCTCGAAGCGGGCCAGTTTCTCGGCGGCCTCGTCCAGGGGCCCCAGGTCGATGTCCTTGCCGCCCCGGGCCGCGTTGTCGATTTCGGCGATGTCCAGGGTGAAGGGAACCTTGACTTCCACCAGCGGTTTGACCTGATGCAGGCCGTAGGTGATGCCCGAGACGGACTGCGTCTTGGCGTATTCGATGCGTCCCAGCGGCACGGCGGCGTATTCCCAGCCAAGGGGACCGGCCACGTCCACGACCCGGCGGGCCGAGAGCATGTTGGTCAGGGCCTGGCGGGCGCGGCTGTCCACGGCCGTCCAGGCGGCGGCGGTGATCGGAGCGAGATCGCGTTTCAAAATATCCATGGCGTCTCCCGTGACGGTTAGCGGTTGCCCTTGAGGCTGCCGATGCCGAGCGACCCGCCGGCCGGGGCCTTGCCGCCCTGCGGGGTCTCGCCCTCGCCGCCGGTGGCCGCGTCTTCCAGGGCCGTGATGTCGCCGGCGCTGAAGAGGTAGGTGCGCATGTTCTCGTCCCAGGCAGGCATGTTGCGGCGCAGCCATTCCAGGCCCATGACGGCGTGCTCGATTTCCTCGTCACGATTGTGGGCCATGATGGCCTTGATCTGCGGATCGCTGGCCGCGGCCACGCGCTGGTGGTACCAGTTGATGGCCTCCAACTCTTCCTTGACGCTGTTGAGCGCCCGGACGAAGTCGCGGTCCTGGGGGGAAAGTTCCGTAACAGGCTCGTGATACTGATCCATGAAAAACTCCTTGTTCCCCGGTTTTTCGGCGGGGCTCCGAATGATTGGCGCAACTATGCCACAGCTGACACAGAATGCAACG
>JAFABC010000200.1 GCA_023426275.1 Pseudomonadota bacterium | reverse complement strand
GGCCGAGACGATGGGCAGGCGCGCCGCGCGCACGGCGGGCAGAAAGCCGCCGATCACGCCCATGAGCAGGGAAAAGGCCAGGGACAGCCAGACGATCCAGGGCGTTAGGGCGAATTTGAAGGAAAGTTCGGAAAACGTCTGGAAATTGGTGGTGGAAAAGGACACGAGCACGAGCCCGCCGGCCAGGGCCACGCCGGCCACGCCGCCAAGCAGTCCCAGGAACATGGATTCCAGGAGAAAGGCGGCCAGGATGCTTGTCCGGGAAAAGCCCAGGGCCCGCAGGGTGCCGATTTCCGGCACCCGGTTGGCCACGGCCGAGTACATGGTGATCATGGCCCCGATCATGGCTCCCAGGGAGAAGATGGCCGTCAGGGCGACGCCGAGGACCGTCAGGAACTTGCGCATCATGTCCGACTGTTTTTCATAGTAGCGCGTCTCGCGCCAGACCTCGGCCTGAAGGCGAGGGTCGGCTTCGATGGCCTGTTTGTAGGCGGGAAAGAGGTCCGGGGCGCGAAGTCCCACGACCACCACCGAATAGGCGTTGCGACCGAAGGCCGGCATGAGCTGATCGCCATCCCCCCAAATTTCCGAGGAAAAGCCCGTGGAGCCGGCGTCGAACACGCCGACGATGGGCCATTGCCGCTTGCCGAAACGCAGGTGCTGCCCCAGTCCGGCGTTGGCGAAGCCGGCGGCCACGGCCTTGCCCACCATGATTTCCGGCGTGCCCGGCCGGGGCAGGCGGCCGGCGATCAGGCGCACCTGCGGCCGCAGGGCCAGGGAAGCGTGGTCCATGCCCCGGATGACCACATTGGACGTCTTGCCCGTGGATTTTTTTGTCAGCCCGATGAGCACCACCGCCTCCCGGGCGGCCAGGGGCCGGCCGTCGCGGCCCAGGGCGATTTCCGGCCGGGTGGTCATGGCCGCGGCGTTCGCCCGCTCGATGCCGCTTTGCACCTCCGTCTCGGACCCTTTGCGCAGGACGATGGCGTTGCCCGGCGAGCCCGTGGACACCAGGGTGCGGCGCAGTCCCTCGGCCAGCATGAGGGTGGCCGTGAACACGAAGACCACCAGGGCCATGCCGCCGGCCGTGAGCACCGTGGTCAGCCGGCGCGTGCGCAGGTTGCGCCAGGAGTAGGCGATGGGCACGGGCATGTCAGCCGATCCTCCGGAAGGCCTCGGCGATGCGCACCGAGGCGACCCGGACGGCCGGGGCCACGACGGCCAGCACGCCCACGGCCGTCCCGAACACGGGGATGAGCAGCATGGTCTGACGCGAGACGAGAAAGATGGGGAAATACTGGGTCAGGGTGGCGGCAAAGACCTTTGTCACCAGCGGCAGGCCGGCCATGGCCAGGGCCGCGCCGCACAGGGACAGGAGCAGGGATTCGGCCAGCAGCATGGCCGCCAGGGTCGGGGCGGCAAAGCCCAGGGTCTTGAGCACGGCGAATTCGCCCAGCCGTTCCCGGGCCGACATGGCCATGGTGTTGGCGGCCACGGCCAGGATGATGAGAATGACCACGTAGGACACGGCCGTGATGGCCATGAGAATGGCCTCGCTCATGGCTACGAAGCCCATCTGGAAGGCCTTTTCCGTTTCGGTCAGGGTTTCGGCCTGGGAATTGACGAACAGCGCGTCGATGGCCTTGGCGATTTCCGCCGCCCGGCCGGCGTCGTCGATGCCGATCATGAAAAAGCCGACCTGTCCGGCCCGGGCGGGGCTGGTTTTCTGCATCACCTCGTCCACGTAGGCCCAGTGGAGATAGAGCACGGTCTCGTCGGTGTCCGGCCGCGCGCCTTTGTAGATGGCCCGGATGGTCAGGGGCCACTGGCCCGGGTAGACGGTGCCGCGCAGGGTGATGGTGTCGCCCACGCGCCAGTGGAAGCGGTCGGCCAGCTTGCGGCCGATGATCGCGCCCTTGCGGTCGAGAATGAAGGCCCGGCGCGCCGCCGGCGTCACCAGCACTTCGGGATAGAGCTGGAAGAATTCCTCGGCCTCGATGCAGAAATTGGCGAAAAAGTTTTTCTCGTCCAGGTAGACGCCGCCGAACCAGTTGCCGGCGGCCACGATGGAGACGCCGGACACCTGCCGGATGCGGCCCTTGTAGGCGTAGGGCAGGGGCTGGACCAGGGAGACGGCGTTGCGGGTGACCAGCCGGTTGGCCGAGGAGGCCGAGACCCCGGCGTGCCAGGCGTCGAGCACCGTGCGCATGAGGCCGAAAGCCATAAGCGCGATGGTGACGCCGAGAATCGTCAGCATCGAGCGCAGCCGGTGGCGGAAGGCGTTTTTGACGATCAGCCTAAGGAGCAACACGCAGTTCGCCCTTGTCGAGCTCGCGCACGAGGTGGGCGGCCTCGGCGGCCCGGGGGTCGTGGGTGACCATGACGATGGTTTTTTCAAGCTCCCGGTTGAGCTTGCCGAGCAGGGCCATGATGTCGGCGGCGGAGCGCTTGTCCAGATCGCCCGTGGGCTCGTCGGCCACGATGATCTGGGGGTCGGTGACGATGGCCCGGGCGATGGCCACGCGTTGCTGCTGGCCGCCGGAAAGCTGGGACGGCTTGTGGTCGGTGCGGTCGGGCAGGCCCACGGCGGTCAGGGCGGCCAGGGCGTGTTCCCGGCGTTTGCGGGCCGGCAGGGCCGTGAGCAGCAGCGGCAGTTCCACGTTCTCCAGGGCCGAGAGCACCGGGATGAGGTTGTAGAACTGGAAGATGAAGCCCACATGCCGGCTGCGCCAGCGCGAAAGTTCGCCTTCGCTTAAGATCGTGATGTCCGTGCCGCCGATGACGATGCGGCCGGCGTCCACGGCGTCGATGCCGGCGATGCAGTTGAGCAGCGTGGATTTGCCCGAGCCCGACGGGCCGATCAGAGCCAGGAATTCGCCGGCGGCGATGGAAAAGGTGATGTCCGTGAGCACCGGGATGATCTGGTCGCCGCGCCGGTAGGCTTTGGACAGGTGTTCGATTTCGATCAGCGGCCGGGTCATGACGCGGCCCCGGCCGGTGGTTTGGAAAATTCCCCCAGCTGGCCGCCGGCCAGGGCGAGCAGATCGGCCGGGGCGATTTCCA
The DNA here is from genome assembly GCA_023426275.1 of Pseudomonadota bacterium. GTDB lineage: Bacteria > Desulfobacterota > Desulfovibrionia > Desulfovibrionales > Desulfovibrionaceae > Solidesulfovibrio. Next base: position 7,776 of record JAFABC010000200.1, on the reverse strand, counting down.
GGGTGCGGTCCGGCCGGCCCAGGCCGCAGTAGAGCGTGGGGGCGATGGTCAGCACGTCGGCATCGATGCAAATCGGAATGTCCGGGAAAAGGGGCACGGGCGAGACGCTGCCCGGCGCAACGCCCAGCCGCTCCAGCACCTGCTCCGGCGACAGGGCGGCGAGGTCCCGGCGCGTCACCCCGAGCAGGGCGGCCAGGGCCGGGTAGGCCACCCGGCGCGTGCCCCGCAGGGCGGCCAGCACCACCCCGCCGTCGCGGCGGCCAAAGGCGATGGTCTTGACGATGCGCCCGGGATCGAAACTGAGATTGTGGGCCGCTTCGGCCATGGTGCGGGTGGGCTCGTGGACATGGACCCGATGCGGCGGGTTGGCCCGGCGCACGACGGCCAGCAGCCTGGTAAAGGCGTCGTCGGCCATGGCCGGGGGGACGGGGCGGGGCGTGGTCATGGGCATCACTCCTCGGCCGGGGCGACGCGGTCGCCCGAGGCAAGATCCGGCGGCGGGGCGACCACGACCTTCCGGCCGGCGGCAAGCCCCGAGGTCACGGCCCGCAAATCGCCGATGGCCTCGCCTGTGGTCACGGGCGTGTAGATGGCCTTACCATTTTCGATGACGAAGACCGCCGCCTTCCCGTCGCGCCGGAGAATGGCCGTCTCCGGCACGGCCAGACGTGGCGTCATTTCGGCCGGGGCAAGCGGCCGGGACAGGAAGGCCACCTTGACGCTCATTTCCGGGAGCACGCGCGGGTCCAGCTTGTTGAAGCGCACCTTGACCAGCACCGTGGCCTTGGTGCGGTCGGCCGTGGGCACGATCATGTGCACCGTGCCGGGAAAACGTTCGCTGGGGATGGCGTCCAGCATGATTTCGCAGGGCTCGCCCACCGCGACTTCGTGCAGGCTCGATTCCGACACGTCCACTTCGGCGGCGAGCGATCCCATGTCCGCGATGCTGACCACGGCCGCCTTGGAGGTGGACGACGCGCCAAGGGGCGAGATGATGTCGCCGACGTCGGCGTTTTTGGTCAGCACCACCGCGTCAAACGGGGCCTTGAGCTCGGTGTAGTCCAGGGCGGCCTCGGCCTCGCGCAGGGCTTCGGCCCGGGCCTGACGGTTGGCTTCGGCCTGGGACACGGCCGCCTCGGCTTTTTGCAGCCGGGCCAGGGCCGCGTCATGGTCGGCGCGGGCCACGTAGTCGCCGGCCACGAGCGTTTTCATGCGGCGGTAGTTGATGCGGGCGTCGCGCAGTTCGGCCCGGGCCGAGGCGATCTGAAAGTTGGCCGCCTCCATGTCGTGCCGGGCCCGTTGGCGGCCGGCCTCCACGTCGGCGTTTTCCAGCCGGGCCAGGATCTGGCCTTTTTGCACCCGGCTGCCTTCCTCCACGCCGAGCCAGACGAGCTGGGCCGTGGCCTTGGTGGCCAGGGCCGCCTTGCGCTGGGCCACGATGTAGCCGCTGGCCGTGAGCCTGGTCACGGCCCGGGAGGGATAGGCCAGGGCGGCCGTGGCGACCCGGACCGTGTGGACGCGCGGCGAAAAGACCCAGACGAGCAGGGCGGCCGCGACCACAAGGGCCAGGATGACGGGCCAGCGGCGACGGGGACGGCGTCTTGCGCCGCCCGGGTGGCCGGCTTTGTCGGCATCGGCGATGCGCAGGGCGTCCAGGGTGTCGCTCATGGGGCTCCTGTTGGCGTTTCGCGCGTCATGACAAGCCCCTGGGCGGGCGTCAAGCCAGCCAGGGCGGGAGAAGGCCCGCGCGCGGTATTTCAGGCAAAGAGCAAACTGCGCGACATCATGTCGATGAGTTTGCGATGGCCGGCCGGAAAGGCGAAGCGGGCAAGCTCGTCGGGCCGGACCCACAGGCTTTCCTGGGCGGCGGTCAGATCCGGTCGCGGCAGGGAGGCGGCGGCGTCGGCCAGCCCCAGCCGGAAGCAGTGCAGGGTCACCCGGTAGGTGGTGTAGCCGTGGCGGATGACGGAGAGCTTGGCCGCGACCTCGGTTTCGAAGGCGGTTTCCTCCCGGAATTCCCGGATCACCGCGTCTTCCGGCGTCTCGCCGGCTTCGATGCGCCCGCCCGGAAACTCCCACAGATTGGCCCAGGCCCCGGCGGGCAGGCGTTTTTGGATGAACACGCGCCCTTCGTTGACGAGCACGCCCGTGGCCACGAGAATGGGTGTGATGTCCTTGGATTTGCTGAGCACCGGCCGTTCGCCCACGATCTCCAGGTGGTGGGCCTGGCACACCGGGACCACCGGGCAATGGGCGCAGTCGGGATTTTTCGGCCGGCAGACCAGCGCGCCGAATTCCATGAGCGCCTCGTTGAACTCCCCGGCCCGCCCCGGGGGCAGCAGTTCGGTGGCGAGCGACGTGGCCCGGGCCTTGCCGGCCGGTTCGCGCACCGGAACGTCGATGTCGCAGACCCGGGCCAGCACCCGCAGCACGTTGGCGTCCACGGCCACGGCGTCGACACCCCGGGCAATGCTGGCCACGGCCCCGGCCGTGTAGTCGCCGATGCCGGGCAGGGCCCGGATGGCCTCGTAGGTGTCGGGAAAGCGGCCGCCGTGCTCGGCGACGATGCGTTTGGCCGCCGCGTGCAGATTCCTGGCCCGGCTGTAATAGCCAAGTCCCTCCCAGGCCTTGAGCACCGCGTCTTCGTCGGCGGCGGCCAGACTGGCCACGTCCGGGAATCGGGCCATGAAGCGGTTGAAGTAGGGAACCACCCGGTCCATTTGCGTCTGCTGGGCCATGATTTCCGAAATCCAGACCGCATACGGGTCGCGGGTGCGCCGCCAGGGCAGGTCGCGCCGGTTGGCCGCGAACCAGTCGAGCAGCAGGGGAACGAACGTGTCTTTCTCGGACATGAAAACCTCGTGGCGGCCAAATGCGCCGCGTCGCCCCTGCCATAATCCGGTTTGGCCGCTCTGGAAAGGGCGACGCATTGCCAAGGTCGTCGCTTTCAGGGATAAGACAGGGTGAAACCATGGAGGAAATACGCCTATGACACGGGCCCTGCCGGCTGGAATGCTGCTGCTCGCGTTGCTTGTCGTCGCCGCTTCGGCCCTGGCGCAAAGCGCCCCCGAGGTGCCGCCGGCGCTCGAACCCTGGCGCGGATTCGCCCTGCACGGGGCCATGGACAGGCTGTGTCCGCCCGTGGGCGACGCCAAGGACGCCCGCATCTGTTTGTTCCCGGCCAGCCTGTCCCTCGATGTGGGGCAGGGTGGCGCGGCATTTACCATGCGGGCCCGACTTTTCGACACGGCCCCGGTGCCCCTGCCCGCCGCCCAGGGCGCCTGGATCGCCGGGGTGACCGCCGATGGCAGGGCCGCCCCGGTCGTGGCCGGCGAACACGGCCCCGTGGTCTGGCTCGGCCCGGGCGAGCATGTCCTTGCCGGCCGGCTGGCCTGGAACGTCGCGCCGGCGGCCGTGCGTCTGCCCGCCGATGTGGGGCTGGTGACGGTATCGCGCAATGGCGCGCCCGCCCCGGTCGCCGTTTCTCCGGCGGGGGAACTGTCCCTGGCCGGCGGGGAAGCGGCCAGGCCCGTGGCCAACACCGAAAACGTCAAGGTTTTTCGCCTGATCACCGACGGGGTGCCCCTGACCGTGACCACGCTGTTTCGACTGGAGGTGTCGGGGCTGGCCCGGACCGTGACCCTGGCCGGGGCCGTACCCGCCGGGGCCGTGGCCCTGGCCCTGCGGGCGCCGGTGCCGGTCACGCTCGGCCCCGACGGCTCCGTGGCCCTGGATGCCGGACCGGGGCGGTTCGACGTGGAGGTGGTGGCGCGCTTTCCCGGCAAGGTCGACGCCCTCGGCCCGGCGGTGTGTCCGTACGGCCGGGAGACCTGGTCGTTTCGCGCCGCGCCCGCGTTGCGGGAAACGCGCCTTGAGGGCGCGCCGGCCGTTGATCCCGCCATTGCCGACGCGCCGTTGCCCTGGCGGAATCTGCCGGCCTTTGCCGTGGGCGCCGGGACGAAGCTCGATGTGGTCCAACTCGGGCGCGGCGCGCCCAAGGGACGCGACGCCCTGGTCCTTTCCCGGGAGATGTGGCTCGACATGAGCGGCAAGGGGCTTTCGGTGCGCGACCATCTGTCCGGGGAAAACCGGTCGGCCTGGACGCTGGCCATGCTGGCCCCGGGCGAGCTTGGCCGGGTGAGCATCGCCGGGCGCGACCAGCCCGTGGTGCTGCTTGGCAAGGAGGGGGCGCGAGGCGTGGAGTTGCGCCGGGCCCGCCTCGATCTCACGGCCTTTTCCCGCTATCCCGCCGCCAGGGCGACCCTGGCCGCCGGCGGCTTCGACCGGGAGTTCGAACGCATGACGGCCACACTGCATCTGGCTCCCGGCTGGTCGCTTTTCGCCGCGTCCGGACCGGACGAGGTCAGCGGCGGGCTGCTTTCGCCCTGGACCCTGCTGGATCTGTTCATGGCCATGCTGTTGGCCGTGATCGCCCTGTCGCTGCGCGGACCGGCGGCGGGGTTGGTCCTGGGGCTTTTTCTGCTTCTTTCCTGGCACGAACCCGACGCGCCGACCCTGATCTGGCTGGGCCTGCTGGCCGGGCTGGGGCTGCTGCGGTTGGCTGACGAGTCCATCCCGCTGGCCGGGCGTACCGGCTTGCGGCGTTTTGCCCGCTGGGTGTTTGTCCTGGCCCTGATCGGGCTCGTGCTTGTGTCCCTGCCGTTTTTATCCATCCAGTTGCGCGGGGCCGTTGCGCCGCAGATTTTGCCGCCGGCCGGCCCGGGCGGGATCGTTCCGTACGCGGTGACCGCCCGGGAAGATGCCGCGCCGCCTCCTCCCGCGCCCATGGCCGCCCGGAGCATGGCCGGGAAGCGGGCCGCCAACGCTCCGGCCGCGCCCGTTGCGGAAATGGCGGCCGGCGCAGGACAGGCGCAGGAGCTGGAATACGATCCCGACGCCCTGGTCCAGACCGGTCCGGCCATGCCGGACTGGCGCTTCGCCACGGTGCGGCTGACCTGGAAGGGGCCGGTTACGGTCGGAGAGCCGTTGCGGCTTTTCCTGGTGCCGCCATCGGCCACGCGGGGGCTTGCCCTGCTGCGGGCGCTGCTTTGGGGCGCGGCCCTTTTCCTGCTGTGCGGCCGGGGCGCGTTTGCCCGGCTGCGCCGGCAGGGCGGAGCGCTTGCCGCCGGGCTTGTCATGGTGCTGCTGCTCGGCGCGGGCGGTTCCGGGCTGGCCCGGGCCGCGGATTTTCCCGGCACCGGCCTGCTCGACACCCTGCGCGACCGCTTGACCGAACCGCCGCGTTGCCTGCCGCACTGCCTGGGCAGTCCCGGGCTCGAAGTGCGCCTGGAAGACGGACGGCTGTCTATCCGCAGCGACGTGGACGCGGCCGCCCAGGTGGCCGCGCCGCTGCCCACGGTCTCCGAAGACTGGCGGCCGGACCGCGTGACCCTCGACGGCGCGCCGAACCCGGCCCTGACTAGGGCGGGCGGCGGGTTGAAAGCGCTGGTGGCCCCGGGACGGCATGTGTTGGAACTCTCGGGACCGGCTCCCACGGCGGTTTCCTTCACCATCACCGCGCCCCTTTCCCCGGGCGCGGTACGGGTCGTGGCTCCGGGTTACCGGGTGCGCGGACTCGATGCCCGGGGCGTGCTCAGCGGACCCCTGGAGCTGACCAGGGCCGAACAGGAAGGGGCGGCCAAAACGGGCGGGAACACGGCCGCCGCAACAGGCACCCGCGACATCCCGCCCTTTTTCGAAGTGCGGCGCAGCCTGCATTTCGGGCTGCGCTGGGAGGTGGTCACGGATGTGGAGCGCCGCTCCCCGGCGGACGCGGCGGCCGTGGCCTCGGTGCCCCTGCTGCCCGGTGAGAATCCGGATTCGGCCGAGGTGACGGCCGCCAACGGCATGGCCGAGGTCGCCTTTCCCGCCGGCCGCACGCATGTGTCCTGGCGCTCCCGCCTGACGCCCCGGGAGGCGCTGACGCTGACGGCTCCGGCGGACGGACAGCTGGCCGAGACCTGGGAGCTTGCCGCCGCGCCTTTTTACGATGTGACGTACGCCGGCCTGCCGCCGGTGGCGATGCTGGGACCGGGCGGCAGCTGGCAGCCGCGCTTCGCCCTCTGGCCGGGCGAGACGTTGCGGGTGTCCGTGACCCGGCCCAAGGCCGCGCCCGGCGCGTTTTTGACCCTGGAGCGGGCCAACCTCCGCACCCGGCAGGGCCGCGAGATGCGCGAAAGCTGGCTTTCGTTGCGGTTTCGGGCCTCCAAGGGCGCGCGTCATGCCATCGGCCTGCCCAAGGGCGCGTCGGTCACGCGGCTGGCGGTCGGCGGCCGCGAGACCCTGCCCACGGGCGGGGAAGGCTCGGTCGGCTTTGCCCTGCCGCCCGGCGTCACGGAGGTGGCCATCACGTTCCGGGAGCCTGTGGGCGTGGGGCTGGTGCGCGACACCCCGGCCCCGGATCTCGGCATCGAGGCCGCCTCGGCCGTCACGCGTCTGGAGATGCCGCAGGACCGTTGGCTGCTGGCCGTGTTCGCCGACACCTTCATGGGGCCGGCCGTGCTGTATTGGGGTTTTCTGGCCGTGGTCGTGGCCCTGGGCCTGGGGCTTGCCGCCGTGCCGGACACGCCGCTTTCCCGCTGGCAGTGGCTGGTCTACGCCCTGGGACTCAGTCAGGCTTCGCCCTTTGGCGTGGTTCTGGCCGCGGGCTGGCTGGTGGCCTGCAGCTGGCGGCGACGCCATGCGCCGGTTGGGAAGTGGGCCTTCGATGCCGCCCAGGTCGCGCTTGTGGTTCTGATCCTGGCCGGGCTGGCCACCCTCTACGACGTCCTGGACGCGGGCCTGCTCGGTCTGCCGCGGATGCAGGTGGCCGGTCCGGGTTCCACGGCCGCCAGCCTTGTCTGGACCTGGGACCGGACGAACGGCCGGCTTCCCGCGGCCCGGGTGGTTTCCGCGCCCTTGGCCGTGTTTCGCGGTTTGATGCTTCTTTGGGCGGCCTGGCTGGCCTTCATGCTGCCGCGCTGGCTGCGTTTTGCCTGGGACAGCCTGACGACGGGCGGCGGCTGGCGCGCGCTGCGTCCGCTCTTTCGGCGTCGCGTCAGGCCGGAGACGCACGGTGGCGATGGAAAAGCGTGATAACGGCACGGGCTCCCGGGCTGGGCCGAAAGCCAGTCCGGGGCCCCTTGGCGGCTGTTGGCACAGACTTTTGTCCGGTCTGGCCGGGACAGACGGGAGACACGGAACGGTTTTGGGAAAACCCCCTTTTGCCATTCGTGAATCTCTTTGATAGAACCTTCCCTTGTTCGGTTTTGCACAAATCCGATTGCAGGGGGAATCCTGTTCATGCAACTCACGACGCGTAGCCGCTACGGCCTGCGTATGCTTCTCGACATCGCCCTGCACGGTGATGAACGACCGGTGCGCATTCAGGACATCGCCAAGCGCCGCAATATTTCCGTCAAATATCTCGAGCAGTTGATCCGCGCCTTGAAAAAGGCGGGATTCATTCACAGCAAGCGCGGCCCCAAGGGCGGCCACGTGCTGGCCGTGCCTCCCGAGGAAATCCGGGTGGGCGACGTGGTGCGGGCCTTGGAAAGCCGGCCCGAGCTGACGGAATGCGTGGGCAATCCCGAAACCTGCCTGATCGCCGGGGATTGCGTGACCCGGCAGATCTGGGCCCGGGCCACGGCCAGTCTGTTTCGGGAGCTCGACGCCATCCGCATTTCCGATCTGCTCGAGCAGGCCCGCAAGGCCGAGATTCTCGGTCTGCCCTGCTGCTAGGGGGCTGTTCACACCACGAGGCGTGAAAGAGGCCTCCGGCGGCCGGGGGGCATGATG
>JAFABC010000159.1 GCA_023426275.1 Pseudomonadota bacterium | reverse complement strand
TCATGCCCCCCGGCCGCCGGAGGCATCTTTTCTTCTCAGGACCATCATGGCCAGATCGTCGTGCAGGATGCCCCGGCAAAACGGCAAGGCCGCGGCCATGATGCCGTCGATGCGGGCCTGCGGGGACGCGTCGGTCCGCAGCAGATCCCGCAGCCGGTCCTCGCCGAAAAATTCGCCGTCCGGGCCGCGCAGCTCGGTCAGGCCGTCGGTGTGGCAAAAAAGCGTGTCCCCCGCATGCAGGGGCACGACGTTGCCCGACCAGTCGTATTCCGGAATGATGCCGAGCGCCGGGCCGTTGGAGCTGATTTCCAGCACCTCCCCGTCCGCGATGACGTAGGCGGGCACATGGCCGGCCGAGACGGCTTCCAGCACCGGGGTGCGGCGGTCGATGCGGCACAGGACCATGGTCACGAACATGTCCAGGTCGCCGCCGTCGAGCAGGGCGTAGAGGAACCGGTTGAGCCGGCCGGCGATTTCCGGCGGCGACAGACGCGCCGCGCGAAGCGAGAGAAAAAGGCCCCGGCACACGGCCATGAGCATGGCCGAGGAGGCGCCGTGGCCGGAGATGTCGGCCATGAGCGCGTACACCCCGCTGCCGTCGTCCCAGGCGTCGTAGAAGTCGCCGCCCACCTGCTCCTGGGCCTGATACATGGCCGCCGCCTCGAAGCCGGCGAAGGCGAGGTCGCGCGGCAGGAGCTGGCGCTGGACGCAGCCGGCCAGATAGCGTTCCCGGGCGAACAGGACGTTTTGCCGGCGCAGGGTGTTGCCGAGTTCCGAAAGCTTGAGGTGCAGGGACAGCCGGGCGGCCAGCTCCTGGAGATGGTAGGGCTTGGACACGAAATCGTTGGCCCCGGCCGACAGGGCCTCGGCCCACTTGCGGCGGTCGGTTTCGGCCGACAGCAGCACGATGGGCGTGTCGCCGAGTCCGGGCAGGGCACGGATGCGGCGCGTGGTCTCGATGCCGTCGATATCCGGCATCATGAGATCGAGCAGGATCAGTTCCGGCTTGACCGTCCGGGCCAGTTCCACGGCCTCGGCTCCGTCCCCGGCCTCTACCACCTCGAAGCCCAACAGGCTGATCACGTGCCGCTTGAGCACTTCCCGAAACAGCGGATTGTCGTCGGCGATGAGCACGCGGGCCATGGCAACCGCCTTCGCCCTTGGGGCGTTTACCGCGCGATGAGCACGAAGGCCCTGGCCGTGCCCTTCATGAGCCCGGCCTGATGGGCGGCCTTCTCGCCCGGTCCGAGGTACAGGTCGAAATGGTTGCCGCGCATGCAGCCCGTGTCCTGGGCCAGGATGAACCCGGTGAAGCGTTCCGTGCCCGGGCCGGGATAGGCCGGCAGGTCGCCGTCCAGGGCGAGCAGGGCGCCAAAGGGCATGAATCCCGGGTCCACGGCCACGCTGGCGTGGGGCGTGACCGGCGCGCCCATGGCCCCCACCGGCGGCGTGTGCGACTCCTTGAAGAAAATATAGCTCGGGTTGGTGGTCAGATACTGGCGGATCTGGTCGGGATGGGCTTCGAGGAACTGGCGGATGCGCTGCATGCTCATCTCTTCCTCGGGGAAGCAGCCCCGTTCCACCATGATCCGGCCCACGCCCACATAGCGGAAGGCGTTCTTGCCGCCGTAGAGCACGTAGATGGTCGAGCCGTCCTCCACGAAGCGCAGCCGGCCCGAGCCCTGGACGTGCAGGAAAAAGACCGCGATGGGGTCCTTGGCGTAGCCGATTTCCAGCCCCTTGCCGCGAAGCGCCCCGCCGTAGTCGATGGCCTCGCGGGTGTGGTTGCGTCCGCCCCGGCCGGGATTGCGGTAGATGGGCCAGACGTAGGGGCCGTGTCTGGTGCGCGAAACCTCGATGGTGGGCTCGTAATAGCCGGTGAGCAGGGTGTCGGAGCCAAGCGGCGCCCAGCGGAAATAACGGGACAGCAGCGACGGGTCGCGGTCGAGATCGGGCAGGAGCCGGCGAAAGGTCACGAGAGTCTGGCGCAACTGGCCCCAGGTCAGGGTCGCGCCGGGCTGGTCGATGGCGATGGCGCCGGCGGGTTTTCGCGACACGTAGGCGATGGACCGGTCCACGGCCGGGGCCAGGGAGGCGAAGCTCGGGATCTGCTGGCTGGCCGGCGAAATGCGGGTGAACCAGGGCGTGGTCGGCGCCACCGCGGGCGCAGCCGCAGGGACGGGCCGGCCGGCCGTCGGCTGGGATGGAGCGGGGTGTTCGACCGTGGCGCAGCCGGCAAACAGGGCAAGCGCCGCAACACAGGCAACAGCCGCCAGCAGGCGGGGCAACGTCTGGGAATGGGTGGACATTTCCCGGCTATACCCTGGTGGTGCGGCCTTGGCAACGCATGAAAGGGCCCGGACGCGTCCGCCCCGGCCTGTTGCGGTCGTTGCGGCGGCAGCGTCCGGCCGGCCTGTCGAAACGGGGAGGGACGGGTGCGCTCAGGGCAGCGGATGGGTGCGGGCGTAGGCGAGCAGGTCCTCGTAGATCTGCTGGCAGGTGGCCACGGGCACATCCGGGGCGTACATGACCGTGGGACCCTGCTGGCTGAACAGGGCGGCCCAGGGCTTTTGGGACAGCTCTTCCCAGGCCCCGTAGCGGCCGTAGCTGATCACGCCCCGCACGGTTTGCAGGCGCAGTTCGAAGCTTTCGTAGGCCATGGGACTGATCATGGTCTGCGGCCGGCTGGCGTGGAAGGGGCCGGCCTGGGCGGAAAAATAAAACCAGCCGCCGAGCTGGATATCCGAAAACCAGCGGTCGCCGTCCTCCATCCGGTCCGACTCCAACAGCATCGTCCTGAAATCCTCGACCATGAGCCCCTCCTTTGGCGTGTGCGTCCCGGCTTGTAGCCCGGCGGCGCTGTCGCGGTCAACGGGCGCCGTTGCGCGACAGGGCCAGCAGGTGTTTGAACACCGCCGAGACGTAGCGGCCGGACACCACGTCGGGCAGGGGAAAGTGCGGCAGGGGCGCGCTCTCGATGCTGCCGGCCAGGGCCAGGAAGACTTCCCGCGACAGCCGGCCCAGTCCCGGCTCCAGGGTCTTTTCCCAAAGCGCCGCCTCGGCCTCGGGCGCCATGCCGTTGGTCATGCAGGCCACGGGCCGGTTGGCGAAGATCAGGCAGATGCCGTCGTTGGACAGGGGGCACATACGGGTCCAGGCCGACAGGCAGTGGTCGCTGGCCTCGCCGTAGCGCCGGGTCAGGTCCTCCATTTCGCGCGAGGCCGCGGCCGCCGTGTCGATGACGGCCAGCCGGGTCTGGCTGGACAGGCCGACGTTGATGCGGTTGCTCACGTGCACGGCCTCGATCAGGGAAAGTTTGAGCGGCCGGCGGCAGCAGCGGGCGTGGTCGCGGCCGCACCGGGGCAGGCCCTTGGCCGCGATGCGGGCGGTGGCCACCAGCCCGGCGTAATCGGCCAGAAAAGGGGCCAGGTCGACCAGATGGCCGGATTCCAGGCGCGGCTCGCGGATGGTCAGCCGGCCGGCGGCCTTGCCGTAGCGGCGGATGGTCCACCACTGGTCGAAGTTGCTCGGCTTGGAGCGCAGCGGCCGCAGCACCCGGGCGGCCAGCTTGTGCCCGAGCCCCCGGCGCAGCAGGTAGGCGTTTAACACCGTGCCCGTGCGGCCGATGCCGTGGCGGCAGTGGATGAGCACCTTCTTGCCCAGGTAGACGGCCTCGTCGAGCCAGGCCAGGGCGCGTTCCAGGGCGGGCAGGTCCGGGGCCTGCTCGTCGGGCACGGGCAGGTAGTGGACCTCGAAGCCGTAGGCGGACTCGATGTCGTGCAGGTCGCAGAATTCCGCGCACAGGTTGAGGATGGCCGTGATGCCCTGTTCCTTGAGGGATTGCAGCTGCTCGTAGGACATGGGCGCGCCGCCGACGGCCAGATGGTCCGTGACCCAGGTCAGCGGGTAGGCGTTTTCGGCGGTCTGCTGCATGGCGGGCCTACCGGTCGGTGCGGGCGATGAAGGACCCGACCCAGGCGTCGGCCGCGGCGTCGTCGCCAAGGCGCATGTCGAGCATCCGCGTGGCGGCCAGCAGGCAGCCGAGCATGGCCAGCCGTTTCTGGATCACGTGTTCGGGCTGGCGGGACAGGGTGGCGTCGAGCAGATCCCCGGACACGCGGACCTCGAAACCGAAATGGGTCAGCACCCGGTGCACGCACGACAGCCGCAGGGCCCGGCCCTCGATGTCGGCCCCGCCGCCCTTGAACCGGAAATTGATGAAGTTCTGGTTCTCCTTGGGGCCGCACAGGGTGTCGACCACGGTGAAATGGTAGCCGAAACGCAGCATGACGTGGGCATAGACGTCGGAAATCACGGCATAGCTGGCCAGATGCCGGTTGTCGCCGAGAAAGAGGCCGGCGCTCGTGCGGTCGAGGGCCGCGTCGTTGGCGATGGGCGGACCGCCGGGCCAGGGCGCGTCCTCGGCGGACAGCCCCGACCACAAGGCCCACATGGGCGCGCTTTTGATCTGGTCCGGCCGCAGCTCCTTGTCCGGGGCGGCCGCCTCGAACACGCCGCCGCCGAGGTCGAGCAGGTACATGGTCATGGGCAGGGTGCTCTTGACCTTCTTGGCCGTGGCCAGTCCCCGGTCGTCGGACCCGACCAGGGAAAACATCTCGGTGACGGCCTTCTCGTGGGCGAAGCGCACGATGTCGTGCAGGGACCGGACCTTGGCCGGGGTGAAGTCCGGCGAGGCCGGATCGGTCAGGGACAGGCCGGCCAGAAGCGGCACCAGCCGGGCCAGCCGTTCGGCCACCGGGGAGCCGGCTCCGGGCCGGGCCTGGCGCGGCCGGGTGAGCAGGCCCTCGACGCGGCCCAGGTAAATGGCCCCGGCGTCGGCGTCCACGGTCACTTCCGCGCCTTCGGGCAGGACGTCGAAAGCGCCGGACAGTCCGGTGACCACGGGCAGGCCGAATTCCCGGGCCACCGAGGCGAAGTGCCCGGCCCGGCTGCCCGACAGGGCCACCACGGCGGCCAGCCGGTCCACGGCCCGGGCCAGGGTGGTGGGCAGGGTGGGCGTGACCAGCACCGTGCCCGGGGTGATGGCCTCCATGTCGAGAATGGTGGAGGCGAACAG
>JAFABC010000059.1 GCA_023426275.1 Pseudomonadota bacterium | reverse complement strand
GGAGGGTCCGGGAGGGGGTGACCCCCTCCCGGCCGCCGGAGGCATTCTTCCCCGTGTCGTCCGTTGCCGGCTGGTGTTTCAGATCGGACGGCCGGCGTCAACAGGCCCCGTCACAGGGCATAGACCGTTTCGGGCGTGCCCGTGACCATGCGCTCGGCCCACTGGACGCCCTGCATGAAGGAATGGTCCATGTTGCCGACCTCGTATTTCCAGCCGCCGAAGCGTCCGCGTGAAAAGACCCCCCGGGCCTCCAGCTCCGGTTGCAGCACGGCCAGGGCCGCGTCGCGTTCCAGGCAGGGGATGGGGTAGGCGTAGTCCACGCGCATTTCCCAGGTGGACACGAGCCGGTCTGTGTCCCCGGGCGCGATCAGCGTCGTGGCCGTCAGCCCCTGCACGGTGCGGGAAACGAGGTTGTCCAGGTCCTCGGGCTTGTAGGCCGAGTAGCTCGTCTCGGTCATGATGGCCCGTTTCCGGGGGCGCGTGCCGTCGGGATCGGGCGTGTTGTTGTAGGAATAATTGTGGAAATTGGTCACGCGGTAAAAGGGGCAGTCGTCTTCGGGGAAATACATCCAGCAGCGCGGATCGGCGGATGCGCCGGCAAAGCCCAGGCCGTGGATGGCCGAGCCGTTGTGCTTGAGCCGGCCGGCCGCCTCCAGCATGGCCGGGCTCGGATCGGTCAGCACGTCGCGCACCAGGATGTCCAGGGGCATGGTGGAGAGCAGGTGGTCGTAGCCGATGACCTGTCCATCGGCGGTGCGCACGGTTTTCGCGACCGGGTCCAGGGCGGCGGCCGGCGCGGACAGGCGCACCCGGTCGGCGAAGCGGCCGGCCAGCCGGCGGTAGATTTCGCCCGTGCCGCCGCGCAGGGGAAAGCTGAAGGTGTTGTTGGGGCCCCAGGCCACGTCGTCCTGGCCAAGGATGATGTTTTTGATCACCCGGGCGGCGTCCACCACGGACACGCGTTCGCCGATCCAGCGGTGGGACATGAGTTCGCCGGGATGGGCCCAGACTTTGAAGTTGTAGGGCACCATGAACAGCCGGGCGATGCCCGGGCCGAAGACCCGGTCGATCCACTCCCGGAAATGGGCCGGCGGAGCGGTATGTTCGCCGGCGGTCGTGGCCCGTCCGGCCTCCAGCAGGCCGGCGACGCATTCCCAGGCCAGCTCGGGCGGCAGGCGGCGGATGTTGTTCTGGAAGGGGTAGGGCACGAAGGTGTCGGCCACGCGGATCCAGGATTCGCGCTCATGATGCAGCACGTCGTCGCCGAGCAGGTCGTGAAGCAGGCGGTCGAAGGCCGGGTAGTGGGAAAAGACCACATGGCCGCCCACGTCCCAGGTGAAGCCGGCGTCGTCGGTGAAGCTGGCGGCCAGCCCCCCGACGTAGGGGTGGCGTTCGAGGATGAGGAAGTCGTTGGCCCCGAGTTCGGCCAGTCGCCAGGCGGCGCCCAGGCCCGTGGGGCCGGCGCCGAGAATCAAATAATTGACATGCATGCGCTGCTCCCGGAAGTTTTGCCGGAGTCGAAGCAAAATCGGGGCCACGCGGGAAGGCGCGGCGCGGAGTCGGTCATGGCCGACCCGCCAAAAAAACCGAAGCCGCGCCAGAGGCGCGGCTTCAGGGTGAAAGGACGCGGGGCGCGGCCTACCAGGCCGGACGACGGGGCGGACGGGGGGCGCGCGGTTTGGCCTCGTTGACCTTGAGGCTGCGGCCCTCGAACTCGGCTCCATCAAGGGCGCGGATGGCCTCATCGGCGGCGGCGTCGTCATCCATCTCCACAAAACCGAAACCGCGGGGTTTGCCGGTCTCGCGATCGGAAATCAGTTTGACGGACTGGACTTCGCCATAGCGGGCGAACAGGTCGCGGACGCTTTCCTCAGTGGTGCGGAAGGGCAGGTTGCCAACGTAAATGTTCTTGGACATGAGACACGGACTCCCAAACGGTTGACGTCAATGCGAACGCGAAGCGTGTACGGAGGTCCGTCTGCCAACAAACCGCCGGCTACGCTCCTTCCCAGGACGATTCCATCGGCCGTACGGCCGGAATGGCCCAATAGTTGGAGTGCATCCGTCGGATCGGGCAATGAGGAAATAAAAAACGGTCGGCGCGCACTCTCTGTTGACTCCCCGAGCAAGTCGTTGGTGCTCGACCACGTCATGCCGACAATACGGCAGGGGCGGGAGCTTGCGACTTCAATCAAGGTTTGGAAACGGTATCGGATCGGGCCATAGCCCGCAAGGGAAAAATGTTCCTTTCGTTCGTTTCTTCCTGGAATCGTTGTCTGTTTAATCGTCCCGAACAGGTGTGCGTCATGTTTCCGGCGCGGACTGGCGGTTGTCTTGCTTTCCCGCTGCACAGCGGGCACAAAGCACGAATCGAAGTATGCGCACGGAGGATGCGGATGGGCGGGAAGTTTGACGCCGAACGGTTTGCCGTGGCGGTCTCCTTGCGGGAATCCTACAAGGCCGGGTTTGGCGGCACCACGCAGGAAAGCGAGCGGGTCCTGTATTATTACGCCGAGAAGACGCCGGAAACCGGCATTTTGTTGCAGGCGCTGAATGCCAACAGCGTGCCGAGCGGCGAACGCACCCCCGTTTCCGAAACGGAGTTTTTCGAAAAATACAGGCCCGAGCCGCTCATTTACTATAACCAGGTCAAGCCGCGCCTGGAAAACATGCTGGCCGAACTGGAACGGGGCGAGAAACAGCTCGAGGCCGGCCGCACGGACAAGGCCGAAACCTCCTTCCAGAAGGCTCTGGAGTATGATGCCGAGAATCTGCGGGCCATCTTCGGTCTGGGCAACACCTACCTGTCGGCCGGCAAGCTGGACGAGGCCCGGGAGATTTTCGAAAAGATCATGTCCATCGACCTGGCCTTCGGTCCGGAAAACAAATTTCTTTTCAACGAGTTCGGCATCCGCATGCGCAAGACCGGCCTGCTCGACATGGCCAGGGCCTACTACGAGAAGGCGCTGGCCGCCTCCGAGGCCGACGAGAACCTGCATTTCAACCTGGGCCGCATCCACTTCGAGCGGGGCGCCTTCGCCGAGGCCATTGCCGAGGCCGAGCGGTGTCTGGCCATCAATCCCGGCTTTCTTATTGCCGGCAAGCTCAAAAAAGCGGCGCAGAAGAGCGCGGCCACACCTCTGGTTTGAGAAAAAGAGTTTAAAAAATATCGGCATGTTGTATCGTTGTGGACACTTTTTTTGCGACAGGGGCGAAGGAAAGCGCGCGCTGGCGGGATCAAGCTTATGCGTGCGCGAGTGATCGCGACACCCCCAGCAGCCCTCAAGGAGGATGATCCCATGAAGCTTCGCAACGCCGTTTTGCCGCTGTCCCTGGCCGTCCTGCTGTTCGGCGCCCCGAGCGCCTTTGCCTGGCAGTCCACGACCGCCTGGGGCAACGGCAAGACCACGAGCAGTTCGTCCCAGACCGTGAGCAACCCCAACGGGACCGTCACCCGCAATTCCACGGCCACCGGTCCCAACGGCAATACCGGGATGCGCAGCGCCACCCGTGGCAACGGCACCGCGGTCGTGACCCGCCACAACGGGTCCACACGCGTCACCACCCGCACCCGGTAGCCGCTCCCTGGCTCCCCGACGCGGTCTCCCCCTGTGCCCGGCGGCCTGCCCGCCGGGCTTTTTCCCGAGCGGCCCGGCCGGAAGCCTTCGGCCCGGGCGTCGCCCGCGCCCGTGGCGGGCGTGACGGACCCGGATCGACGATGGCCGAGTTGCTTGACCTGGATGCCGCGCTCATGCGGCGCGTGGCCGCCGGTGACGCCGGGGCCTTCCGCCGGCTGGCCGAAAGCCACCTGCCGCGCGCGGTGGGGTTTGCCACGCGGCTGGTCGGCCGCCGGGACATCGCCGAGGAACTGGTGCAGGAGGCCTTTGCCGTGGTCTGGGAAAAAGCCGCGGTCTGGCGGCCCGAGGCCAGATTCCGCACCTGGCTCTACCGGGTCATCGCCAACCTCGCTTCCAAGCACCGCCGGGATCGGCTGCGCGACCACGAGCTCCTCGACGAGGCCGTGGCGGACGACGGGCCGGGCGTGGAAGAACGCCTGCTCACGGGTGAACGGCAGACGGCGGTGCGGCAGGCCCTGCTGGAACTGCCCGAGCGGCAGCGGTTGGCCGTGGTGCTGTTTTATTATGAGGAAATGAGCCAGCGCGAAGCCTGCCAGGCCATGGGCATCGGCGAAGGGGCCTTCGAGTCCCTGCTTTCGCGCGGCAAGGCCGGACTGCGCGCCAGACTGGCCGGGAACACGCTGTTGTAACGGAGGGCGTCATGTCTTTTGCGCGATACCTGACGCTGGTGCGGACGTATGGAACGGATCCGGTCCGCTGGCCCGGGGACGAACGCGAGCTTTTCGACCGCTACGCCGCCACGCCGGACGGCCGGGCAGCCCTGGCCGCCGAGGCCCGTTTCGAGGCGCTCCTGGACAGCGACAAAACGCCGGCCGTGGCCGCGCCGGAACTGCTGGCCCGCGTGTGCGCCGTGGCCGCCAGGGCGGGAGGGACGGCCTGGGAGGCCCGGCTGCTCAAGGTGTCGGGCTGGTCCTTCGCCGCCTGTCTGGTGGCCGGCCTGTGGCTCGGCGTGACCGTGGGCCGGGGCATGGCCGGCGCGGCCCTGGACCCCATGGGGCTTGTATTGTTCGGCGTTTCGCCCTGGTAGGAGGGAAGGCGATGCGAAGCGTATTGCAGGTGTTGCAAAGCCGCCGGTTCGTCCTGACGGCCCTGGCCGTGTCCCTGGCGCTCAACCTGTTTGTGGGAGCCCTGGCCGTGGGCGTGCTGGTCGGCGACCGCCTGCCCTTGCAGGCCCTGGCCCGCATCCAGGTCGGCCGGGTCATCGGCGGGCTGCCGCCGGCCCGGCAACAGGAAATCCGGGCGGTCATCCGCGACGACATCCTGCCGGAAATCCGGCGGGCCTTTGCCGCCCGCCGGCAGCTGCGCGCCGCCCTGGCCACGGCCATCGCCCGGCCCGAATTGTCCCGGGAAGAACTGGAGCAGGCCTTCGCCGCCATCCGCCTGGCCACGGATCAGGCCCAGGCCAACGTCCAGCAACGCCTGATCGGCATCATTGTCTCCCTGTCCCCCGAAGAGCGTCACAGCCTCGCCGCCGGCCTGCGACGGCTGGGAGGCTGAAGGAAGAATGAAGATGCCTCCGGCGGCCGGGAGGGGGTCACCCCCTCCCGGACCCTCCCGAAAGGGGTTGGCGGCCGGACGGTTGGTCGGGGCTTCGAACGTTTGGCGGCGCATTTTTCCCCAGGCAAAGCCTGGGGAAAAATACGCCGCCAAGGGTGCGCCAGCGTCGCTTCGCGCCGCACAAAGAACTATCGAGGGGGTCCGGGGGGCATCATGCCCCCCGGCCGCCGGAGGCGTTTTT
>JAFABC010000011.1 GCA_023426275.1 Pseudomonadota bacterium | reverse complement strand
GTCACGGCCGGCGCGGCGGCCAGGGCGGCGGCGGCGTCGTCGAGCAGCCGGCCCCGGGCCTCGTCGGCGCACAGCCGCCTGGCCTGGGCGCGGTCCAGATGCGGCCCGTAGAAGCAGGTGGCGGTCTTGGAGAACTCCCGCATGTCGGAAACCTGACGCCGCAGGCTGTTGCCCGGCGCGGCGGCCGGTGGCGGGGGCGCCGTTTCGACCGGCGGCGACGCGGGCAGGGGCGTCTCGTCCGGGACGGGCGCCGCCTGGGGCTGGGCCGCGAGCGGGCGCGGCGCAAGGGCGAGACACAGGACCAGGACCGGGAGCAGACGGCGCATGGCGGACTCCTTTTGTTGCAAGGAAGCAAAAGCCGTGCCCGAAAAAAAAGGCGCGACCGCACACGCGGCCGCGCCCTGAAGGGTCGAAGCAAGAAGAACTTACTTGACGGGCTTGTGGCAGTCACCGCAGGTGACCGGGCCCTTGTTCTTCTCCATGTGGCAGCCCATGCACTGCTTGTGGAAGGCGCGCATGAGCGGGGTGCGGCCGTCCTTGGCGGTGGCGGTGTGACAGTCCGAGCAGGGAATGCCGGAGGTGTCGCCTTCGGGATCGCGCTTGCCATCCTTTTCACCGTGGTGGCAGGTGGCGCAATCGGTGATGCCGGCCTTCTCGTTGTGGGCATCGTGGGGGAAGACCGCCGGCATACGGGTCGTCGGAGCCAATCCCGTGGTCGGGACCGTGGTCATGTCCTCCTGGGCCATGACCGGGGTCGCCAGGAGGAAGGCGGCGACGAGAGCCACAAGCGCAAGCGGTATCGTGCGTCGTTTCATATCGGGTTCTCCTGCGCGCCGGGGTTACTCGGCCTCGGGCTTCTCCATGAGTTCATAGATGATGTCACCCAGGAACTTGATGTGCATATCCAGCCCATATTTGCTGACAATGTCTTCCAGTCCGCCGTGACAGTTGTGGCAGGGGGCGATCAGGGTATGCACACCCGTGGCCTTGAGCTGCTCTGCCTTGATGGAATTGCCGGAGACGCGGACGTTCTTGAAAGGAGGCCCGCAGTTGATGACGCCGCCGCCGGCGGAGCAGCAGTAGTTGTGTTCCCGGTTGGGCGACATCTCCACCACTTCCTCGCACAGGAAGTGGACCACGTCGCGCAGTTTGTCCATCAGCCCGCGGCCCCGGATAATGTTGCAGGGGTCGTGGATGGTGACGGGATCGGCGTACTTGTGGGTGATCTTGATGCGTCCCTGCTGGATGAGTTCCCAGAAGAACTCCACCGAGTGCACGATGGGCACCGGGTGCCATTTCCAGCCGAGCCAGCGGTTGGCCACGTCGTAGACGGCGCGGAAGGCGTGGCCGCACTCGCCCATGACGATGCGTTTGACGCGCAGGCGCTGGGCCGTCTCGTAGTGGGCCCGCTCCACCCGGGACATGATCTCGGAGTCGCCCGAGAACATGGCCATGTTGGAGTTGTCCCAGCCGGGCGTGGCCGGCATGGTCCAGGACAGGCCGGCGGCGTGGAAGATGGCCGCGGCCTGATAGATGAGCTGGGTGCGGAACTTGGGTTCCGGGGCGATGACCGAGTACATGAAGTCCGCGCCTTCGACCTCCAGCGGAATCCGCAGGTCCGGGAACTCGTCGCGGGCCTCTTCCTCCTGCCATTGCAGGGTGTCGGGCCACTCGTCGTCTTTCACCCACATCTGGTTCATGGTGGCGGAGTGGCTGTGGGCGGTGTCCTGGATGTACTGCGGCGTGCAGCCGAGCTTATGGCACAGCCGGCGCACCACGCTCATGATGTAGCCGGTGTCGATGCCGAGCGGACAGTAGTGGATGCAGCGCCGGCACAGGTTGCACTCGGTGTAGGAGATCTGGGCGCACTCGTAGATGACCTGCGGGTCGACCCGGCCGCCGGCGGCGAGCAGGCGCGTCATGGTCTGGCTGACCTTGGCCACGGGCGTGTAGCTCGGGTCCTTGTGCGACATGTAGAAGTGGCAGGCCTTGGCGCACATGCCGCAGCGCACACAGGTCTCGGCGTAGGTTTTGAGCCGCGCGCCGCATTCCGAGGCGAGCAGCTCCTTGAAGACCTTTTCTATTTTCTCCGGGGTGAGGCGGGAAACGCCGCGCCGCAACCCCTCGTCTTCGATCAGGCGATCGGAAATGGTGCTCATGAGATCCTCCGGTGGCTACCAGTCCTTGGCGTGTCTGACAGACCCGAACTCCGAGGCGATGTAGCCGCGGCTGAAGACCGCGAACAGCATGTGGGCGAGCCTGGTGAACGGGATGGCGATGAGCATGGCCTCGCCGCACAGAATGTGCAGGGTGGTGAGGACCAGATTGTCGCCGATGCGATGATAGGCCAAAACACCCGTCAGGAAGGTCAGGCCCACGAGCGCCAGCACGAGGTAGTCCTGACTGCTGGTGACGAAGCGCACTTCGGGAACGCTCAGACGACGCCACAGGAAGTAGGCGCAGATGAGCACCACGATGATCGACAGGCCGTCGGCCAGTCCGCCGGGCAGCGCCGGCCAGGACCAGCCCCGGAAGGTGTCGAAGAGCACGATGTGGCCCATAAGGAAAATCGGGACCAGAAACAGGCACACGTGGAACACGAAGGTGGCCACGGTGACGCCGGGATTTTCCTTCCAGCCCAGGGCGCCGAAGGGCGTGAACCAGTGGGCCAGCGATTTCAGCGCGTGGGGCCAGCTGATGTAGGCCACGAACGCGCCGTCTTTTTTGAGCGCCAGGGCGCGCATGGCGAAAATGCGATAAACGGAACCGATGATGAAGATGCCGAAGGCCAGCCAGGCCAGGGGGCCGACGGCGAGATCGTACAGGGCGTGCATGACTGTCTCCCTCCTAGCCCGTGAAGGCTTCGACCGGGGCCACGATGCGGTGGTATTTCCCGTCGGCGACGGCCCGGATCAGGACCTTGGTGCCGTCCGGGGAAAAGACCGGGTTGAAGCACTTGTCAAAGCTCTGGCCGTAGGCCTTGCCGTCGCACACGACCGTGAACCGGCCGGCGCGTTCCACCGTGACGGCCAGATGGGCGGCGTCGGGGCTCCAGACCGGGCCCCAGGCCATGTCGTAGCGTCCGTCCCAGACCTTGCCGTCGCAGAGGATGGCGAAGTTGGTGTTGTGGTCGTTGCCGAGCACGGCCACGCGGCCGCCCACGGGGCTCATGGTCAGGTCGGTGATCACCGGGAAGGTCGCTTCCCAGGGCGTGCCGTTTATGGCCACGGTGAATTCGCCGAAGCGCGGGGCCACGATGGCGGCCAGGGTGGCGCCGTCCGACGAGTAGGCCGGGTGCCACAGCTGGGCGAAGGTGGGCTCCCAGACCATCTTGTCGTCGATGGCCATGCCCCAGGCGCCGGCCTTGCGCACGGGCGCGGCCACCTGTCCGGTGGCGGGATGGAAGATGGGGCCCCAGGCGCAGGCGTAGGCGCCTTCCCAGGCCTTGCCGTCCACGGCGATGGTGTAGTCGTAGAGCGTGCGGCGCACGGTGGCGGCCACATGCTTGCCCGTGGCGTCGAAGATGGGATTCCAGCAGTTGACGAAGATGGATTCCCAGGCCTGCCCGTTGACGGCCACGCTGAAGATGCCGTCCTGGAAGGTCGCGATGTCGGCTTGGCCCATGGACTTGACCTGGACCACGGCCGCGCTGGCGCTGCCGTCGCGAAACAGGGTCGGCTGGGTGGCGTTCTCGAACAGGGTCTCCCAGACCGTGCCGTTGGCCACGATGCCGTACTCGCCGTCGATCTGGACCGGGGCGGCGATGACGTCGCCTTTTTCGGAAAAACGCGTATCCCAGATGTAGGCGTATTGGTCTTCCCAGGCCTGACCGTCAACGGCCATGGTCCATTCGCCGGCCGACTGGACGAGCGCCGTCAGTCTGCCGTCCGGGGAAAAGCGGGGGTACCAGACCTTGTCGAAGGTTTCTTCCCAGACCTCGCCATTGACCGCCACGGAAAATTCGGCGTCCGGCAAAGCTGCGACCATAGCCACGGTCTCGCCATCGGGCGAGACGTAAGGTTCCTCCAGCCACTCGTATTCACGCGAACATTTGCCCAGATCGTCGACGATGACGCGGGCGCCTGGCGTGAAATCCCAGGACTGCGCGAAGGACATACCGACCTCCTTGACGGATAAAAGGCGCACAAGACCGCGCGGGAGGCCGCGACGGTCTTCTTGCTGCAAGCAGACCCCTGAAAACTCCGGCTTGTTAGTCACGGATTTCACGATTAGTCAAGGGGGCTGTTGCCTTGAGACCTCAAGGAATATCGCCATATACGACGTGAAACGGTAGGATATTCCCCATGAAAATGACGGAAATACGACGGTTCTCCGATCGGATTGGTCTGGTATTGCTTCTGGCCATGCTGTGTTGTCCGGCCAGGGCCGCGTGGGCCGCACTGGACGCGCCCTGGGGCCCGCCGCCGGATCCGGCGGCGATTCCCCTGCCGCGTTCGGCCCGGCTGGCCGCTTCGCCCGGGGCCGGCGTTCCCGATCGGCCGGAGGCGGACGGCGCGGCAACGGCCCGGGCCGTGGCCGGGGGCATCGGCGCGGTGCTGGCCGGCCGCCTTGAGGACGGGACGGCCCGGCTGGCCACCGTGGCCGGGCGGGCCGGCGAATTGGACGATGCGGTGGCGTATTACCTGGGCCTTGGCCGGTATCTCGCCGGCGACGCGGCCGGAGCCCTGGCCGCGCTTGCCCCGTTGCTCGACGCGCCCGGGCCGTCGTTTCTGGCCGGCGACGCCCGCTACATCGCCCTGGAGGCGGCGGCCCGGGCCGGGGATTCCCGGCGGGCCCTGGAACTGGCCGAAGGCTGGCTGACCGACGCCGGACCGGCCCTGGCCCCGGAAGTCTGGCTGCGGGCCGCGGCCTGCGCCTTTGACCTGGGCCTTGTCGAAAAGGCCTCGGCCTATGTGCGCCATCTGTCCCTGACCTGGCCCGCCTCCGACGCCGCCACGGCGGGCAACGCCCTGGCCCGGCGCCTGCGCGAGGCCCGGCCGGAAGGCGCGGCCGGGCTGTATGATCCCGACGCCCCGGCCAGCGTGCTGGTGCGGGCCGAAACCGTGGCCGCCAAGGGCGCGCCCAAGGCGGCGCTGGCGCTGTTGACCGACACGGCCGGGTTCGACGCCGGACAGTTGGCCCGGGCCGACTACGTGCGGGGCAAGGCGCTCTACCGGCAGCGCCGGTTTTCCGCCGCCGGCGAGGCGTTCGCCCGGGTGGCGGCCGACAACCCCGATTCCTCCCTGGCCGGCTGGGCCCGCTACCACGAGGCGCGCTGCCTGTGGCGCTCCCGGGACCCCGAGGACATCGAACGCATGGTGGCCCTGTTGCGGCAGGTGCTGGCCGCGCCGGGCCGCGACGATCCGTTGCGCGAGGTGGCGGCCCGGCATCTGGCCCTGGTGCTGGCCGAGCGCGGCCGTTTCGCCGAGGCCCTGGACGCGGCCGACCAGTCGGCCGGACTGGCCGTTTCACCGAAGCTGGCCGCCCAGGGCGCGTCCCTGGCCGCGATCTTGCGCTATGTCACGGGCGACATGGCCGGGGCCGAGGCGGCGCTGGCCGCGTTTGTCACGCGGTTTCCCAACGATGCCTGGGCCGACGGGGCGCGCTACTGGCGGGGCCGGGCCCTGCTTTCCCTGCACCGGCCCATGGAGGCGGCGCAGGCCTTTCGCGAGGTGGTGGCCCGCCGGCCCAATACCTATTACGCCGGCCGGGCCGCGGCGGCGCTGGCCGCCCTGGGCGATGCCGCCGGCCCAGGCGCGACAGCGCCTGCCAATACGTCAGCCGCGCCAGCGCCTGCCGATGCGTCAGTCGCACCAGCGCCGACCGATGCGTCAGTCGCGCCCGGGCCTGACGGTCTCTCGGCCGCGCCCGAAGGGGAGCCATCCGACACGCCGGCCCCGTCCGCGCCAGCCGCCGCGCCTGCCGTCCCGTCGGCCGCCGCCGGGCCGCGCTGCCCCGAGACGTCCGAACCGGCCACGCCCGAAGCCACGGCCGCCCTGGACAAGGCCCGGGCCCTGGACGCGGCCGGCCTGCCCGCCCTGGCCGAGATGCAGCTCGCCTTCGCGGCCCGGGGAATGCCCGACCGGGCCGACGTGGCCATGGCCCACATCCGGGCGGCCGAGGCCCTGGGGCGGCGACGCGAGGTGCTGCGCACGGCCTGGAGGACTTTTGGCGGCTGTCTGCTGCGGGGCTCGGCCGAGGCCCTGGAACCGCTGCGGCAGGCACTTTTTCCGCGCGCCTACGCCGATCTGGTGGTCGCGGCCCTGGGCGACGCGGCCGTCGATGCGGACATCGTCTATGCGCTCATCCGCCAGGAGAGCTTTTTCGATCCCAAGGTGGTGTCGGGAGCCGGGGCGGTGGGGCTCATGCAGCTGATGCCGGCCACGGCCAGGACCATGGGCCGCCGGCTCGGCATCGCGGCGACGCGGCAAAGCCTGTTCGATCCGGCCGTCAACATCCGGCTCGGGGTGGCGTTTTTCCTGGATCGGGTGCGCAGCGCCGGCAGCCTGAGCGCGGCCCTGGCCGGCTACAATGCCGGTCCCGGCCGGGCGGCGCTGTGGATGCGGGGATTCGGGGAACTGGGCGAGGAGCTTTTCACGGAGCTGATTCCCTACACGGAAACGCGCGACTACGTGCGGCGCATCCAGACCAACGCCATGCTCTATGCCAGACTCTACGGGCGGTGACGCGCGGCCAGCTCTTCCAGGGAAAAGAGCTTGTCCACGTCGAGGATCATGACGAAGGCGTCGTCCCGGCGCAGCAGGCCCTTGACGAATTCGGGCGGCACCGGCAGCCCCATGTCGGGCGGCGGGGCGATGTCGCCCGGGAGGCATTCCACCACGTCGTGCACGGCGTCGGCCAGGGCGGCCACGGGCAGGCTCTCGCCGTCGTAGTCGCGTTCGACAATGACCAGACAGGACGCCCGGCCATCGGTCGGCAGTTCGAGCTTGCGCCGCAGATCCACCACCGTGGCCGCATTGCCGCGCAAATTGACCACGCCCCGCAGATGCCCGGGGGCCAGCGGCACCCAGGTGATGGGCTGCATGTCGAGCACCTCGGAAATCGCCAGGGATTCCAAGGCGAAATGCTCTCCGCCCAGGGTCAGGGTCAGGTATTGTCGCGATGCGTCGTCGGCCATGCGGCTGCCGTCCTTGTGCAAGGGCTCCATGCGGTTCTACCCGACCCCGGCCCCTGGGGCAACAGCCGCGCCCGCCGCGCGAGGGTCGGTGTGGACGGCGGGCGCGGCGGCCATCAGACCGGCCGGATGGTCAGCACCGGGATTTTGGCGGTTTTCACCACCTTTTCGGCCACCGAGCCGAAGGGAATGCGTTCGACCCCCCGGCGGCCGTGGGTGCCCATAATGATCATGTCGGCGGCCGCCTCCCGGGCGGTTTCCAGGATTTTTTCCGGAGCGTAGCCGTAGGCCACCCGGCCTTCGGCCCGCATGCCGGGAAACCGTTCGGCCATGAACTCCCGCATGACCCGGTTGGCCCCTTCGAGAATCTGGCCGACCAGGGTCTGGATGCTTTCGGGCGGCACGTACAGGCTGGCGTAGCGGTTCATGCTCGGCGAGACATAGAGCACAAGCAGGTCCGCATCGAGCCCGGAAGCGAAAATCCGTGCGTATTCGGCCAGGTACTGCGCGGCCTCCGAGAAATCGACGGCCAGCAGGATCGTCTTGACCTGGGGCGACATGGGGGAAAACCTCCGTGGTTGTACCGCCGCACCCCGACCCTATCCCGGCCGGCTCCGGCGGGCAAGGGAGGCCTTCCCGCCCGGCCCGGGGCAGGCTTGAACCAGGGGCTTTTTCGGCGTATGCGACATTCGCCGTCATGGCACTGGAGGCTTCATGAGCAAACGCAGCAGCGTCGCCCTTGGCACCATCCTCAAGCAGACCGCCAAGGTGGCCCGTCATCCCTGGATCGCCAGCCGCCTCATCGCGCTGGAGAAGGAAAAGATTCTGTTTTCCGCCCTCAATCCCCGGGCCGAAACCGGGCATGCCCGCAGCATCCGGCAGCTGTCCATCCGCATCACCGACATCTGCAATCTGCGCTGCCATACCTGCGGCCAATGGGGCGACCAGGGATTTTTGCATGGCAAGAATCTCAAGGACCTCAAGAAACAGGAAATCAGTCCGGAACGCTACCTCGAGCTTCTGGAAGATCTGGCCCGCAACGGCCACCGGCCCTCGGTCTACCTCTGGGGCGGTGAGCCGACCCTGTACAAGGGCTGGCTGGACATCATCGAGCGGGCGACCGAACTCAGGATGCCCACGTCCATCGCCACCAACGCCACCGGACTGGCCGCCGCGGCCGACCGGCTGGCCGCCGCGCCCATGTTCCTGTTGCAGGTCTCCATCGACGGGCATTCCCCCGAGACGCACAACGCCGCCCGGCCGTCCGCCGGCGGGGGCGACAATTACAAGACCATCCAGGAATCCCTGGCCGCCATCAAGGAGGCCAAACGGGCGCACAAGACCAATCTGCCCCTGGTCGCGGCCCTGTGCACCATCTCGAGCGCCAACGTGAACCACCTCGTGGACATCTACGAGGCCTACAAGGACCGGGTGGACCTGTTCGTCTACTATCTGTCCTGGTGGATCGACGAGAAGAGCGCCAAGGCCCACGACGAGGATTTCACCCGACGCTTCGGCTTCACCCCCAAGCTCCACTGGGGCTGGGTGGGCGACTGGACCATCAAGGACCACGAGACCCTGGACAAGCAGCTGGCCGAGGTGCAGCGCCGCTCCAAGGGCTTCGGCAAGCCGGCGGTCAACATCATCCCCAACATCACGGGGCTGGCCAACCTGCGGGAATACTACACCAATCACGACGCCACCTTCGGCTACGACCGGTGCATCTCCATCTATCAGGCCGTGGAGCTCGACTCCAACGGCGACATGTCGCCCTGCCGGGACTACCATGACTACATCGTCGGCAACGTGCGCGACCACACCATCACCGAGTTGTGGAATTCCGAAGCCTACCGGCGCTTTCGGGCCAGCCTGCACACCGAGGGACTCATGCCCTCGTGCACCCGCTGTTGCGGGCTGATGGGGTATTGATGCCCCAGGCTTCGCGACCGGCCCGCGTGGTCATGTTGTTGCAGGATCTGGAGTTCGGCGGCACCCAGCGGCAGGCGTTGGAGCTTGGCGCGCGCCTGGACCGGTCCCGCTTCGCTCCGGAATTCTGGATGCTGGCCGATAAGCGCGATTTCGCGCCCCGGGCCGCTTCCGCCGACATTCCGCTCACCTGGCTTTCCCCCGCGCCCAAGGTGGGGGCGGGGGCCTTGCGGGCGTTGTGGCGGGCCCTGGCCGACAACCGGCCTGACCTGCTTGTGCCGCTGACCGCCGTGCCCAACATCTGGGGCCGGGTGTTCGGCCGGCTGCGGGGCCTCCGGGCCATTGTCGGCACCTGCCGGGGCGGCGGGGCGATCAAGCGCCAGCACGAACGGCTGCTTGCCCGTCTGGCCGCCCACCACATCGTCAACGCCTCGCCCCTGGCCCGGGCGCTCACCGGGATGGGCCGGCCCGAATCGGCCGTGACCTGCATTGCCAACGGCGTGGACACGGACCACTTCGCGCCGCCGCCCGAGGACCTGCGCCCGGTGCGCGAGGTGGTGCTGTGCCCGGCCCGGTTTTGCGAGGACAAGGACCACGAGACGCTCATCCAGGCCTTTGCCCACACGGTGGCCCGGCGTCCCCGGGCCGAGCTGTGGCTGGTCGGCGACGGGCCGCTACGCACGCGCGTGCGCACCCTGGCCGCCAGAAGCCCGGTGCGTGGCGCCATCCGCACCTATCCGGCCGCGCCCGATCCCCGGCCGTTTTTCCAGCAGGCCTCGGTGGTGGCCCTGGCCTCGGTGCGCGAGGGCATGCCCAACGTGCTGCTGGAGGCCATGAGCATGGGGATTCCGGTGGCGGCCACGGCCGTGGGCGGCATTCCCGATCTGGTCGCGCCCGAGCGCACCGGATTCTTGTGCCCGCCGGGCAATGCCGAAGCCCTGGGCGAGAACATCGCCCGGCTGCTGGCCGACGAGGCCCTGCGCCGCGAATTCGGCCACAACGCCCGGCAGCGCGTGCTGGAGCATTTTTCCATGGAAACGATGGTGCGCCGTCACGAAGCCGTGTTCGACAAGGTGCTGGCCGACACACAGCCGGCGTAGGCGGTTGGCCCGATGTCCGTTCGGGACGTCCGCCCGTGCGCTGCGCGCGGCGGAAAGACGCCCCGGACCCAATGGCCAAAGCCGGTCGGGACTTTCCCGCGCCGGCCGCCCAAGGGAGTGCCTGATGATGCGTTGCGCGCAACTGATGCTGGCGGCCCTGCTGCTGCTTTTCACCTCGCCGTCCATGGCGGCCCTGGCCGGGGAGCGGAACCTGTCCGGCCTGTGGCGGGGGTCCCTGTACGGCTCCGATTTGCAGGCCCGGGTGGAGCAGCAGGGACACAACATCAAGGCCGAGGTGGTGGTGGTCGCCGTGACCGGCGAAACCAACATCTACCACGTGGTGGGCGCCGTTTTTAACGGCCATATCTACATGGTCCACGGCAGTGGCCATGTCTTCGAGGGCGACGCCAAGGGCGACGCCATTTGCGGCATCCTGACCACAAAGGGCGGCAGCAAGCTCGAAGTGCAGGCCACGAAGGTGCCGCTTGACCACACGCCCCGGAGCCCTGCCGCCGCTACGCCGCACCGACCGGGCTAGGGCGGTGCGGTAGGAGAAGATGCCTCCGGCGGCCGGGAGGGGGGCACCCCCTCCCGGACCCTCCCGAATAGGGGGCGGGCGGAGGCCCGGTTGGCCGGGTGGGCTTCGAACGTTTGGCGACGCAATGTCCCCAGGCTTTGCCTGGGGACATTGCGCCGCCAAGGTGCGCCAGCGTCGCTTCGCGCCGCACAGGGAATTATCGAGGGGGTCCGAGGGGCATCATGCCCACCGGCCGCCGGAGGCATCTTTTTTTCTCAGGAGGATTCGTGGGATATTTCGCG
Source organism: Pseudomonadota bacterium (assembly GCA_023426275.1). Taxonomy (GTDB): domain Bacteria; phylum Desulfobacterota; class Desulfovibrionia; order Desulfovibrionales; family Desulfovibrionaceae; genus Solidesulfovibrio. The sequence goes on along the minus strand of JAFABC010000011.1, from coordinate 33,504 downwards.
TTCGCGGTCATGATCGCGCAACTGGCGGTCCTGACGGCGCTCTATCTGCTTGGCCATCGCCATGTGCGCGGCGGCCGGGGGCCGGAGCCCATGCCCGAGGTCTGTCCGCGTCTGGCCGTCATCGTGCCGGTCACCGGCGACCATCCCGGCATGCGCGAGGCCATCGCCTCGCTGCTTAACCAGGACTACCCTGATTTCACGGCCGTATTCGTCACGGCCACGGCGGATGACCCGGCCGTGGATCTCGTCGCGGGCGTGGAGGGCGACGATCCCCGGGCGCTGCGGGTCGTGGCCGGGCCGGCCAGCCTGTGCGGCCAGAAAAACCACAACATCCTGGCCGGCATCCGGGCCGCGTCCACGGCCGAGCTGTTCGTGTTCTGCGATTCGAGCCACGTGGCCGACCGCCATTTCCTGACCAATCTGGCCGCGCCCATCATCCGGGGCGACGCGCCCATGACCAGCGGCTTCCACAAGATCGTGCCCGGCGACGGGCGGACCGGCACCATCGGCATGGCCACCACCTGCATGGCCCTGCATCTGCTCCAGCCCATCCGGGCCATCACCCAGCCCTGGGGCGGGGCCATGGCCATTTCCCGGGGGGCTTTCGAGCGCTTCGACCTGCGCCGGTTGTGGGGCCGCAACATTGTGGACGATTTTTCCATGGGCCCGTATCTGCACCGGTTCGGCGTGGCCGCCTGGCCGGTGGCCGCCGCCTGCCTGGAGACGCCCATGGCCGGCATGACGCTGTCGCGCTGGGACGATTGGCTCACACGCCAGCTGCTCTATCTCAAGTTCTGCATCCCCCCGGGCTGGCTCGTGTCCATCCTGGCGGTCCTTGTCCTGTCCGCGCCGCCGGTTTTGGCCCTGGGCGTGCTGCTGGCCTGGATTTTCGGGCTGGCCGGCGCGGGCGCGGCCCTGGGGGCCGTGGCCTACCTGCTGGCCTTTCTGGGGCTGGGGCTGGTCTATCGCGGCCTGTGCCCGCGCCCCATCGGCCGGCTGGCCTGGCTGCGGGGCTACGTGACCACCTTTGGCATGCTGGCCTGGTGCTTCGGCCGCACCTTCACCACCAACACCATGTCCTGGCGCGGCATTGCCTACAAGGTCGGCTGGGGCGGCGTGGTGAGGAGCGTCATGAGGCGGTAAGGGAGAAGAGGAAAGACGCCTCCGGCGGCCGGGGGGCATGATGCCCCCCGGACCCCCTCGATAGAAGAATTCTTGCTGCGGCGCGGAGCGACGCTGGCGCACCTTGCTGGCGCAATTTTGCCCAGGCTTTGCCTGGGCAAAATTGCGCCAGCAAACGTTCGAAGCCCCGCCACCAGACACTAGGGCACCCGAACGACCCAACATCCGTCCGCCCCTTTCGGGAGGGTCCGGGAGGGGGTGACCCCCTCCCGGCCGCCGGAGGCATCTTCTTCTTTACTTGAGGCCGACCTGGGCCTTTTGGGCGGCCAGTTCTTTTTTCCACTGGAAGATGAGGTAGACGAAGGGCACGAGCACGAGCGCTTCGGACAGCTCGCGCACGCCCAGGGGGCGTGTGCCGAAGTAGAGCGCCGCGCCGCAGGCGCAGGCCACGCCGATGCGCCACATGGACTTGAGGTCGATGATGCGCATGGTGGCCTGGCAATAGCTCGTGGTAGTCACGGCCACGGCGGCCTTGGTGATGAGGATGGCCAGGCAGGTGCCGAGCAGCGGATCGGCCGGGATGAGGGTGGCGCACAGGGAGAGGTTGAGGGCCAGTCCGCCGATGTAGATGAAAAGGAGCAGGCGTTGCTTGCCCTGGCTCATCATGAGGTAGGCGGACAGGTTGTGGATGAAGCCGCAGATGATGGTGCCGACCAGCCATTTCTGCATCCACATGGCGTCGTGGTAGGCCCCGCCGTAGACCAGCCCGATGATGCGGTCGGACTCGATGAAAAGCACGAACATGATGGGCAGCGAGGCCCCGATGAGCCAGCGCACGGAGTTGTTGGCCAGCCGGCTGAATTCGCTCCGGTCGCTTTTCCACAGGCGCACGAACAGAGGGTAGAGGACGCTGCGCAGCAGCAGGTTGGACACCAGGATGGAGATGCCGTCCACCAGCTCCCAGGTGACGCTGTACTGGGCCACCTTGGTCGGGCCGGCCTGCCCCTGCAGGAAATAGAGGTTGGCCTTGTTGTAGAGGATGGCGGCCAGGGCCATGAGCACGAACACCGTGCCGTGCTTGGCCGTGGCCCAGGTGCGGGCCAGGGATTTGCGCTTGAGGGTCAGGCCGGTGAAGTCGGTCTTTTTGAGCGCCATCCAGACGCCGCCCGCCAGATTGGACAGATTCTCGATGACCTTGAACAGGGCGATCCAGTGCGGCGCGGCCCCGAGCGTCAACAGGGAAATGGCGTAGCCGTAGCCGAGCACCCCGGAAACCACGCGGATGCGGCTTTCCAGGTCCTGCCGGCCTTCCACCCGGATGGCCACGAAAAAGGAGCTGGCAATGGCTTCCATGCCCACGCCGGCCGAGATGACCATGACGAGGTTTTTGAGTCCCGCCGTATAGCCCTGCCAGAAGATGAAGATCACCACGCCGATCCAGCCCGAAACGAGCAGGATGCTTTTGAGCAGCGTGTACTGGGCCAGGATGTCGCCCTTGTGGCTGTATTTCTTGCTGAGCGCGGTGACCAGCGGCTGGTTGAGGCCGAATTCGCCCAGAAAGAGAATGATGGAGGCCAGACCGAAGGCCACCATGAATTCGCCGTAGTCACTGGTGGACAACCGGGCCAGATAGATCAGGAAAAACGTGTGCAGTCCGTCATGGATCCACTGGGCGCCGGCGAGGTGGGCGAATTTGGAAAGGATGCCGTAGGAAGGTCGGGCGGGTTTCCCGGGGGGTGAGGATGGGGTGTCTTGGGACATTGGGGATTCCCCCTGGCGGCCGCGTTGGCGGCCGCCAGGGAAAAAGACCTCTGGCTACTTTATTTGGCCTTGGACTTCTTTTTGGTGGTCTTGCCGGCCTTTTTGGCGGACGCGGCCTTGGATTTGTCGGCGGCCTTGTCCGTTTTGGCCTTGGTGGCTTTGCTCTTGGTCGCCTTGGCCTTGGCGGTCTTGGCCGGTTTGGCTGCCGGTTTGGCTTCGGGTTCGACCTTGGCCGCTTCCTTGGGCTCGGGCTCGGCTTTGGCTTCCGGCGCCGGTTCGGCCTTGGCCTCCGCCTGCGGCGCGGGTTCGGGCGCGGCTTCCGCTGTTGCCGCCGGTTCCGGCTCGGGCTTGATTTCAGGCGCGGCCGGTTCGGGCGCGGCTTCGACTTTGGCCTCGGGCTCGGGCTTGGCCTCGGGTTCTTCCTTGGGCGCGATCACCGCCGGGGGCACGTCGATTTTGACGGCCGGCTGATGGATTTCCCGGGCGGCCGGCGCGGTGTCGGGCCGGGGCGCGGGAACTGTTTCGGCCTTGGGCTCGGGCGTCGGTTCGGGCTCCGGCTGCGGTTCCGGCGTCGGTTCGGGCTCCGGCTCCGGCTCCGGCTTGGGCTCCGGCTCAGGCTTGGGCGCAGGCTCCGGCTCGGGTTCGGGAGTCGGTTCCGGCTCGGGGGTGGGCTCGGGCTGCGGTTCCGGCGCAGGGGCTGGTTCCGGTTCGGGCTCAGGCTCGGGCGCGGGAGCTGGTTCCGGAGCCGGCTCGGGCTTCGGTTCCGGGATCGGTTCCGGTTGCGGCGCGGGGGCCGGTTCCGGTTGCGGTTCCGGCTTGGCTTCGGGTTCGGGCTCCGGGGCCGGGGCCGCTACGGGCTCGGCCGGGGTTTCGGGCGCGGGGGCGGGCTTGCCGCCGCAGCAGCCGCGCGGGGCGCATTGGATGAAGGCGCCGAATTTTTCCAGTTCGTCCACGCGGCAGCTCCAGACCATCTTGCCGTCGTGCACGATGGAGTCGGGGCAGCCGTCGCACATGTCCTGCCGACCGTTTTCGAGGAGGTCGCAGGGCTGGATGACCATGATGGACTGGATGTTGACGGACTTGTTCCACATCTTCGGCCGCAGCAGCAGCTTGCCGAAAATTCTGCGCAGGCTGGCGTTAAACGGCGCGACCAGGGCCAGCTTTTGCAGCCAGCGCATCCAGCACGGCCGGGAATAGGCGAGATAGGTGCCGAAGAAGAGGTGGTGGAAAATCTGCGTCCACTCGGCGAACTTGGGATCGAGGTAACCGAGGATCTCGTCCTTGGTGCCGGCGCGCAGCGTCAGCAGCCATTTCATGGACAGCGGGTCCTCGGTGCCGTTCAAATAGGCGCAGGGTTCGTGGTCCGGGTAGGTCAGCCGGATGGCGTCGGCGATTTCCTGGGACACGATGTCCTGGTGGTCTTCCTGGTTGTCGAGCTGGTAGACGAGATTGCCGACGTCGACGGGCTTGCCGTGGACGAACACGTCGAAATTGTTCTTTTTTCTGGCAGAGCGGAACAGGATGAACACCATCGTCTGGATGATGTCGATGTGCTCCTGGGCAAACTGCGTGAGCATGGGGATGTCGGCCAGGGTGTCGCGGTAGATGGTCGCGTTAAACGAGCAGGCGATTTGCCCCTTGCCGTGCTCGTGGATCATCTCGGCGAGCTTGAGGCGCAGTTCGCACAGATCCTTTTCGCTGGCCCCCTTCCACCCGGGACGCCGCTGGTGGGAGTCCACGTGCATGGTGAAGCCGACGACGCCGGCGGCCGCGAGTTCGCGCACGAGTTCCGGGGTCAGCGCCTGTCCGTTGGAATTGATGATGGGTTTCCAACCCTTGGAGGCGACGTAACGCACCAGCGGCACGATATCGGGATAAATGAGGGGTTCGCCGCCGGCAATGGAAATGCCGTCGGTGCGCCGCAGCTTCTTGACCGTTTCCAACTCCCGGATGACATCCGCCAGGGGCCTGTGCCCATCGGGGTCGTTTTCGCGGTAGCAGCCCTCACAGTACAAATTGCACTTCGTGGTGGGCTCAAGCCAGGTGATGGCGTTGTCGGCCAGATTCCAGGGCAGGCGATAGTAGGTTTCCGGGGTAAGCGGTCGTTTTCTCATGGCGCTCCGGTCCGTTTGGCAGGGTTTTGTGACGCGGCTGCTCGCGACTTCGCGTTGCGTTAACGCAATTACGCCGTGGTGGCAACCGCGCCGGCCGGACGATGCAGACGGGACGCGTCCCGCTTCGCGTCCTCGAAATCCGGCGTGGCGGATTGCAAGGTCAAGAGACCAAAATTTCTTTCATTCTCCGTGGATGCCCGAAAGCATCGGGACGCCTCCTGCGTCATGGCGGGCCTTCGGGGGTGGCGTTCCTTGGCCGGCGAAGCCTTTTTCCTTGACCATTTATGCCGGCTTTCCCGTTAAAATCCCCGGTCCAGCGCGCCGACGATGGCCCCGGGCGCGCCGCCGGCGCTGCGCGGCATCAGGTGGCCGAGCAGGGGCACGCGTCTGGCCGCCTCGCGAAACGCGGCCGAGCGGCGCAGGTTGACCACGAGCAGGGTCAGGATCATCACCGGGAAGGGGGCGATCTGAAACAGCGCCCCGGACAGGCCGGGCAGGGCGTCCTGCAAGGCGATGCCGGCCACCTGGATGGCGGCGAAAAAAAGCGCGCCCAGGGCCACCCGGGCCGGCTTCCAGCCGCCGAAGATGACAATGGCCAGGGCGATCCAGCCCGCGCCCTCGCAGCCCTGCGGATGGCCCCAGCCGGGCTTGACCGCCAGGGAATAGGCCGCGCCGGCGCAGCCGGCGAGCAGGCCCCCGGTCACACAGCACAAAAACTGGACCTTTTTGACGGCCACGCCCCGGCTGGCCGCGGCCTTGGGCGATTCGCCGACCGCCCGCAGCACCAGCCCCGGGCGCGTGCGCATGAGGAAAAACCAGACCACGCCGACCATCACGAGGCTGACAAGCACCACCGGGCTCTGGCCGAAGACCGCCGGTCCCAGAAAGGGGATGTCGACAAGGCCGGGGACGTGCAGGCTGCCGAGGTCCGGTCCGGCCTGCCGGGCCACGCCGTGGCCGACGAAGTAGGCCAGCTCGCGGCAAAAAAGCGTGAGCACGAATCCCACGGCCAGCTCGGACGCGCCGAGCACCAGCCCGAACACGGCCAGCACCAGGGCCACCAGCCCGCCGGCTCCGGCCCCGGCGGCCAGTCCCAGCCAGGGATTGCCGGACAGCCGGGCCACGGCAAAGGCGGCCATGGCCGCGAACAGGACCGTGCCGTCCATGGACAGGTTGATAATGCCGCCCCGTTCGGAAATGGTCTCGCCAAGAGCGGCCAGCATGAGCGGCGCGGCGGAAAAGAGCACGGCCGCGAACAGGGCCTGGGCGTAGGCGAAGGTCATGCGCCCCTCCGGAATCCCGCCGGCCAGAGCCTGCGGGCGGCGAAAATCGTCAGCACGAGCACGCCCTGGACGACCCCGGCCAGGGACGAGTCCAGGGACAGGGACAAGGGCAGCTGGATGGAGCCGACGGTCAGCACGGCGAAAAAGAGGCAGGCCAGGGGCAGGGCGCGCAGGCTGCCCGAGGCCAGCAGCACGGCCAGGATGGCGGTGTAGCCGTAGTTGCCGGAAATCGACGGGATCAGGCGGTGGTAGAGTCCGGTGACCAGGATGCCGCCGGACAGCCCGGCCAGGGCGCCGCAGATGCCCATGGCGGCCAGGATGCGGGCCTTGGGCCGCAGGCCCAGGCGGGTGGCGGCCAGGGGATTCTGGCGCACGGCGGCCAGGGTCAGGCCGAAAAAGGTGCGCCGCAGCAGCCAGGCCACGCCGGCAAAGGCGGCCACGGCCAGGATGGGGCCGACCAGGCTCATGGGCCGGCCGCCCAGGGCCGGCAGCCACAGGGCCGCATCGAGGGGCTGGGTGCCGCTCATGGAGGCCATGCCCGGGCGTTTCCAGGGGCCGAGGATGAGCCACAACGACACGCCCATGGCCACGAAGTTGAGCCCCAGGCCGGAAAAGATTTCGTGCACCCGGCCGTGGGTGCGCAGCACCCCGGCCAGCAACGCCCAGACCATGCCGCCGCCGGCCGCAGCCACAAGGGCCAGCGTCGTGTCCAGCCCGGCCGGCAGCCCGCCGGCCGGATCGGCCAGACGCAGCCACCACAGGCCGAAAATCGCGCCCATGGTGATCTGTCCCTCCACGCCGATGTTCCAGAGGTTGGCGGCAAAGGTCACGCACAGGGCCGCGCCGCACAGCAGCAGCGGCGTGAAGGCCGAGAGCGTGCGCAGCAGCGCCGAGGACGAGCCGAGCCCGCCTTTGAGCATGACGTCCAGGGTGGTCAGCGGCGGCGCGCCGGCGGCCAGCAGGATGACCAGGGTGACGCCAAGGGCCAGGGCCAGGGCGAAGCCGGCCCGGGCCAGGGGCAGGGTGCGTCCGGTCATGCCGCCTCCTCGTCGGCCGAGGCCCGACCGGTCATGAGATCGCCCACCCGGCCGGGGTGCAGCCCGTCGGCCGGCAGGTCGGCCGTGAGGTCGCGGTTGTAGAAAATGAGCACGCGTTCAGCATGGGCGAGCAGCTCGTCGAGGTCCTCGGAGAAAAAGAGCACGGCCGCGCCGGCGGCGGCCCGTTCGCGGAAATGGTCCCAGATCTGGGCGATGGAGGCGGCGTCGAGGCCGCGCGTGGGGTTGTCGGCCAGAAGCAGCCGCGTGTCGTCCGGGATCAGCGACAGGAGCAGGCGTTGCTGGTTGCCGCCGGACAGGGAATCGGCCCGGGCGTCGGGCGTGTCGGTCAGGCGGAAGCGGCCCACGCAGCGTTCGGCGAAGATGGTCCGGGCCTCGCCGCGCCGGTCGGGAAAGGCCAGCCGCACGTGGTCGAGGAGGCTTAGGCCCGCGAAAAGCCCTTCCTCCATGCGCGCCGCCGGCAGGTAATGGACGCCGGCCCGCAAGAAGTTCGTGGCCGGTTTGCCGGCGAGGTCGCGGCCGTCCACTTCCAGGGAGCCGGCCACGGCCGGGGCGATGCCGGCCAGACCGCGCAGCAGCGTTTCCTGGCCGCCGCCGGAAATGCCGGCCAGTCCCACGATCTCGCCCGGGGCGATGGACAGGGCCACGTCCTTGAGCACGGTCTTTTCGTCGGCGATGACGAGGTCCGTGGCGCAGACCACCGGTCTGGTCCCGCCGCCGCGGCAGGACACCGGGGGCAGGGGCGGCACGGCCTCGGCCAGGGAGCAGCAGGCCTGATCCCCGAACATGGCCGTGAGGATGGCCTGCCCGTCCAGCGGCGCGGCAAAGGACCCGGCCAGCCGGCCCTGGCGCAGGATGGCGACCTCGTCGCACAGTTCCCTGGCCTCGGCCAGCTTGTGGGTGACCAGGGCCACCAGCCGTTCGCCGTCGGCCACGAAGTTGCGCAGCACGGCGAAAAGGGTCTCCTTCTGGGCCGGGGAGATGCCGGAGGTCGGTTCGTCCAGGATGAGCAGGCGCACGTCGCGGTCGAACAGCCGGGCCAGTTCCAGGTGTTGGCGCTCGGCCACGGTCAGGTCGGACACGGGCCGGTCGGCGGGCAGGCGAAAGCCCATGCGCGCGCACACGGCGGCCAGACGCTCGTGGGCCTGCGCCCGGGTGAGCACCGGGCCGCCGCCCAGGGCGAAGTTCTCCCAGACGGCCAGGGGCGGGAAATCCAGCGGGTCCTGGGGCAACATGCCGATGCCGAGCCGGGCCGCGCCCTCGGGCGTGAGCCGGGCCTGGGACCGGCCGTCGATGCTGATGGTCCCGGAATCCGGGGCCAGCACGCCGCACAGCACACGCATGAGCGTGGACTTGCCGGCCCCGTTCTCGCCGAGCAGGCCGTGGATGCGGCCGGCGCGCAGCGTCAGGCTGACGTCGTTGTTGGCGAGCAGCGCGCCGAACCGCTTGACGATATGGGAAAGGACAACGTCCACGAAAACCCCGGTAACGCGTCTATTTGGAGGCGCTGGCGCCTTCCATGCCCCGCAACAGCTGGGGACAGAACCACAATTCCTTTTCCGTGGCCGTGCGGCCGGCCGGCACGAACACCGTGCCGTCCTGGTATTCCAGCGGGCCGGCGAAGAGATCGACCTTGCCCGAGCCGAGGTCGGCGACAAAGGCGTCCAGGGCCTTTTTGTTGGCGGCGGTGAGGCCCGCACCGGGCATGAATCCCACCGGGCTCTTGTCCGGATTGTTGAGATTCTTGAAATCCGGGGAAAGCCAGGTGAAGGCCGGCTTGTAGCTGCCGTCGGCCACGGCCTTGGCGATGGAAAGCAGCGGCGGGCCCCAGTTGAAGTAGGGCACGCCCAGGCAGGCTTCCGGGGCGCTTTCGCAGGCGTTTTTGTAGTCGTAGGGCAGGGCGTGGACATCGGCGCCGGCCTTGCGGCGGGCGGCGGCCACGGTCAGGGCCTCGGGGGTGTCGATGCCGGAAATCACCACGTCGTAGCCCTGGTCGAAAAAGGAGCCGGCCACCTGGTTGGGATCGGAGGTCACGCCCGGGATGTTGAACCAGAAGCCGATCCAGGTGACCTTGAACTGCAGGTCCCCGGCCTTTTTGCCGCGCACCTTTTCCCAGGCGTAGCGCGCGCCCAGGTAGGCGGCGTCGGCCAACCGGCGGGTCTCGTCGTTGATCAGCGGTCCCAGGAAGCCGATCTTGCCGGTCTTGGTGGTCATGGCCGCGGAAAAGCCGGCCATCATCTTGGCGTATTCCATCTTGGAGAAGACGTTGCCGAGGTTTTTCGGAGCCTTGCCGGTCAGCACGTCATCGCCGGAAATGTGGATGAAGGTCAGGTCGGGATGCTGCTGGGCGGCCTCGCGGATGCCGTCCTTCATGTCGTCGGAGCCGGCGAGGATGAGCGTGGCCCCCTTGTCGGCCAGATCGTCCACCACCTGCGGGATGGTGACGCCCGGGCGGTCGGCCGGATTGACCTTGTCGAGATAGAGCATCCTGGCGCCGGGCAGGTGGGCCTCGACGTACTTGCCCCCCTCGTATTGGGCCTGGCTGTAGCCTTTGTCGTTGTAGGGACCGACGAGCAGCATGCCGAAAACAAGCGGCTTGTCGGCGGCCAGGGACGGGGCGGCCAGCGCGAAAAACGCGACGATGGCGGCCACGAGGGTCGGGACGCGGCGCATGGAACTCTCCTTTTGCTCTGTGGGATGCGGTTGGGGGAGTGTAGAAAAAGGCGCGGCATTAGGCCAGAGGGCAGGCGGCATTTACGACCTCCCCGGCAGCGCGCCCTGGCGCAAAAAGGCCTCCACCAGCGCAAAGACCGTGTCGTTGCCGCAAAACCGGCCGCCCGCGATGCGTTGGCGCATGGCGGCGAGGTCCCGCTCGAAGTCCGGCACGAGTTCCGGCGTCAGCCGGTCCATGGCGGCGGCCCGGCCGTAGCCCAGGCGCTCCAGATAGAGGGCGTTGAGCTGCTGCTCGAAGGCTCCGGCCACGGGAAACGACAGCACGGGCTTGCCGTAATACAGCGCCTCGCTCATGAGGTTGTGGCTGCCGCCGCAGATGACATAGGCGCACGAGGCCAGATCGTCGAGAAACCCGGTCTCGGAATAGTCCCGGAAGGTCAGGTTCCCGTCCACCTTGTCCATGCGGTAGCCGTAGACGCGAAATTCCCGGTCGATGCCGCGCAGATAGGGTGCGAAGGCGTCGCAGATGCCGCAACTTTGGTAGACCAGGATGTGCTCGCCCCGGCTCGGAGCGCGTTCGAGCACGCTTTGACGCAGGATGGGCGGGGCCACCAGCGCCCGGGCCCCGGGTTTGGGCGGCGGCTGGTAGAACGAGATGGCCAGATAGTCGGTGGCGGCGGAGAAAAGAAACCGGATGGAGGCGCGGATGCCCCAGTAATCGGGCCGGAGCTTTGGCGGCACGTCGTGGGCGCAGCAGGAAATGACGTGCTGGTGATCGAGGGACAGGCAGGGGATGCCGGCCCGTTTCGCCGCGATGGGCACGAAATATTCGTAATCGGAAATGGCGCGGTCGGGCTTGAAGTCCGCGATCATGGCGGCCAGCCGGGACAGCTCGCGGCCGCGCCGGACCAGGGTGCGCGCGGCCAGACGCAGGGTGGCCGGGGTGTCCAGGCGCTGGTTTTTATAGCGCGTGCCCGGGTTTTCGAAACGCTCCACCGGAAATTCCCGCGACAGCAGTTCGGCCCCCTCTTCGCTGGAGACGAACAGGAACTCATGGCCAAGCGCGCGCAGGCGGCGGGCCAGGATGAGGGCGCGGATGGCATGTCCGTGCTGGGTGCCGTGCACGCCGTACAGAATGCGGGCCATGGTGGTTCGTGCCTCCTGTGGAGATGTCGGGCCGGGGAGCCGGGCCGGGCGGTCGGGGCGCCTGTCCCCGCGCGCCGGCCGGCGGGACGCCGGGACCGGCGCGGCCCGGTCCGCCCCGTGCAGTAAAGGCCAGGGCCGCCGGCGTCAACGTCGGCGTCGCTTTGGGGGGATTGTCCGCGAGGCGGGTGCCGGCTTGTCCGAAGGGATGTGGGGGCGTAGGTTGCGGGAAAAACGCACAAGGAGGCGCGTATGACCCGCAAGGACGCCACCGCGGCCATTTTGGCCGCCAAGAAGGAAAAAGGGCTGACCTGGGCGGCCATCGCCGCGAAGGTCGGACGGGACAAGGTCTGGGTCACTTCGGCCCTGCTCGGCCAGAACAGCATGGACCCCGCCGAGGCCCAGGCGGCCGTTTCGGTGCTCGGCCTCGGACCGGACGTGGCCCAGGCCCTGCAGGAATATCCCATGAAGGGCAGCCTGGACGCGACCGTGCCGGTCGATCCGCTGATCTACCGCTTCCACGAGATCACGCAGGTCTACGGCACCACGCTCAAGGAGCTCATCCACGAGGAATTCGGGGACGGCATCATGAGCGCCATCGATTTCGAACTGTCCGTGGATCGCAAGGCCGATCCCAAGGGCGACCGGGTGGTCGTGACCTTAAACGGCAAGTTTCTGCCCTATCGGAAGTGGTAGGAGCGGCTCCCGTGGCGGGAGCCGGGGAGGCATCGAAAAAGGGCCCGTTTCGGCGTGGGCGGCATTCGTCGCGGCGGTTGGCACCATGGCGGAGAATTCTCCGCGCCTGACGAGCCCTTGTTCGATGTCGCGCCGGGGGCCGCTCCCGGGACGGCGCGCGCGTCCCGGGAGGCGGTCCGGCGCGGTCGCCCGTGCGTGTGGACCACGCACGGGCGTTTTGTCGCCGCGCGGCGGGCAGGCCTACAGCGCGCCGGTGTAGATGGCGGCCACGTCCTTGTCGGTGGCGCAGCGCGGGTTGGTGAACTTGCAGATGTCCTTCTGGGCGTTGGCGGTCATGGTCGGGATGTCGCCGGCCTTGACTTCCTTGCCGTAACGCTTGCCGAGCTCGACCAGGGTGGCCGGGATGCCGACGTCGGTGGACAGCTGGCGAATGGCCTTGAGCGCCAGTTCGGCGGCGTCGCGAGGCGACATGCCGGCGATGTTCTCGCCCATGATCTCGGCCATCTCGGCGAACTTCTCCACCTTGGCGATCAGGTTGAACTGCTCGACGTGGGGCAGAAGCAGCGCGTTGCACTCGCCGTGGGGCAGGTTGTAGAAGCCGCCCAGCTGGTGGGCCATGGCGTGGACGTAGCCGAGGCTGGCGTTGTTGAAGGCCATGCCGCCCAGGTACTGGGCGAAGCACATGCCTTCGCGGGCTTCCAGGTCCTGGCCGTTGGCCACGGCCTTGCGCAGGTATTTGAAGACCAGCTTGATGGACTCCACGGCGCAGGCGTCGGTCATGGGGTTGGCGATGGTGGACACGAAGGCTTCCACGGCGTGGGTCAGGGCGTCCATGCCGGTGGCGGCGGTCAGCGCCGGGGGCATGCCGACCATCAGGACCGGGTCGTCGATGGCGATGCCCGGAGTGATGCGCCAGTCGGCGATGGCCATTTTCACGTGGCGGGAGGTGTCGGTGATGACGGCGAAGCGGGTCATCTCCGAACCGGTGCCGGCGGTGGTGTTGACGGCCAGATAGGGCATCAGGGGCTTGGTGGCCTTGTCGATGCCTTCGTAGTCGTGGATCTTGCCGCCGTTGGAGACGAGCAGGCCGATGCCCTTGCCGCAGTCATGGGACGAACCGCCGCCCAGGGTGATGAGGCTGTCGCAGCCGTTTTTCTTGTATATCTCCACGCCGTCGCTGACGTTTTTGTCAGTGGGATTGGGCACGGTCTCGTCGTAGATCACATAGGGCATGTTGGCGGCGTCGAGCAGGTCGGTGACCTGCTTGCAGATGCCGGCCCCGACCACGCCCTTGTCGGTGACAAGCAGGGGTTTGCTGCCGCCAAGCGCTTTGATTTTCCCGGGGATTTCCTTGGAAGCGCCGATACCGATCAACGTCACGCTGGGAATGAAGAAGCCGTAAACTTGCTCTTGAACCGCCATAGCGTCCTCCAATGGTGGTTGCTGGTTATGGGGCGACCACAACACGTGGCCGCGTTTCGTTGCGAAAGGGGGGCGTCGCGCCAGGCGCGCCGCGTTTCCGATTGACCGGAGCCGGCCGGTTTTCGCGTTCGTTTCCCGCCGCAAGGGTTGGTCCGCGAAGTCGGCGACCGTCTTGTCCGGAGTCCCGCTGTTTTTCGCTGCGAAGCAGAAAGACAAGAGCAAGAGCCGGTCCAGAACGCAGGCTGGGTGAAACTTTTTATTTTCTATGTAAAATAAGGATAATAGCCCGTTTGCCGGAAGCAAACGTCCGGGGATAATGTCCGGAAACTGGACATGCAAGCTTTACATGTCTGTTGGCTGGACACTGACTGGACCAACGACCCGCATCATGGTGAAAAACGTCTCAATCTCTGGAGAAAATAGTCGGCCGGGTCAGGACGAAACACTTTTCGCGGGCGAACGCCTAGTTCCCCTTCATGCGGCGGCAGACAAAAACAAACGGGTGGGGCGGTTCGGAAGGCGGCGGACGGTTTGGGCGGGACCCACCACCGCCGGGCGGTGGGTCCCGACGCGGACTTACTTCTTGTCGAGATAATAGCGGCCGTCGCGCAGGGTGCCCAATTTGGTCACGGCGGCGGCCAGATCATGCAGGCTGACGTAGGCCACCTGCTTGTCCTTGGCCAGAAGCGGCAGCAGGCCCTTCCACTGCTCGTTGGTGAATTCGTCTGGGCCGTGGGAGTACAGGCAGAGCACCCCACCGATTTCCTTGATCTTTTTGAAGAAGGCCTGGACCTTGTGTTGGAAGTCCGCGCTGGACGGGTCCTGGCCGAACAGGTCGCGGGGCTTGCCGGCGTAGATGCGGTACAGGTCATAGCCGCCGGGCGCGCCCAGGGCGGCGAAGCCGGCCGTGCCGATACGGCCGCAGGTCATGCCCAGATCCCCGGCGATCTGCCGGGACACGGCGTCGCTGACCAGAAACGGGTACACCATGGAGGTGACCTTGGCCTCGGGCAGTCCGGCCTTGATGTCCTCAAGGGCTCCGGCCATTTCGTAGCGGGCGTTTTTGGACGTATCCACGAACAGGGGCACGAGGCCGTTTTTGAAGAAGATGTCCAGGTCGCCCTTGTCGGCCAGAAAACGCGACCGGATGTTGGCGTAGTAGGGGTCGCCCAGTTCGGCGGTCACGCCGCGCGTGTCGTTCAAGGCGTCGACGAGCTTGCGCAGGTTCGGCGTGGGGCCGTCCTCGGACAGATTGAACTCGGCCAGGGGCGTGGATTCGCCGTTGACAGTGAGCCGCAGCCGCTCGGCGGACTGCACCACCGTGACATGGGCCGACTTGGCCGCGGGATTGTAGTAGCGCAGCCGGATGACCGCGCCCGGAGCCACGGCGACGTGGTCGCGGGTGTGGTTGGCCAGTTCGTGGCCCTTGGCCAGATGCTTGGCGATGATGGCGTAGTCGGCGGGGGTGGCCTTTTCCGTGTTGAGGGCCAGGGTGGCCTTCAGGCCGTAGGTGTCGCAGTCGGTGGCCAATTGGGACCATAGCTGCAAATTGGGCAGATCGTCGATGACGATGGCCACGTAGGCCCGGGGGCCGTTGCCCGGCAGGGGCGCTCCCCGGGTGGCCGGGGTCAGGCCCTGCCCGAAGGCGGCGCCGGCCAGGACGGCCGTCAGCAGGCAACAAGACAACAAACCGCCGAATACGGCAAAGCGGCGTGCGTGCATGGAGTAGTCCTCCGGGTTAATGCTTGAGGGTGGCGAGCCAGTCGAACAAGGCCGGGGAATTGCCCCCGAGCCGCCAGATGGCCAGACGGCTGAACCCGGCGGATTGGGCGGCCCGCCAGAGGGTGGCGAAGGTCTGGGCGTCGGCGTGCCAGACGTCGTGCCGCTGGCCCTTGCCATCGGTATAGTGGGAAACCAGATAGCCGTTGTCCGCATCGCGCGAGGTCGCGGCCTTTTGCTTGGCGAGCAGGCTGGAGGCCTCGGCCTCGCCCAGCTGCTTGGCGGCCCGGGGCGCGGTCCAGTCGAAGCCCCCGGTGGCCAGGGCCAGCCGGGTGACGTCCAGGACGCCCAGGTTGCGCAGGGCATCGGCCTGTTCGGCCAGAAATTTGGGCGTGGCCTTGGGGCCGGGCCCGGAATGGAAACCAAAAAGGTTGTAGCCCATCAACACATACGACGGTCCCACGGGCAGGGCGGTTTCCAGATAGCGGCGCTGCGGTTGCAGCAGGACCGCCAGGGACACGCCCTCGGCCTGGGTCCGCTGGTAGAGCTCCCGCACGAACACCAGGAATTCCGGCCACACCGATGGCGTGACGTTTTCGTAGTCGATTTCCAGCCCCTGGAACCGATGGCGGCGGACCAGGGCGAGCAGGGCCTCGATATGTTTGGCGCGGGCTTCGGGGCTCGACACCAGCCGTTGGACCAGTTCGGGGTCCTTGAGCTTGTTGCCCTTGCCCGAGGGCGTGCTCAGGTCGTTGACCACGGTCAGGAAAACCGGGGTGGAGCCGAAGGTGTGGCGGACGTCGTCGCCAAGGAGGTTGCTCCACTGCGGCGACAGGTAGGGTTCGTCCTGTTGGTTGAAGTAGGCGGCGAACACCCGGACCGAGTCGAACAGGCCGGGGTGCGCCTTCCATTCGGCCATGCCCCGGTCCAGATCCCAATCCGCGATCCAGGCGGTCAGGCCGTCCGGCGGCAGCGGCGCGAGGGGGCCGGCCGGGGTGCTGGCGGTGTGTTCCGATTTTTCGGAGGACGGCGTGCAGGCCCACAGGGCGCAGGCGCTGCACACCGCCAGGAGAAGCGCCAGGGCGAACCCGAGGCGCACATCAGTTTTCCGCATCAGAATGTATAGGTTATGCCTGCCCATGCTTCATTGAGGTTATAGGTTGGCGAGCTGAAGTAGGAGTACTTCAGGGACAACTTTAACCGTTCTTTCATGGTAATGTCCATGCCGCCGTTGGCCCGCCAGATACCGCGCCAATCATTGTCGCGGTCACAGGAGGGGCCGTAGCCCACGCTGCCGTTGATATTGAACCAGCGGGTCGGCGAGTAGCCGAAGGTGGCGTAGGCCAGGTGGGTGGCCAGATCGAGCGGCGCCCAGTATTCGAAGGGGTTGCGGTCGCTGTTGGCGAACTGGAAGGCATAGCCCACGGCGAACAGCGGGTACTCGAAGAGCCGGCGCAACACCCGGCCGTCCACGGACACGGTCCGGTTGCCGTCGGTGCGCGAGATGCCGTGCAGGTTCACGAACACATCCCAGAAATCGAGAATCCGGTTGTGGCTGAACAGGCTCAGGCGGTTGGCCATGATCTGTTCCTCGATGGCTTCCACGGTATCGATGCGCTCGTGGGCGGCCTGGATGTCCCAGGTGCCGTCGATCTTGGCGCCCTTGGGCGCGAAGGGACCATGGAGGGTGACCTGTCCGTTGAACCAGGTGGACGGGCCGCCATCGGTGTTGGTCAGCTGGCCCTGCGCTTCCAACCAGAAGCGGGGATGGAAGAACCAGCGACCGCCGACGGTCAGGTCCTCGCCGTCCAGGTACTGGGTGCGCCGGGAATTGAGCACGTTGTACACGTCGGAGGCCGACAGGTAGCCGTTGGACTGTGTGTTGCTTATGGCCTTGAGCATCTGGCCGCGGCGCTGGTAGCTGTCGATGGACCATTCGACCCGGCCGCCCTTGGCGAAGATGATCAGGCTGTCGGTGGCGTGGACGTTGGTGTCGAGCCCGTACCACCAGTAATGGCGGTTGTCGCTGTCCCACCAGGTGTTGACCGAGGCGCCGACCTGGGGCCGGGTGCGCAGCTTGGCCCGTTCGAGCTGGATCTTGGCCCGCTCGGAATCCGGGGCCAGCTCCACGGCCTTTTCGGCCAGCCGCACGGCCTCGGGGTCGTCGTGGTCGTAGTAGGCGTTGACGGCGCTGTTGTAGGTGAGCTCGGCCGGGTTGACCTTCAACTCGGCGGCTTCCTTGAAGTAGTTGTCGGCCTGCCCGAGCTGCTCATGCCAGGAGTAGACCTTGGCCAGCTCCAGGGAGACCTGGTGCATGGGGTCGCTCTGGTTGAGCCAGCGTTCCAGGGCGGCGTTGTCAAAGGACGGCGTGACGGCCTTGGAGGAGATCTGCCGCGGGTTGGACACCGGGGTCCAGTAGCCTTCGGCGTTGAGGTCGAAGGCCATGGGGAAGTGCTGGCTGACCACCTCGCCGTAGGCCTTGCGGGCCGAGGCGTCGGCCACCAGCAGTTCGTCCGGGGCGTTGCCGCTCGGGTAGAAGAAGATCGGGCGGCTCTGGGCGAGGATCTCACCCTTGGGATCGAGGGCCTTGAGGCGCTTGCCCATGTCGGCGGCCATGGCCGCGGTGTCGGTGACGCCGTGCGAGGCGCCGGCCACGCTCCACAGGCTGGCGGTCTCGCCGTCCGGTCCGACGATCACGCTCGGAGGATTGTGGTCGGTCAGGGCCAGGGACCAGCGGCCCGTGCGGACCAGGCGCTTCACCTGGGCGTCGTCGGGCAGGTAAGGCGTGCCCGGCACCAGGGATTCGCCCCCGATCACCAGGACGGCCTTGCCGCCGACGTTGGCCAGCACGGCGTCGATCTTGTCGAGCACCCGGGCGTCGGTGCGGTCGATGAGCACGAGCACCGCCGGCGCGGTGTTCATATCCTTTTGCTTGATGGCGGCCTGCCCCGCCGGGCGTTCGGCCAGGGCCTTGCTGCTGAGGAAGGTGCCCTTGCTGGCGGCCACGGCCTGCAAGTGGGCGGTCAGCTGGGACAGGCGCACCTTGCCCGGGGCGTCGGTGTCGCGCACGTCGCTGTAGTACAGGCACAGCACGCCGCTGCCCGGGCCGAAGTCGCGCAGGTCTTCCAGGACGGGGTAGGCCGGCCGGAACTTGTGGTCGCCGGCGGCGGCGATGGCGAATTTCATCCGGGCGGCGGCGTCGTCCGGAGCGGCCGTCTTGAGGCGCTGGGCCACCTTGTAGGCTTCGGCGGCCTTACCCGTGAGCTGGTAGACGCTCAGCAGACCGCGCAGCGACGACAGATGGTCCGGGTTCTTGGCCAGCATGGCCTCGAACTGCGCCTTGGCCTCGGGGAATTTCTCCTGGTCGAGCAGCACCCGGCCAAGCATGTTTTGCAGATTGAGCGAATTGGGATCGAGCGCCAGATAGCGGCGGGCGTAGCCTTCGCAGGCGGCCAGATTCCGCGTGAATTCCGACGCCTCGGCGGCGAAGCGCAACAGCTCCTTGTCCTTGGGGTGCTTCGCCAGACCGATTTCGGCCTGCCGGATCACGTCCTGGTAGCGGCCAAGGGCCATGAGCGCCTCGCACAACACGCCGCCAAGGGCCGGGTTGGCCGTGGCGGCGTAGGCCGGCGACAGGGCCTTGACCGTTTCGGCGAAACGGTTCTGGCGATTGAGGGCCCGGCCGAATCCGGCCAGATAATCCAGGGAATTGGGATTGGCGGCCAGCAGCTTGCGGTAGAGCGTTTCGGCTCCGGCCGGATCGCCCAGTTCCAGGCGGACCACGGCCAGGGTGCCGTACACGGCCCGGTCGCCCTTGGCCAGCTTGGTTTCATACCAGTTGGCGTATTCCCGGGCCTGGGGGAAGCGGTTGGCGGCCACGAGCAGGGAGATCACGCGCATCCGCATGACATCGTCGCCGGACGACAGGGACAGGGCCCGCTGGAAGTGGTCCAGGGCCGCCGTCTCGTTGCCGTCGAGGAAGGCGAATTCGCCAAGCACGTATTCCCGTTCATAAGGCGTGGCCTTGGCCAGCCCCTGATCAAGCAGCTTTTTCGCCTCGGCGTCGCGTCCCTGATGCTTGCGCACCAGGGCCAGGTAGAGCATCGCCTGACCGAGGCCGGGGTCGGCGGTGATGGCGGCCTGCAGATACTTGCCGGACTCGTCCATGCGGCCCACGCGCCAGAGCACCTTGCCGGCCTGCGCCAGGATCGGGGCCATGGTGCGCGGCGACACGCCCTGGGCCCAGGCGGGCGGGGTCAGGAAAAAAAAGCCGTCCACGATCTCGTCCTTGGCCACCGTGGCGGCGATGCGCAGATAGAGCTTCGAAGCCAGTTCCGGGGTCAGCATGCCGCGAACGATCTGCCCATCGGCGTTAAATCCCGACACGGCCACCCGCCCCAGGCCGCCGGCCGGCAGCGCGGCCACGGCGTGCATCTTTTCCAGGGCCAGGGGAATCCGGCCGTTTTGCAACCCGGCCATGGCCATGAGCAGATTCTGGTAGGGACCGGACGGTCCGCCGGCCAGGATCTTGTCCACCAGATCCCATCGGTTGGCCACGGCCATGGACCAGGCCAGACCCAGGGGCGTGATCGAAGGCGCATGGGACTTGAGCAGGGCCATGGCCTGGGCGGTGCGGCCGGATTCGACCAGCAGCGGCACCACGCGGGCCACCAGCGGATCGGAGGCGGGCAGGCCGTCGGACAGGGATTCCTTCCAGAACGACAGGGCCATGTCCTGGCGGTTGGCCGCCCAGAGGCGCCAGCCGATGTCGCGCAGCACGGCCGGACGCACGCTCAGGCCTTCGACCAGGGAGCGCACTTCGGCGATGAGTTTGTTGGTGTCGCCGCCCTTGCCCACGCGGCCGACCAGGGCGTCGGCCAGATTGATGAACTGGTCGCGGAAGGGCCGGCGGTTTTCGATGCGCCGCAGGTTTTCGGCGGCGGTGGTGTAGTCGCCCCGCTGCCAGGCGGTCATGGCCAGACCGAAATACAGGCCGTCCTTGTTGGGTTCGGCTTCCAGCTTTTCCGCAAAGGCCTTGGCGGCCGCCTCCTGGCCGGAGGCATTGAGCGCCATGATGTACTGGCCCTGGAGCACGGGATTTTTGGGATCGAACTGGAGGCTGGTTTCCAGGAAGGCGCTGGCGCGCTTGTAGTCCTTGGCCGACAGGCGGCCGTCGGCGATCCAGCTGGCCCACAACCCGAGGTTGGGGGCGTTGCGCCACTGCTTTTCCCACAGATCGGCCGCCTTGGCCGGCTCGCCCTGGTTGTAATAGACCCAGCCGAGCTCACCGGTGACGGCCACGTTGTCATACCCGTTGGCGCTGGCCTGTTCGAGGAGCGTGCGGGCCAGGGGCAGGCGCTTTTCCCCCAACGCCTCCCGGCCGGCGTAAAACTGCAGGGCCGCGATGACGTCCTTGCGTCCCGCCGGTGTCGGCGTGGAAGCCAGATCGTGCAGCGCGCCGGGATCGCCGGCGGCATAGCCGGCGGCCAGCCGGGCCACCTGCCGTCCTTGGGCCGAAGTCGGCTTCCACACGGCAAGCATCCGTTGCAGGTCGCTTTTGGCCTTGGGCTTGGACAGCAGGTCCAGGATGAGGGCGTCGGCCGTCTTCTCGCTGATGGAGCCGACATAGCTGGCCAGCGCCCCGTTTTTGTCGCCCATGCGCAACAGCGCGGTCAGCTCGAGGACGTTGGTCGTGACATTGTCCGGCTCCACCTTGAGGGCCAGGGCCAGGGTCTCGCGGGCGCCGGCATAGTCCCCCTTGCGGATTTGCAGGGAGGCCTTCTGGTTCCACAGGGGCGGATAGGCGGGGTCCTGCTTGAGGGCCTGGTTCACCATCTCCATGGCTTGGTCGATCTGACCCCGGGCCGCCGCCTGCTGGGACTGCCGCAGGAGGGTGACCACGGAGGCATCGGCCGCGAGACCGGCGCAGGGCGCGGCAAAAAGCAGCACCAGGGCAAGAAGAAATCGCATGTACATGGAGTTACCCCTTCACTTCGTAAAAAACGACGTCGGGTTTGGTGGAACCGGAGACCCGGAACAGCATGCGGGTCTTGTCGAATCGGTTTTGCAGCACCGTGATGTCTTGTTCGAACTGATCCGGCGGCATGTCGAACAGCAGCCAGTCCGGATGCAGTGCGGCATCCTCGTCCAGCAGGCGGGCCTTGGCGGCGGGGGTCAGCCGCAAAGCCACGGCGTAGCCCTCGGATTGCAGCTTCTGCATGGTCCGGCCCAGGGTCGACAACTCCGGATAGGCTTCGACGGACAACACGAACCCGCGCAAAAGTTTGGTGAACACCGTGGCCGTCGGCGCCTCGGTCACGAGCTTGGTGGTTTCCTCGATGGTGGCGGCGTCGGCATCGGACAGATCCAGGAAGGCCGTCACGCCGTTGGTCGCGGCCCGGACCAGGGCGGCGGCGTCGGCCACCGGGTCCTTGGTCAGCGAACTGGCCGGCAGGACCATGGTGGTGAGCGTGCGGGCGTCTTCCAGGGGCACGGTCGCGACCGTGGGGGCCTGGACCCAGCGCGGCGGGAAGGTGGTCAGCCGCAGATCGAGGAACACGGCCTTGTGGACGGTGTGCGAGGTGGTCAGCGAACCGAGGGCGAAGCTGCCCCGGGTGGTCTCCGCCGTCAGCGGGATGGGATAGGGGCTGACGTTTTTGCCGTCCACCTGCAGGAGCAGGCGGTTGCTCTTGACGCAGCAGTCGATCTCCACGGGGCCGCTGTGGCCCAGGGGCAGGGTGTACTGGAAGATGGTGTTGAGCGAGGTGTCGTTTTTCTCCTGAACGAGCACCCGGTCGGGTGTGACCTGGATACGCGCGAAGGAGCCCGCGTCGCGATAGCGCAGGTACAGCAGCCCGGAGCCGCCCGACGCGGGAACGACTTTCACCTGGCACAGGAAGTTTTCAAAGCTCTCGGAGCCCCGCAACCGGGCAAAGGCGTCCTTGCTCTGGAGGCTCGACAGCGCCAGCTGTTGTCCGTCGGCGGCGATGTCGCCGGCCGTGACCTGCCACAGCCCCTGGCGCACGGAGGAGGAAAAATCCAGGAATCGCGATTTGGGCAGGCGCGATTCGATTTCCAGCAGCAGCCGTTCGGCCGTCCAGTCCGGTCCCACCTGCATTCTGGTCAGGCTGTGCGGATCGCTGGTGCGGCTGTTGTAGAGCTCGCCGACGTGGGTGAAGGCCACGGGAAAGCGCTCCCGCAGGTCGGCCAGGTTGGGCTTGGCCAGGTCGGCCCGCAGGCTGACGCCGAGGGTGTTGGCCGGCATG
Source organism: Pseudomonadota bacterium (assembly GCA_023426275.1). Classification (GTDB taxonomy): domain Bacteria; phylum Desulfobacterota; class Desulfovibrionia; order Desulfovibrionales; family Desulfovibrionaceae; genus Solidesulfovibrio. Next base: position 11,251 of record JAFABC010000011.1, on the reverse strand, counting down.
AACAGATAGCCCAGCGGCGGGGTATGGGTGATGTCCTCGATGGAGGCGTAGGCCATCTGGTAGTCCTTGGCCACCCGGGCGTCGAAGGCCTCCTGGGTCTCGTCCGGCTTGCCGTCCGGCCCGTCGAGCAGGGAGGTCAGGTAATAGGAATACCCGCCCCTGCCGGTCAGGTTGATGAGCCCGGAATGGTAGCCCATGGCGTTGACGTCCCAGAAGGGATTGGAGGCCACCTTGCGGACCTCGGCGTCGCGGACGAAAAAGCGGTTCCAGCCCTTGAGCCGGTCGCCGTAGAGATACAGCGCGGCGTTGAAGCCGACGTCCACGAGGATGGGCTGGGTGAACAGCACGCTGTCTTTGCGGCCGCCTTCGAACATCAGGTAGAGCGCCTTTTCCGGCAACGGCTTGTTGTTGTCGTAGAAGTCGCGAATGTCGCTGGTGGTGATGGTGTGGTAGCCGGCCTTGGACAGGGTCTGCAACTGGCGGCGCAGCCGCTTTTTGGTGATGATGAAGTGGTTTTCATCCTCAATGCTGACCCCGCCATAGGAGATGGCCACGAACCCGTCGCGCTGGCTCCAGGCGGCCCGGTCATGGACCGGCGGCGTATCACGCTTGAAGGCCGTCTGGTAGACGAAGAAGGCGAAGGCCCCCAGAATGGCGTATTGGATGAGGTAGCGGAGGAATTTTCTCATGGTGTGCGTCCCCGTAGCTCGAAGTTGACGTCGTGCTGAAAGCCTCGCCGGGCATCAGCCCATGGCCATGCTCTTGTCGTGTTTCGAGGACCGGGTGCCCCATTCGGACTTCCAGAAGGTCAACAGGGCCCACACGATCTGCCACAGCAGAATAAAGAGATAGAAGAAGCAAAACGGTATGCCGTAAAACCAGAGGTTTGACCGTTTGATGAAGAGGTAGGAGGTGCACATGAGCATACTCATGAAGAACACCCCGGCGACGTACATGGTCGGCCACACGCCGTAGGCCACGGGCACGAAGATGAACGCCCGCAGCACCACGATCGGGGCCAGGATCGGCAGCAGGAAGCCCAGGTAGAAGGAGATGGCCATGAACGGTTCCTTGAGCCACATGAACATGCAGGCGCGCAGGCTTTCCCGCAGCCAGGACCGTTTCCAGCGCATCTGCTGGGTGTAGAACTTGCCGTAGGTCGAGGGCACGATGGTGTGGGTGACGGCGGTGTGCTGGTACACGGCGTAGTGGCTGTGCAGCACGTAGTTGGTCAGGCTGCGGTCGTCGCCGAAGGTGGCCGGCTGCCCGAGGTAGGTCTGGTGCTCCCACTTGTCGAGGTAGCGCATGAGCACGTCCTTGCGGTAGCAGGCCAGGGGCCCGGACAGGCAGGTGACCACGTCGAAGATGCTCTCGGCCGCCTTGAAGATGCGGAAGCCGACGAAGTAGCGCACGGCCTGCATCTTGGTCAGCAGGTTGGTCCACTTGTTTTCCACTTCGCAGCGGCCCGTGGAGGCGCCGATCTTGGGATTTTTAAGCGGCTGCACCAGATGGAGGACGGAGTCGGGCTGCAGGAAGCTGTCGGAGTCCACAAAGACGATCACGTCGCCCTTGGCGATGCGCGAACCGGCGGCCATGGCGTGGCGCTTGCCCCGGTTTTCCGGGAAGACGTGGATGACCAGCCGTTCGCCGACCTCGTCATAGACCTTGCGCTTGACCGCGTTGAGCACTTCCACGGACCGGTCCGAACTGCCGTCGTCGACCACGATCACTTCCAGCAGTTCCTCGGGGTAGTGCTGGTTGAGGCAGCCGCGCACGGTCCGCTCGATCCATTCCTCCTCGTTGAAGCAGGGAATGACGATGGTCACGCTCGGCTTGAAGGCCGGGTCCACCGGGTAGGGCCGGTACATGGCGGCGAAGGCGAAGCGGGACAGCAGGTAGAACAGCGCGCACAGGCCGTACAGGAAGACCGGCACGTCGAACCAGAAATAAAAGATGCTTTCCTTTTTGATGAACCATACGCCGACCAGCGTCAGGGCGATGCCGAGCAGGGCGGCGGCCTCGAAGTAGCGCCAGCGCTTGCGCTGGAGGTTTTCGGTGATGGTCGAGGCGAACTGCAGGGCCACCTGTCCGGTGTTGGAGTCGACCCGCACGACCCGGGCCGGAAGTTTCTGGTAGGACTCGTACCCTTCGGGCAACGTGCCGGCGCTCAAAAAAAACCGGGCCACGACCTTGTCGCCGACCCGCAGCCGCCTGTCAGGTTCAAGCAGCATCCCGCCCTGGGAGACATTGACGACCCTGCCCGAACAGTACCGGTACTTGCCATCCTCGGAATAGATGTCAACCTGACCTTCCGAAAAATACCGGGCGTCAAATTGCCGACGACTGGCATTCTTGGAAGGGATGTCCGGGAGAAATCGGCGATCGGGTTTTTCTCGAGGAAAGACTTCCATGGTCGTGATTGCTCCCTGTTATTTGGTTCGCGGGGGTCGGCTGACGGCGTTGGCCGCTACAAGACACACGGGCAGACCGTCCGTTTTTTTAGTATTCTAATATTTTAAAACAGCTGGGTGGCGTGGATCGCACTTTCGGGCGGGCCTGGTCCCCTCCAATGCCCATCCCATGACGGTCCACGGTCACTGGCCATGTAACGCATCCGCTTTTTTTTTTCTACACCCTTTCCTGGGTGACACGCGAGGTATGTTGGCGTGGCACACCCTGACAGGACAAAATGTCACACGATTGCCAGAAAAAACAGCCAGCGTTCCCTTCTTTCTATGCAAAGATGGAACCAATATCGCGAACCGTAACGAAAATGGTCTCCGCGTCGTCGGGCTTCTGGGTTCACTGGGCTGCGTCCTGCAAGAGCAGGAGGAGGTAAGTAGGCGGCATAATGGAAGTCCCGGTGGGCGTTGTCCCCCCGACCTGATACAGACTCACGGTCGGCGTGGTCCCCGCCGGCACCACCTTGCCACTGAAGTCCTCCATGACCTGATCGTACGGCGTGCCGGCATTGAGCAGTGACGAGTCGAGGATGGGCCGATAGTCCGCAACATTCGGCCAGTTGGTCCGTATATAGACATTGTTTGAAACCGATTGTGCATTGGCCGCCAGGTAGGTCTGGATATCGTGCAGGGTGCCGAACTGCACTTCGGGGTCGGCCCGCAGTTGGTCGACCAGGGCCGTCCATTCGTCCAGGGTGTATTCGTTCGCGCCATGGCTGAACAGCCCGATGGCCACGCCCGTGAACTTGGCCCACTCGACCAGGGCCGAAACCCGCTCGGCCAGTGTGGCGGCGTCGAGATTGCGGCCCAGGAGGGTGCCGGGCTGGCTGGACCAGATATCCAGGGCGTTGTAGCCGCCCGGGGTCGGGCCGTCGTAATAGCCGCCCAGGGCGAAGGAACCGGTGTAGCCGCCCCGGGCGGCGGTGTAGCCGGCCGCGCCCACGGCGGCGATGCTGGCGTCATCCGTGCCGAGGAAGGGGTAGACGAAGCTCGCGCAGGTGTAGGCCCCGCCATCGGCGGCCGTCAGGTGGGCCTCGATGGCGGCCTTGGGTTCGCTGATCTCGTCGGCGTAGAACTGGGTGTCGTTGCGGGCCAGGGTGACGTCGGTATCCGGGGGCAGGCTGGTCGCCGTGACGGCCCCGAGATCCCGGGAGAGCACCGGGCCGCTGGTGTAGCTGGTATGGGCGATCGACACCAGACTGGCGGAGAAGTCCGTCAGGGCGTTGATGGCGGCCTGCACTTCCGCGATGGTGTCGAAGCTGTCGCTGGACAGGTCATAGGACACGGAAAAGTTTTCACTTGGCACGTCCAGGGTCAGGGTGCTGGCCGCCGTGCCCGTGTCGGGCGTGACCACCGTCACCGTGGCGTCGGTGGCCGTGCCGGTATAGGTCAGCACGAGCAGGTTTTTTTCCGGCAGGTAGACATGGTGGGCGGTATGCGCGGCCACCTCGTTGCCGGCGTTGACCAGCGTCTGCATGGTCTGCCAGTCCGCGTTGCTGACGTCGTCGTCGGCGTCCAGGGCCAGGGTGGTCGGGATGCCCCGGCTGTTGGCCATGGCCGCCACCTGCGCCCAAAAATCCACATGGATGGCGTCGTCGATGCCGAGATTGAACAGGGCCACCCGGCGGCCGTGGGTCAACTCCGGCGACCCGGGAGTCAGCGGGTTTTCCTCCGTGACATTGGTGCTGAATCTGTCCCCGTCCATGATGTTCACCGGGGAACGCGGCTGGGTCAGACAGTGGGTCAGGGTCACCGGAGCGGCGGCGGATTTGCTTTGGATCAGGTACGGCGTGGAATAGCCGTTGGCCATGAGCAGGCAGTTTTGCAGGTGCACGCCACCCGGGATGGACGCGCCGGAGTCGCTGTAGAGCACGTAGCCGGAGAAGCCGGCCAGCAGACAGTTGTTGAACTCCACCTTCGAGGCCGTGTCGGGCCTGATGTAGCCGAACTGCATGTCGCCGAACAGGCAATAGTTGAACGTCACGGCGCCCGCGCTGCCGGCGGCGATGGTGACGACCTGTCCGTAGTTGTAGCCCCGGCGCGCCCCGGCGATGGTACAGCGCGAAAAGGTCGCTCCTCCGGTGCCGATGGCGAGCAACTGCATGCCGGGACCGATGACGCAGTCCTCGAAAGTGGGGGCACCGGCGTTGATGCTGACCACGGACGTGTATTGATGGGTGTTGGCGGAGCCGTCGAAGGTGATCCGCTTCCAGGTCGAGGCATGGGAGACGCTCAAAACGGTCTGACCGTCCCCGCCTTTGACCGTGACCGTGCCGTTGTGGCCCGAGGTTTCGCTTCCGGTCACGGTCACGCCGTCGCGGACCGTGGACAGGGTTTCGACGTATTCGCCGCCGGAGACTTCCACCACATCGCCGGATTGGGCCGCGCCAAGGCCGGCGCCGATGGTGGTGAAGGCCTGCGCCCAGGAGGAGCCGTCCCCGCCGGCGGAAGCGGCATCGACATAATAGGTTGTGGCCAGGGATCGGACGGGAAAGAGCAGCAATCCTATAGCGAGGACGACAAAAAGCGCAGCACTGTTGCGCGGGGCTGAACGTGAGAATCGGGGGAAACTAAAAATCATATCGCACACCTCAATAAAGACCCAAATAGCCAAGGCGTGCGGTGGCGGCAAGGGGGCGCGCGAAAAAAGAGGGGAACTCTTGAAAAAAAGGAGGGAACACTGCACGCGTCAGGCCGGGGGTCCCGTCCGGCCGGACGCGTCAGGTGAGGAGAGAGACTGTGTTATTTTGTTAATCGGCCCGTTTGGTTTTCATAACCACGTCGGCCAGACGAGACAGGGCGTAGCAGGATGCAACAACCAGGAATACCAGGAAAATCTTTTGCATAAACATGAGGGTAACCTCCGGTTCTCCCCATGTTTTTGCATAGGCCGTGCCGTGGTCAGGTCCTCTTGCGAGGCAGGGGCAGCAGCAGATTGAGCAGCACCCCGGCCACGCCGGCCAGCCCGATGCCCTCCAGGCGCACGCCACCGAGGCTGAAGGTCATCTTGCCCATGCCGAGCACGATGATCAGGGCCACGATGACCATGTTGCGCGGCTCCATGAGGTCGGCTCCCTCGCGCACCAGCGAGTTGAGTCCCACCACCATGATGGCCCCGAACAGCAGCAGCATGATGCCGCCCATGACCGGCGTGGGGATGCTTTGCAGCAGCGCCCCGAGCTTGCCGATAAAGGCCAGGCACACGGCCGTGACCGCCGCCCAGGTCATCAGCGCCGGGTTGTAGATCTTGGTCAGGGCCACCGCGCCGGTGACTTCGGCGTAGGTGGTCAGCGGCGGGCCGCCCAGGCAGCCGGCCAGGGCCGTGGCCACGCCGTCGCCGAGCAGCGACCGGTCCACCCCCGGGTTTTCCAGGTAATTGTGGCCCGTGACCTGGCCGATGGCCAATATGCCGCCAAAATGTTCGATGATCGGCGCAATGGCCACGGGCACGATGACCACGATGGCGTCCAGGGAGAATTTCGGCCCGACGAACGACGGCACGGCGAACCAGGGGGCCGCGGCCACGGCCGAGAAGTCCACCATCCCCAGAAACAGGCTCAGGAGGTAGCCCGCCCCGATGCCGCACAGGATGGGCACCAGCCGCAGCATGCCCCGGCCGTAGATGGCCACGGTGACGGTCACGGCCAGGGAGAAAAAGGACACCAGCATGGCGGTTTTTTCCGGAAACAGCGCCACCGCGCCGTCGCCGGTCTTGCCCATGGCCATGGCCACGCCGACCGGGGCCAGGATGAGCCCGATGACCATGATGACCGGGCCGGTGACGATGGTCGGCAACAGCCGCATGAGGATGCCCACCCCGCGCAGCCGGATGACCAGGGCGGCCAGGGCGTAGACGATGCCCACGGCCGCCAGTGCGCCCATGGTGGCCGGGATGCCGTAGGTTTTGACGCAAAACATGATGGGCGCGATAAAGGCGAACGACGAGCCCAGAAAGATCGGGATGCGGCCCTTGGTCAGCACCTGGTAGAGCAGGGTGCCGAGGCCGGCGCAAAAAAGAGCCACGTTGGGGTTGAGGCCGGTTAAAAGCGGCACCAGCACCAGGGCTCCGAAAGCCACGAAAAGCATCTGCGCGCCCACGGGATATTCCCGGAGCCGGAGCTGATAGACGCGCTCCTCCTGTTCGACGGCGGCCATGCCTGTCCTCCTTTTTCGGGCCGCGTTGGCCCGTGATGCCGTTTCCGGGTGCGACCCGCCGCGAGGTCCTACAGGAAGAACCAGCAGGCCGCCAGTCCCGTCAGGGACATGGTGATCGTGTAGGGCAGGGCCAGCCGCACCATCTGGCCGTAGGACAGGCGGATCAGCGGGGCCAGGGCCGAGGTCAGCAGGAACAGGAAGGCGGCCTGCCCGTTGGGCGTGGCCACGCTCGGGATGTTGGTGCCCGTGTTGATGGCCACGGCCAGCCGGTCGAACTGCTCGATGGCGGCGGTGACCCGGGGCAGGGCCTCGGCCGGCACGCCGGCCAGGACCTGGGCCCGGGACTGGGCGGCGTCGGTGAGCTTCGCCAGCAGGTCGGCCCCGTCCATGCCCAGATTGGGGATGGAGGAGAACAGCTGGACGAAATGGGCCTTGGTCTCCGTGATGTAGACCGTGGCCACGAAGACGTTGTCGCTGATCATGGAAAGCAGGCCGTTGGCGATGTAGTAGGCCGCGGTTTGCGTCTTGCCGGAAAGCGACAGCACGTAGCCGATGATGGGGGCGAACAGGTGCTGGTCGTGGATGACGGCCACCACCGCGAAAAAGACCACGAGCAGGGCGGTGAACGGCAGGGCCTCGGTGAAGGCGGAGCCGATCTGATGTTCCTCGGTCTTGCCGCAAAAGGCGGTCAGCAAAATGATGATGGACAGGCCGACGAGCCCGACTTCGGCCAGATGCAGGGCCAGGGCGATCACCAGATAGACGGCGGCCACGGCCTGGACGAGCAGGGCGGCCCGGGTGCGGTAGGTCATGGCGGCCTGACGCTTGGCGTCGTCCTCGGTGAGGATCTGGCGGACGGACCGGGGCAGGATGTAGCCGTAGCCGAACAGGCGGAAGCGCTCGACCACGATGGTGGTGAGCAGCCCCACGCCGAGCACCGGCATGGAGACCGGGGCGACCTTGATGAAAAATTCGCCGAAGTGCCAGCCCATCTCGTGGGCCACCAGCAGGTTTTGCGGTTCGCCGACCAGGGTGCACACGCCGCCAAGGGCCGTGCCCACGGCGCCATGCATCATGAGGTTGCGCAAAAAGCCGCGAAACTGTCTGAGGTCCCGGCGGCAGGCGTCGTCGAAGTCGGTTTCCTCGCCCAGGCGGCATTTTCCGGCCGAGGCCTGCCGGTGGTAGACCTCATAAAAGCCGTAGGCCACGGCGATGATGACGGCGGTGACGGTCAGGGCGTCGAGAAAGGCCGACAGGAAGGCGCCGGCAAAGCAGAACAGCAGGGACAGGGCGATCTTCGAACGTACTTTGATGAGCAGCTTGGTGAAGGTGTAGCGCAGCAGGTCCTTCATGAAATAGATGCCGGCCACCATGAAGATCAGCAGCAGGATGACGGGAAAGTTGTGAACCGCTTCCTTGTAGAGCATCTCCGGGCTGGTCAGGCCCATGATGACCGCTTCCAGGGCGAGCAGACCGCCGGCCGGCAGGGGATAGCAGGACAGGGCCATGGCCAGGGTGAAGATGAATTCGGCGATGAGCGCCCAGCCCGTGATAAAGGGGCCGAGCGTGTGCAGCAGCAGGGGATTGACGATAAGAAAGGCGGCGATGGTCAGCTTGTACCAGTCGGGCGAGGCGCCGAGCAGGTTGGCGAGAAACGCCTGGGGCAGGGTCCTGGGCATACGAGTGCTCCTTGACGCGCCCGGTCATCCGGTTCCGGGGCGAAAATGGTTGGCCCCTTGGGCCGTTGCGGCAAACGCATTACAATAATGTAAGAACGCCGCCGGGCCAAGTCTTTTCGACCCGGGGGTGTCCCCATGGGACGGGGGGGATGAGGCAAGGGCCGCCGGCGGCCAGGGGGCATGCGGCCCCCCGGTCCCATCAAAAGGGGCGTTTGACGCGGTCCGTCATGACGCCGTCGGCCAGATGACGGCCAGACCGCCCGGGCGGGGCTCCAGGCGCGCGCCGAGCGGTGCGGCCAGGGCCTCCAGCGCCGCGACGTCGCCGGGCGCGTCGTCGGCCATGCCGGCCACGGTCACGGTGGGCGCGTCGGCCGTGGTCACGGCCATGGTCACGGTCTTGTCCGCGTCGGGCGCGTCCATGGCCCGGTCCAGGCAGCCGGCCAGCAGCCGGATGGCCAGGAAGGGATCGCCGGAGATGGCGGCGGCCGCGCCTTCCCCGGCGTCCAGGCGGACCTTGCGCATGGCGGCCCGGCGCTGGCTGAGGCTCACGGCCAGGGGCACGAGCTCTTCGAGGTGGATGGGGCTTTCGGCCGCGTCGGTGGCGTGGGCGAACTTGTTAAGATCGGTGAGGATGGCGTCGCCGCGCCCCACCTGCCGCAGCAGGCAGTCCGAGGTGGCGGCCAGCCGCTCGGGATCAAGGGGCATCCCCCTGGCCGCCATGTGGGTCAGGTCGTCGAGCAGGCCGGCCTGTTCGTGGATGACCGCCAGCACGTTTTTGAGTTCATGGGTGATCGAGGCGCACACGGTCGCGAAAAAGCGCAGATCGTCATTTGCCGGCATGACAGTCTCCCGGGGTTATCCCTGGCTTCCGGCCAGGGCGGCCTGGACGGCGGCGAGCAGCGCGTCGATGCGCACGGGCTTGACCAGATAGCCGGCGGCCTCGGCCGAACCGGCCCGGAAGTCCTCCTCGGAGCCGTGTCCGGTCATGAAGATGAACCGCATCCCGGGCCGCAGGCGCTGGAGCTTTTTTTTGAGGTCCAGGCCGCTTAAGCCCGGCATTTTCATGTCGAGCACGGCCAGATCGTACGGGTTGGCCCGCACCATGTCCGCGGCCGCGTCGCCATCGGTGGCGTAGTCGGCCTCGATGCCCCGCAGGGCAAGGCGTTCGGCCAGGGCCGAAACCAGTTCCGCTTCATCATCCACGAGCAGCAGGCGCACCGTCGTCTCCTTTGGCCAGGGGGAAGGTCACGGTGAACGTGGAGCCGTGACCGAGTTCGCTGTCAACGGTCAGGGTTCCGCCAAGCTCCTGGACCAGTCCGTAGGTGATGGACAGGCCGAGTCCCGTCCCCCCTTTCTTCTTTTTGGTGGAAAAAAACGGTTCGAAGATGCGTTTGACATCGGCGGCCGGGATGCCGCAGCCGTTGTCGGTCACGGACGCGGCCACGCTGTCGGGGGTGGGCGCGAAGACGCGCAGGCACAGACTGCCGCCGTCGTCCATGGCCTGGAAGGCGTTGTTGACGAGGTTGAGCAGGATCTGCTGCAACTTGCCCCGGTCGGACTCGATGGGCGGCACGGCCGGGTCGGCGGACACCTCCACCGAGATGCGCCGGTACTCCGCCTCCTTGGTCAGGAAACTCAACACTTCCTCGGCGATCTTTTGCAGATTGACGGGCTCGATGTGCACTTCCTCGTGCCGGGCGAAGGAGAGCAGGCGCTTGGTGATGGTGCCGGCCCGCTCCACCGAGGCCAGGATGGACGTGATCAGCCCGGAGAGCCGGTCGGCCGGGGGCGATTCCTTGGACAGCTGGATGAGGTCCTGGATGAGCCCGGCCTTTTCGTTGATGATGGCCAGGGGGTTGTTGATCTCGTGGGCCACGCCGGCGGCCAGCCGGCCGATGGAGGCCATGCGGTTGGTGTGCTCCATCTGCTGCATGGTCTTGGCCCGGGTCTGGTCGGCCATGTAGATCTTTTCGACCATGTAGGTGGCCACGCCGAGGATCACGAGGAGGATGGCCAGGAAGCTGACGGCCAGAAAGCCGATCAGGTCGAGGCGCATGGCGTACCAGGGCTTCATGAGCTCGGCCTGCCGCTTGACCACCATGAGGATCAGCGGGGTGCGCTCGATGTAGGCGTAGCCCACGATCAGCCCGCCGTCGGCGTCGTTGGTCGCGTAGACCTCGGTGCGATCGGACGGGGGCGGCACGGGCAGGGCCAGATGCTCGAACACCAGCCCGTGGGAGCGGGAAACGGTTTGCAGCAGGCCTTCCCGGTTGATGAGGAAGGCGTCGCCGTTGCCGGACAGGTCGAGGGCCGCGAGAATGTCGTTGATGCGCTGGGTGTCGACCGTGGCCCGCAGCACGAAATGGCCCCCGCCCGGCCGGCTGGCCCGCACCGAGATGCCCATGTGGGGCACGTTGCGAAAGCCCAGAAAAATGTCGCTGATAAACGAGCCGGTCTGCAGGGTCTTCTTGAACCATTCCTGGTCGGCGTAGTTGACGCCGAGCAGGTCGTAGGGGCCGACGTAGGCGATCTGCTTGCCGGTGTCGTCGATGACGCCGAGGTCCATGAAACCGCCGAAGGCGGCCTTGAGGTCCTTGAGCAGTTCGGCCAGCCGGTCGGGCATGGCCAGGGAGGCGTAGGCCTCCTCGCGGGCGGCGAAATTGAGGGCGGCCAGGCGTTCGTCCAGGAAGTAGGACAGGGTGCGCCGGGTGTTGGAGGTGGTGATGGTGGTCCGGTGGAGGTTGTCCTGGGTGACGGCCCGCTTGGTGACGTTGAAGTCGATGACCGTCATGATGCAAAGCGGGGTCAGGGAGACGGCGGTCAGCAGCGCGACCGACAGCCACCACACGCGCCTGTAGTTGAACAGGCTGCGGTAGGGTCCTCCGTCGGCCTCGCCGTTCCAGAAGGCCGGGCGCAGACGATCAAAAATCCCCATGGCGGCAGTCCTTCTCGCCG
>JAFABC010000003.1 GCA_023426275.1 Pseudomonadota bacterium | reverse complement strand
AGGGGCAGTGCCCCTCCCGGCCGCCGGAGGCCTCTTCCTGCTTCGTCTTTTCGGTCTACTTCGCGAGCAACCGGCCGTTTTCGAGGCGCAGCAGGGTCTGGATTTCCGGGACGATGTCGCTTTTGCTGTGTACGGCGGCGATGACGGTCACGCCGCTGCGCGCCGCCGCCGAAACGGCGGCCATGGCCAGGGCGCGGGCCGGCCCGTCCAGGCCGGAAAAGGGCTCGTCGAGCAGCAGCAGGCGGGGTTCCCCGATCATGGCCCGGGCCAGGAACAGCCGTCTGGTCTGGCCGGCCGAGAGTTGCCCCAGCCGGCGGCCGGCCAGATCGGCCACGCCGAAAAATTCCATCCAGCGGTGCGCCGCCGCCTCTTCGGCCGCCGAGGGCGCGGCGTAGAGGCCCACCGTGGCCGCGATGCCCGAGAGCACCATGTCCAGGGCGGGGATCGCCTTGTCGTAGGCCGCTTCCAGTTCGAACGACACCATGCCGATGCGTTTTCGAATCTCGCGCAGGTCGGTGAATCCCTCGGGCGAGGCCAATCCCGGCCGCATGGCCCGGCCGCCGAGGGCCGGATGCAGTTCGCCGGCAATGAGCTTGAGCAGGGTGGACTTGCCCGCGCCGTTGACGCCAAAGACGGCCATGTGGCCGCCGGGGCGCACGGTCAGGCAGATGTCCTTGAGGATTTCGCGCCGCTCCAGCACGACCGAGGCGTGCTCCAGGACGACGAGCGGCAGGTCCGGCTGCGCCTCGTGCGGCGGCGCGTCCGTCGCGGCCGCGCCAGGCAGGCCGGTTGCGACCTTGGAGGCGTTCTCCATGGAGCGGCGGTAGCGGGCAAGGACCTCTTCGGCCGATCCCGTGTCGATGATCCGTCCCCCGGACAGCGTGACGCCCCTGGCGTCCTGCGCCGGCGGCCGCACGCCCTGGTGGCTGGTCAGGATGACGGTCGTTCCGGCCTGCGCCGCCTGCGTCACGGCCTGTCCGGCAACGGCGGTGGCCCGTTCGTCCAGCCCGTCGAGAAATTCATCCAGGAACAGCACCAGCGGCCGGGTGGCCAGGGCGCGGGCCAGGAGCACGATGCGCAGCTGTCCGTTGGACAGGCGTTCCACGGGTGTGTCCAGCAGGGCGGCGATGCCGAGCCGGGTCGTGACGTCTTCCAGGCTGGCCAGTTCGTCCGGCGTGGGCGTGCCCTGGACGTATACGGCGTCGCGCATGCCGGCCAGGATCATCGTGCGCGCCGGCAGATGGGCGCACAGCCGTTTGGCCGTGCGCTGGATTTCCGGGGACACGATGCCGTGGCGCTGGCGCAGGCCGATGGGCGAGGCCCGGCCCTGGGGCGCGTCCGGCGTTTCATAGCGCCGCGCGTCCCGGCCGTCGGCGTCGGGCCAGATGTCGCCGCGCAGCAGGCGCAGCAGGGTGGACTTGCCCGAACCGTTGCCGCCGAGCACCAGCCAGGATTGCCCGGACCCGATGGTCAGGGAGACTTCGGAAAGGACGCGTCGGCCGCCAAGGGTGACGTTTGCCCGGTCAAGAACGATGCGCAGGGGAAATGTGGTGGTCATGCTGCATAAAAAACGGGCCTTCCGGTGGAAGGCCCGTTGTGTGGCCAGGGGGTTGCTGGGTTAGAGCAGGCCGGCCTGGGTCAGGGCGGCTTGCAGCTTTTCCCGGTTTTGCGGCGCCAATGCCACGAGGGGCAGGCGGGTCTCGTCGGACATCTTGCCCATCATGGCGAGGGCCGTTTTGGCCGGCACCGGGTTCGTTTCCAAAAACGAGGCCCGGTACAGCGGGCTGAGGGCGAAGTGATGCTTGCGGGCGGTCTTCATGTCGCCGGAGGCGGCCGCGTCGCACATGGCCGCCATCTTGGCCGGCATGTAATTGGAGACCACGGAGATGACGCCGCGTCCGCCAAGGGCCATGGTGGCCAGACCGGTGAAATCGTCGCCGGAGAGGACCTGGAAGTCCTCGCCGCAGAATTCCAGCACGCGCGACACCTGATTGAGATCGCCCGTGGCTTCCTTGACGCCGACCACCTGGGAAATTTCCTTTTTCATGGTCGCCAGGGTGTCGGGCAGCAGATTGACGCCCGTGCGGCTCGGCACGTTATACACGATAAAAGGCAGGTCCACCTGCTCGGCGATGGCCTTGAAATGCGCGATGAGCCCGGCCTGGGTCGGTTTGTTGTAATAGGGAGTGATGAGAAGCGCACCGTCAGCTTTGGCGTCTTTGGCGACAAGGGTGAGGTCGATGGCCTCTCGGGTGTTGTTGGAGCCCGCGCCGGCCAGCACCGGTACGCGGCCTTTGACCTGCTCGACGCAGATGCGGATCACCCGTTTGTGTTCGTCGTGGGAAAGCGTGGCCGATTCGCCCGTCGTGCCGCAGGGAACCAGACCATGAATGCCCTGCTCGATCTGCCATTCGATGAAGGCGCGGTAGGCTTCTTCATCAACCTCGCCGTTTCGAAATGGCGTCACCAATGCCGTGATTGCGCCTCGAAACTCCATAAGGACCTCCTTGGAAGAATAAACCCCGTCATTTCCTAGAGTGTTTTTCCCCGTCCGGCAAGAGGAAGCCGTGGATCGGCCGCTGGCGGCCTTGCCCGGCCGGCGGGCCTGGGCTAGAAAAATGGGTCGCGGCGCATGGTGCCGCGCAGCAAAAGGACATTGCATATGGGCAAATCCACGCGGGCGACCCAGGCCCTGGCCAAGGCCGGCGTCGCCTTCACCGTTCTCGAATACGACTATGAATCGGGCACGGGCCATATCGGCCTGCACGCCGCCGCCGCCGTTGGCGAGCCGCCGTCGCGGGTGCTCAAGACCCTGATGGTGTCCGTCGACGGCAGGCCCGCCTGCGCCGTGGTGCCTTCCGATGGCGAACTGTCCATGAAGCGGGTGGCCGCCGCCTTTGGCGGCAAGACCGCGGCCATGCTGCCGCCGGAGCAGGCCGAAAAGATCACGGGCTACCACGTGGGCGGCATCAGCCCTTTCGGGCAGCGCAAGGCCGTGCCCGTGGCCCTGGAGGAAGCGGTCATGACCGAACCCCATGTCATCATCAACGCCGGCCAACGCGGCCTCATGCTGCGGCTCGCCCCCGCGGACGCCAAGCGGGCGCTCGGGGCCCGGGTCGCGTCGCTGCTGGCCTGAGGCGGGAGCGGGGAACATGCGGCGCTCTCTCCGACGCATCTGCCTGACCGGCCTGCTCTGCGGCTTTTTCGGAGCCACGGCCGCGACGGCCGGGCCCCTTGGCGCGATCGGCCCCGGGGATGTCTGGCAACTGCCGCCCGGGGCCTGGACCGCCTGCCTGCAAAGCGGCGACGACGCCTCGGGCTGTCTGCGGCGCATCATGACGCGGGAGCAGGCTTCGCCCCGGGCGCTGGCCATCAACCGCCAGCTGGACGGCGAAGGCTATATGGCCGCCTTTCACGAGGCCGGGCGGGTGGATGTGGCCACCATGGAGTTTCCGCTTCGGGCCAACAGCAACGAAGTGGCCTATCTGGTCAATGGTCAACCGGGCCTGGTCTCCAGCGAACTCGACGAAACCGCGCTGCCGCTTGCCGCCAATCCGGACTACCGGGCGCTGCACAACCAGTATCCCGACCTCATGTTCTGGCCCGTGGGCGACGGGCCGCGCGAGGTGACGGCCCTGGCGCAGGGCGGCCAGGGATTCGTCTTTTCCTATGCGCTGTTAAACGGCTGCCATGCCTGCGAGGTGCTCGGGCAGGCTGTGGTGTCCCTGGATTTCAACGCCAGGGGCCGGTTTCTCGGACCGCGTCTCGTGCGCGTGGAGTCGGAGCGCTAGGGCGCTTTATCGCAGACATCGCCATGTCCAATCCGCGCGACATCCTCAAGCAGGTCTTCGGCTACGACCGCTTCATCGGCCAGCAGGAAGCCGTCATCGACCACGTCTGCGCCGGCGGCGACGCCCTGGTGCTGATGCCGACCGGCGGCGGCAAATCCCTGTGCTATCAGATTCCGGCCATTGTGCGGCCGGGCACGGCCATCGTGGTCTCGCCGCTCATTGCGCTTATGCGCGATCAGGTCCGGGCCCTGACCGCTTCCGGCGTGCGGGCGGCGGCGCTCCATTCGGCTCTGGCCCCGGACGAGGCCCGGGCGGTTGGGGAGGCCCTGGCGGCCGGCCGGCTCGATCTGCTCTACGTTGCGCCGGAACGCCTGCTGACAGCCACGTTCCAGGCGTTTCTCGACCGGCTGCCCCTGGCCCTGTTCGCCATCGACGAAGCGCATTGCGTGTCCCAGTGGGGCCATGATTTCCGGCCGGAATACCTGCGTCTGGCCGAGATCGGCGAGCGCTTCCCGCAAACGCCGCGTCTGGCCCTGACCGCCACGGCCGACGGTCCCACCCGGGACGACATCCTCCAGCGGCTGGCCCTGCGGCAGGCCCGGGTGTTCGCCGCCGGTTTCGACCGGCCCAACATCCGTTACCGGGTGGCGGCCAAGGATCATCCCCGTCGCCAGCTGCTGCGGTTTATCACCGAGGAGCACTCCGGCCAGTCGGGCATCGTCTACCGCCTCTCCCGCAGCAAGGTCGAGGATCTCGCCGACTGGCTGACCGGACAGGGCGTGCCGGCCCTGGCCTACCATGCCGGGTTGCCGGCGGCCGAGCGCGACCGCCGCCAGGACCGGTTCATGCGCGAGGACGGGCTGGTCATGGCCGCCACGGTCGCCTTCGGCATGGGCGTGGACAAGCCCGACGTCCGCTTCGTGGCCCATCTCGATCCGCCCAAGAGCCTGGAGGCCTATCACCAGGAGACGGGCCGGGCCGGCCGCGACGGTGAAGCGGCCGAGGCGCTGTTGCTCTACAGCCCGGAGGACTTCGCGTTTCTGCATCGGCTCATCGATCCCGAGGGCGACGGCGAAGGGCGTCGGCGCATCGAACTGTCCAAGCTGTCGGCCATGTACGGCTACTGCGAGTCCGACGCCTGCCGGCGGCAGACCCTGCTCGGCTATTTCGGCCAGGAACTGGCCGAGCCCTGCGGCAACTGCGATGTCTGCCTCGACGGCACGCCACCGGTGGACGCCACCATCCCGGCGCAAAAAGCCCTGTCCTGCGTGTTTCGCACCGGCCAACGCTTCGGGGCCGGACACTGCATCGATGTGCTGCTCGGCAAGCCCAATACCCGGGCGGTGCGCCTGGGCCACACGGAACTGAGCACCTACGGCATCGGCACGGAACTGACCAAGGGTCAGTGGCAGGCGCTGTTTCGCCGGCTGGCGGCCATGGGCGCGCTGGCCCCCCACGCCGACGGGCACGGCGGGCTGGTGCTGACGCCCACGGCCTGGGACATCCTGAAGGATCGGCGCGGGTTGTCCATGCGCCTGCCGGCCGAACAACCGAAATCCGCCGGACGGCGGTCCGGGCGGGGAGCGCGGTCGAACCGGGATTGGATTGCCGAGCGTCTGACCGAGCCTGGACAGGCGGCGCTCTGGGACCGGCTGCGCGCTTGGCGCACGGCCACGGCCCAGGAAGCCGGCGTGCCGCCGTACGTGATTTTTCATGACCGCACCCTGGTCGAGGTCGCGGCCCAACAGCCCGAAACCATGGCCGCCCTGGCCGACCTGCCGGGCATGGGCCGGGCCAAGCTGGACAAGTACGCCGCCGCGCTTCAGGGTATCCTGAAGGAACACTGGGCTGTAAGCGGCCGTCAGGTTTGCGAGGGCGCACCCGAGCCGGCCGAAGCCGTCGCCCGCAGGGAGGCCCAGGAGAAGTCCCCGAGCGTCACGGCCCTGGAAAGCCTGCGCCTGTTCCGGGAGCTCGGCACGGCCGAGGCCGTGGCCGCGCAACGGGGCATGGCCGCCTCCACGGTGCATGGGCATCTGCTCTTTTTCGTGCGCCGTGGCGAACTTGCCGCGCGCGAGGCCGCGGGACTCGACGCGGAAAGAGCGGCTCGGGCCGAGTCGGTCCTGCTCGCCCGGAGCCAGGCCGGGGCATCGGGGCTGACGCCTGCGTACGAGGCCCTGGCCGGCGCGGTCTCCTATGACGCCCTGCGTCATCTGCTGGCCGGCCTGTGGGCGGATGGGCGGCTTGGATCGGACGAGCCGGCGGCCTGAGCGCGCTTTCCTCCGCAACGACAACCGGGTCCGGCCGCACGCGGCAACGGACCGCAAGGGCCTTCATGGGGCGACCCCGCGCGGTCGCCCCTTCCCCGTTTCCCTTGGCGAGGGCCTAAGCAAAAAGCCGGCCCGGGACGTCGTACCCGGGCCGGCTTTTTGGGAGGCGAAGTTTCGAACCTGTGCTAGCCGAAGAGCTTCTTTTTGCCTTCGATCAGTTCCGTCACCACGCTCGGATCGGCCAGCGTCGAGGTGTCGCCCAGGCTTTCCACCTCGTTGGAGGCGATCTTGCGCAGGATGCGCCGCATGATTTTGCCGCTTCGGGTCTTGGGCAGGCCCGGGGCGAACTGGATGACCTCGGGCGCGGCGATGGGGCCGATTTCCTTGCGCACGTGCATCTTGAGGGCCTTGAGCAGGTCCTCGTTTTCCTCGTAGCCGGCCTTGAGGGTCACGTAGGCGTAGATGCTTTGGCCCTTGACGTCATGGGGCATGCCGACCACCGCCGCTTCGGCCACGGTCGGGTGCGACACCAGGGCGGATTCGATTTCGGCCGTGCCCATGCGGTGGCCGGAGACGTTGATGACGTCGTCCACCCGGCCCATGATCCAGAAATAGCCGTCCTTGTCCCGGCGCGCGCCGTCGCCGGATTCGTAGCTGCCCTTGAAACCCGAGAAGTACTGCTGTTTGAAGCGGTCGGGCGCGTTCCAGATGCCGCGCAACATGCCCGGCCAGGGCTTGCGGATGACCAGGAAGCCGCCCTGGTCCGCGCCGACTTCCTTGTTTTCCGTGTCCACGATGGCGGCGTCGATGCCGGGCAGGGGCAGGGAGGCCGAACCGGGCTTGAGGGTGGTGGCGTAGGGCAGGGGGGAGATCATGAGCCCGCCGGTCTCGGTCTGCCACCAGGTGTCGACGATGGGCAGTTTCCCCTGGCCGATGTTGTCATGGTACCACATCCAGGCTTCGGGGTTGATGGGCTCGCCCACCGAACCCAGGATGCGCAGCGAGGACAGGTCGTGCTTTTGCGTCCAGGCCGTGCCCGAGCGCATGAGCGAACGGATGACCGTCGGCGCGGTGTAGAAGATATTGACCTTGAATTTCTCGCAGATCTGCCAGAACCGGTCCGGTGCCGGGTAGGTGGGCACGCTTTCGAACATCAGCGACGTCGCGCCGAGCGCCAGCGGTCCGTAGACGATGTAGGAATGGCCGGTGATCCAGCCGATGTCCGCCGTGCACCAGTGGATGTCGTCGTCGTGGAGGTCGAAGACGATCTGGCTGGTGTGGGCGGCGTAGGTCAGGTAGCCGCCGGTGGTGTGGTACACGCCCTTGGGCTTGCCCGTGGAGCCGGAGGTGTAGAGGATAAAGAGCACATCCTCGGCATCCATGGGCTCGGGTTCGCAACAACCCTGGACGTCGTGGTCGCTCATGACGTCGTGCCACCACAGATCGCGTCCGGCCAGCATGTCGATGTCGTTTCCGGCATGGCGCACCACCACGACTTTTTCGATGCTCGGGCATTCCTTGACGGCCTCGTCGGCGTTGGGCTTGAGCGGAATGGTCTTGCCGGAGCGGATGACGGCATCGCTGGCGACCAGGATCTTCGCGCCGCAGTCGTTGATGCGGTCCCGCAGGCTGTGGGACGAGAATCCGGCGAAAATGATGCTGTGCGGCGCGCCGATGCGGGCGCAGGCCAGCATGGCGATGGCCAGCTCGGGGATCATGGGCAGATACAGGCCGACCCGGTCGCCTTTTTTCACGCCCAGCTTGCGCAGCACGTTGGCGAAGCGGCAGACCTCGTCGTGCAGCATCTGGTAGGTGTAGGTGCGCACGGCGCCGTCGTCCTCGCCCTGCCAGATGAGCGCCGCCTTGTTGCGCCGGCCGTCGGTCAGATGGCGGTCCAGGCAGTTGTAGGCGGCGTTGAGCTTGCCGCCGGCAAACCATTTGATCTCCGGCTTGTCGAAATCGTACTCCAGCACCGAATCCCAGGGCTTGAACCAGGTGAGCAGCTCGCCCGCGCGGTCGCCCCAATAGCCGTCCGGGTCCTCGATGGAACGCGTGTAGATGGCGTTGTATTCCTCGATGCTTTTGATGTGGGCGCGGTCGCGGCCATCGATGGGCGGGTCGTAGCGGCGGTTTTCGTGCATGAGGTTTTCGATGTTTTCGGCGTTCATCATTTCCCCCCGGTTGGGTGTTGGGTCGATTTCAGGTGGACCATGCCGGAAATCAGGCCGGCCCGGCCAGGTTTTCTCGGTTGCTGGCGGTTTGTCATCAATAAACCGAACAACCGTGATCGCAAAGGCCGTTTATCGAGAATTCCGCGCCGTTCGTCGAAAGGAGCGGTTGGGAAGGCTGGCGGCGGGCCGGCGTGGGGCCACGCCAGGGCGTCCGGGCAGCCCGCGAAGCGGGGCCGTCCGGCCGGGATCGCGGAAAAAAGCCCTTTTTCCCAGGGCGGGCGGCCGATGGCCGGCTTATCCCAGGCGGCCGGGGCCGAGGATGCGCGAGACGATTTCCCGGGAATTGGCCTCCGCCTGGAGGTATTCCTCGTGGGTGAGTCCCGCGCCCAGGGCCACGTTCTTGCGGCGCTGCTGGGAGACGAGATCGTCCGGGGCGTGGGCGTCGTTGTCGATGACGAGTCGCGCGCCGAAACGCCGGGCCAGGGCGGCGACATGGCCGTTGGTCAGGCTGTGGCCCTTGCGGGTGGTGATTTCCAGGGCCACGCCACGCTCGGCCGCGAGTTCGACTTCTTCCGGCGTGATGAGGCCCGGATGGGCCAGGATGTCCACTCCGGCCTCGATGGCGGCCAGATTGGTGCCGGTTTCCACGGGCTCGACGATGGTTTCGCCATGCACCACCACGAGTTGCGCCCCGCGCTGCCGGGCCATGTCCACCATGTGGCCGATCAGCGGCGGCGGCACATGGGTGAGTTCCACGCCGCACACGACCGTCACCCCCAGGTAGGGGCCGGATTCGTCCACGAAGCGGCCGATGTTGCTCAGGATCAGGTCCATGTTGGAGAAGTCGGCGTGGTCGGTCATGGCCATGGCCCGGTAGCCGGCCTTGGTGGCCCGTCGGGCCAGTTCGGAGGGGATGAGTTCGCCGTCGGAGAAGGTGGTGTGGGTGTGCAGGTCGATCATGGGATGGCTACATTTTGTATTTGGTGTCGTTTAAATCGAATTGTTCGAGCAATTCCGTCCACTTGTCCGTTTCGTCACTGGTGAAGGCCACCACGGTCGCATCCTTGGTTTCGTTGGTCACCTGCTCGATGACCGACTCGGCCACGAGAATGGGCGACTTGGAACGCAGGGCCAGGGCGATGGCGTCGGAAGGCCGGCTGTCCACGCGGCGGATGCCGCCCTCGATTTCCACCTCGATGTCGGCGTAGTAAGTGCCCTCGGTCAGCTCCGTCACGTTGACGGCCACCACGTGCCCGTCGAGCTTGCGGATCATGTTGAGGAGCAGGTCGTGGGTCATGGGACGCGGCAGCACCACGTCGTTTAAGGCCAGGGAAATGGCCATGGCCTCCATGGCGCCGATCCAGATGGGCAGCACGGTTTTTTCGTTGGAATCCTTGAGAATGAGCACGGGGACCTGGGACTCTTCATCAAGGGCCAGTCCGAAGACTTTCATTTCAATCATGGTCGGCCTCCGCCTCCCCGATCAGGGAGTGCTTTTTGGCTTGGCGGATGCGGGCCCGGACGATGGCTCCGGTGGCGTCGGCGCGGTCCGGCAGGGGCATGTTGACGATGCGTCCGCCGGGGTCGCGTCCGCGCCAGGACGGACCCTGCGGGCCGTCCCTGCGGCTTTTGCCTTCGATGAGGACTTCGGTCGTCCGGCCCACTTGCGCGGCCAGTGTCGTCTGCAATCGCGCGTCGAGCAGGGTTTGCAGTTCGGCCAACCGGGCCGCCTTCACGTCCTGGGCGATCTTGGGCTCAAGGCGCGTCGAGGCGGTTCCCGGTCTGTCACAGTACATGAAGGAGAATCCGCTATCAAATGCTACAGCACGGACGAGATCGAGGGTCAAGCGGAAGTCCGCGTCTGTTTCCCCGGGAAAGCCCACGATGAGATCCGTGGTCAGGGCGATTTCCGGCCGGGCCCGGCGCAGTTTCTCCACCAATTGCAGGTAGGCGGCGGTGTCGTAGCCCCGGCCCATGCGCCGCAGGACCGCATCGGAGCCGGACTGCACCGGCAGGTGCAGCGCCGGGCACAGTTCGGGCAGTTCGGCGAAGCGGGCGATGACGTCGTCGCTGAGGTCCTTGGGATGCGAGGTGGTGAAGCGGATGCGGGCGATGCCGGGCACGGCGGCCACGGCGTCGAGGAGTTGGGCGAAGGACGTGCCGTCGCCCGAAGCGTCCAGGCCGTAGCTGTTGACGTTTTGGCCAAGCAGCGTCACCTCGCGCACCCCGCGCGCGGCCAGGGCCTCGCATTCGGCCACGACAGCCGGCAGGGCGCGGGATTTCTGCCGGCCGCGCACAAAGGGCACGATGCAATAGGCGCAAAAGTTGTCGCAGCCCTGCATGATGGACACGAAGGCCCGGGGCGGCAGCCGGTCGTCCGGCCAGGTCTGGTCGCGTTCGGGATAGGTCTCGGTGAAATCGAGCAGGGACAGGCGCAGCCCGGGTTCGTCCGCCAGCCGGGCAATGGCTTCGGGCGCGCCGGCCAGACCGTCGGTGCCGAAGACCAGCCGCACCATGGGAAAGCGCTTCCACAAGGCCGGCCCCAGTTGCTGGCCCACGCAACCGCCCACGACCACGAAGGCCCGGGGATTGTCGCCATGGCGGTCGGCGATGCGGCCCAGTTCGCTGGCCACTTTCTGCTCGGGCTTTTCGCGCACCGAGCAGGTGAAAAGAATAAAGATATCGGCTTTATCTTCCGCAGCCGGAGCAAATCCGCGGGATCGGAGGGCGCGGGTCAGCCAGTCGCCGTCGCCGACGTTCATCTGGCAGCCCATGGTGGTGAGGTGAAATTTCATGGTTCAGGTGAGAATAAAGCAGGAAGGCCCGCCGGTAAAGGGATCACAGCCCCCCTGAGGCGGCGGGAAGGCGCTTGGCGGCAAAAGCCGTTGCCACAACCGCCCGGGCTTGGCATAAAACGTCTAGCCTCCGGCTTCGGCCCAGCGACCGGAACCGGGAACACGCCGGCCCGCTTGCCGTTTTCATGAGCCGCCGGAACATCGCGATGCAAAGCGTATGCCGCTCCGGGACGGTCTTTTGGGTTTTGCAGGCCGCCGGGGAGAAAAGGGGGAGCCCACCATGTCCATCCGGCCGTCGGCGGCTTTGGCCACAGGGTACGATGTCGTGTGGAAGACCATGCATTGGCTCATCGCCGCCATCGTGATCGCGCTTTTGTTTCTGGGCGGCATCATGAGCCGGAACACGCCGCATCTGGTCATGTGGCACGAGTCCCTGGGATTGGTCGTTTTGCCGCTCATGCTGCTCCGCCTTGTCTGGCGGCTTGGCCACAGGCCGCCGCCCCTGCCGGGCGGCCTGCGCCCCTGGGAAGCCCTGGCGGCCAATCTCGTGCACAAGGGCTTTTACATCCTGCTTTTCATCCAGCCTTTGGTGGGGTGGTCGCTTTTTTCCCTGTCCAGCCAGACCACGCGGTTTTTCGGAGGCTTTCCCATTCCCCGCCTGCCGCTCGGGGTTCCCGCCGCCGACGCGGCCGGCTGGCGCGAGGTTCTGGCCGGCGTGCACGGCACGGTGGGGACGCTTATTGCGCTGTTGCTCGTGCTGCACGTGGGCGCGGCTTTCAAGCATCACTTCATGCTTCGCGACGACGTGTTGCTGCGCATGGCCCCGGGCGGCCTGTCGGCCATGCTGCGCAAGCTGCGCGGGGAGAGGGGGGGAGAAGACGCCTCCGGCGGGCGGGGGGGGGGCGCGCGCGCCCCCCCCCCCCCCCCCCCCGCCGGAGGCGTCTTCTCCCCCCCTCTCCCCGCGCAGCTTGCGCAGCATGGCCGACAGGCCGCCCGGGGCCATGCGCAGCAACACGTCGTCGCGAAGCATGAAGT
>JAFABC010000330.1 GCA_023426275.1 Pseudomonadota bacterium | reverse complement strand
CCCCCCCCCCCCCCCCCCCCCCCCCCCCCCCCCCCCCCCCCCCCCCCCCCCCCCCCCCCCCCCCCCCCCCCCCCCCCCCCCCCCCCCCCCCCGCCGGAGGCGTCTTCGCTTTTCGTCTCTTCGCTAGGCGAGACGGGCGGTGGCGATGTTGTCGCAAAACCACTGGTAGGTCTGGGCGAGTCCCTCGGCCAGGGTGTGGCCGGGTTTCCAGCCGAGCGAACGCAGCCGGGTAATGTCCACGATTTTGCGCGGCGTGCCGTCGGGCTTGGACTCGTCGAAATCGATCCGGCCGGCAAAGCCCGTGACCTCGGCCATGAGCGTGGCCAGTTCGCGGATGGTCACTTCCTCGCCCGAACCGATATTGACGATTTCCCCGTCGTCGAAACGGTCGAAACACAGCAGGCAGGCGCTCGCCATGTCGTCGACGTGGAGGAATTCCCGCAGCGCGTTGCCGGTGCCCCAGACCGTCACGGAATCCCGGCCGGCCTGGCGCGCCTCGTGGAAACGGCGCATGAGGCCGGGAATGACGTGGGAATTGACCGGCGTGAAGTTGTCGCCCGGCCCGTAGAGGTTGGTGGGCATGAGGCTGACGGTGGCAAATCCGTATTGCCGGCGGTAGGCCTGACACATCTTGATGCCGGCGATCTTGGCGATGGCGTAGCACTCGTTGGTGACTTCCAGGGGGCCGGTCAGCAGGCTTTCCTCGCGGATGGGCTGGGGGGCCAGCCGGGGGTAGATGCACGAGGAACCGAGAAAGACGAGCTTGGACACGCCGGCGTTGCGGGCCGCGTCGATGACGTTGGTCTGGATGAGCAGGTTGTCGCGGATGAAATCGGCGGGATAGGTGGCGTTGGCGTGGATGCCGCCCACCTTGGCCGCGGCCAGGAACACGGCCGCCGGGCGCTCGGTCTCGAAAAAGGCGCGGACCGCCGCCTGATTGGTCAGATCGAGTTCGGCGTGGGTCCGGGTCAGGACGTTGGCGCCCTGCCCGGCCAGGGCGCGCGAGATGGCCGCGCCGACCAGTCCCCGATGGCCGGCGACGTACACCGGGGCCGACGAAGCACACAGTTCCGCAATGTTCATGGCTGGTTCCGTAGCAGGCAACGGGACCGTTGGCCAGCGTCGCCTTGTTGCTGTTGCCGGACGGGGAAAAGGGATGTCACGCCGGCCGCCCGGCCAGCAGCGGTCCCAGGAGTTCCCGCAGGGACGCGCCGATTTCCCGGACGCCGGTCAGATCACCGGCCCGGGCCTTTTCGGTCACCTGTTGGGCCTCCCCGGCCAGCTGGGGCAGGCCGAGGTTGAGCAGGTTGCCTTTGAGACTGTGGGCCGCCTCGGCGCAGGAAGCCGCATCGTCGGCATCAACCGCGGCCTCCAGGCGGGCCAGGGCCTGGGTCAGCACCTGGGCGGCCACGCCCAGGGCATGATCGGCCTCCTCCGACGTCAGCAGTTGCCGGTGCCGCAGAAACATGCGCGCCACGCGGCGGACATCGGCCGGGCTCATGGCTGCTCCGGGAGCGTGCCCCCGACCACGGCGACCAGCACCCTCTCCAGATCGTTTATCCGGTAGGGCTTGGCGAAAAACGCGGTCATTCCGGCCGCCCGACACCGCTCCATGTCATTGGCCAGGGTCTGGGCCGTCAGGGCCACAATGGGCGTCTTGACGCCGATATGCCGCACGCGGCGGGCGACTTCCAGGCCGTCGAGGCCGGGCATGCGCAGGTCCATGAAAATGATGTCGTACGGTTCGCCCGAGGTCTGCGAGGCCAAAATCATGTCCAGGGCCTTGCGGCCGTCATCGGCGAAGGCCTGCCGGCCGACACCCAGCTTCTCCAAAATCTTCTGGAGCAGGAAACGGTTGAAGGAATTGTCCTCGGCCACGAGCACCCGCAGGCCGCCCAGGTCCGCGCCCGGGGCCAGGGGCGCGTCCGCGACGGGAGTGACCGTGCTGCCATCCGGCTCGGCCAGACGCAGGGTGAAATGAAACGTGCTGCCCTTGCCCGGCTCGGTGACGAGCTCCAGGCCCTGGCCGCCGAGCAGCCGCACGAGCCGGTCGGAAATGGCCAGTCCCAGCCCGGTGCCGCCATGCTCCCGGTTCAGTTCGCCCTCGGCCTGCACGAAGGGTTCGAAAATGCGTTGGCGCATGTCCTCGTCCACGCCCGGCCCGGTGTCCCGGACCAGGAAACGCACGGCCAGCCGGCCGTCGTCGCTCTCGGGTCCGGGCTGGCGCATGGCCGCCAGCGTCACCCGGCCCTGTTCCGTGAACTTGATGGCGTTGGACAGCAGGTTGAGCAGAATCTGCTTGAGCCGCACCGGATCGCAGACAAGGGCGCGGGGAAGGCCGGGATCGCACTCCAGGGTGAGAAGCAGGCCGCGTTCTCCGGCCAGGGGGGCCATGACCCGGCGGGTGTCCTCCAGCAGGCGTTCGAGGTCCACCGGGGCGGGACGGATTTCCAGGCGTCCGACCTCGATGCGGGAAAAATCCAAAATATCGTTGAGGATGACGAGCAGCCCTTCGCCGGCGTCGCGCATGGTTTCCAGGCTCTGGCGCTGCTCCTCGGCCAGGCCGGTGTTCAGGAGCAATTGGGCCAGCCCCATGATGGCGTTGAGCGGCGTGCGGATCTCATGGCTCATGTTGGCCAGGAAGGCCGACTTCATGCGGCTCGATTCCTCGGCCTCCTGCCGGGCCCGGATGAGGTCCGACACGTCGGCGAACGACTCGATGCCGCCGGAAATCTCGCCCTGGGCGTCACGGATGGCGGCGGCGTTTTTGAGGATGGTCAGCCGGCGGCCGTCCTGGGTGAGGATGCGGCTTTGGTGCTTTTGCACCGCCAGTCCGGAGGCGGGCGACGGCGAGGGCGGGGTCTCGCGCAGCAGCACGTTGCGCCGCCGGCCCAGGGCCTCGTCCCGGCTGTAGCCGGTGATGGCCGAAAATTCGTCATTGATGGTGAGGATGACGTCGTCGCGGTTGACGATGCAGATGGCCGCCCCGGCAATGGTGATGACCTGTTCGAGGAAGCTGCGTTCCCGCTCCACCGACAGCCGGGCCTCGACCAGGGGGGTGACGTCGATCAGGGAGACGATGAGCCCTTCGAAGCGGTCGCTCTCGAAGATGGGCTGGAGCTTGACCGTGATGTCCCGGTCGCACAGGCGGCGGTCGAAGGACACCGGGGAATGGGCCGCGCCCCGGCGGAACAGTTCCAGAAAGGCGCTGGCCTGATAATCCTCGGTTTCCATGTCCAGGGCTTCGATGCCCCGGCCCAGGACGGCCTCGCGCGGCTGGCACAGCAGGGCCAGATACCGGTCGTTGACCTCGACCACGCAACCTTCGGGCGAGACAAAGGCGATGCCCTGGTCCAGGGAGGCGATAATCGAGGAAAGACGGGAGAGCCGGCCCGTGGCTTCGGAAGCCCCGGGTCCGGGGAGGCGCCCCCCCGATGGCCTGTAACGGCCGAATGCGGTCAGAAGTCCGAGAGGGCTACGTGGCGCGCGTCGCGGCCGCCGCGTGAAAGACATCCAGACGCTCCTTGTAGGGCGGATGGCCGAAAAAGGCCGAACCGGACACCAGAACGTCAGCCCCGGCGGCAACAAGGGCTGCGGTGTTTTCCGGCGAAACCCCGCCATCGACCTGGATGCGGAAGGACAACCCGCGCTTTTGACGCATGGCCGACAGCTCCTTGACCTTATCCAGGCAAAACGGGATAAAGGATTGTCCGCCAAATCCCGGGTTGACGCTCATCACCAGGATCATGTCGAGCTGGGGCAGCAGGTACTCCACCATGGACAGGGGCGTGGCCGGATTGAGGGCCACGGCCGGCGATGCGCCGAGCCGGCTGATTTCGGAAACGGTCCGTTCGAGGTGCACCGTGGCTTCGGCGTGCACGCACAGCAGGTCCGCGCCGGCGTCGCGAAACGCGGCCAGATAGCGCTCGGGGCGCTCGATCATGAGATGCGTGTCGAAATACAGGCGGCTGCAACGCCGCAGGGCCGCGATGACCGGCGGACCGAAGGTGATGTTGGGCACGAACAGCCCGTCCATCACGTCGAGATGGATCCAATCGAGGCCCGCATCCTCCAGGGCGGCCAGTTCGTCGGCCAGCCGGCTGAAATCGGCGGACAGCAGGGAAGGCGAAAGAATAAACGGCGCGGTCATGATGGCTCCCGCGGCGCGCAAGGAATAAAATTCCCTTTGCGCCGTTTTGCGGAGATTAATCTTCCCCAGCAGCTTGGTCAAGAAGTCGGCGACGACTTCACGGCCTCCCGCCCACAATGTCACACGAAGGGGACCGCCCGCGTCGGTTTGTAACATTGCAACACAACAACATGGTGCAATGACAGGCAAAAAATATTGCGCAACACCACGTCACGCGTTTTCCGCCCCCCTGTCACCAACCCGTAACATGCCAACCCTAGTTTTCGCGCGTGACCTTGGGGCATCCCGCGTCAATCGTGGCGTGACAACCACTTAGGAGGGTTCTCATGAAAAAACTTCTTGGCCTTGCGGCCGCGTTTCTCCTGCTGGCCACCACCGCCTTCGCCGACACCACCATCAAGGTGGACGGCTCCACCACTGTGCTGCCCATCATGCAGAAAGTTGTCGAGGCCTACATGAAGGCCCATCCGGACGTGAAAATTTCCGTTTCCGGCGGCGGTTCGGGCAACGGCATCAAGGCGCTCATCGACGGGGGCACCGACATCGCCATGGCTTCGCGCGCCATGGCCCAGAAGGAAATCGATCTGGCCAAGAGCAAGAACGTCAATCCCAACCAGATCGTGTGCGCCATCGACGCCATCGTCCCGGTGGTGAACCCGGCCAACAAGCTGGCCGAAATCAACCTGGCCCAGCTCAAGGACCTCTACACGGGCAAGATCACCTCCTGGAAGGACCTCGGCGGCGCCGGCCCGGTGGTCGTCATTTCCCGCGACACCTCCTCGGGCACCTACGAGACCTGGGAGCATCTGGTCATGCAGAAGGCGCGCGTGTTCCCCGGCGCCCTGATGCAGGCTTCCAACGGCGCGGTCGTCCAGGCCGTCAGCAAGAACAAGAACGCCATCGGCTACGTGGGCCTCGGCTACCTCGACGCCTCCACCAAGCCGCTGAAGGTCGACGGCGTCGAGCCCACGGCCGAAAACGCCAAGTCGCGCAAGTACCCCATCTCCCGCGAACTCTACCTCTACACCAACGGCACGCCCTCCGGCGCGGCCAAGGGCCTGGTGGACTTCGTGCTCAGCCCCGAAGGCCAGAAGCTGGTCAAGGAAGTCGGCTTCGTTCCCCTGCACTAGGAACCCGTTTCGCCGCCAATCGCGCAGCACCACGCGCCCCGGCCCGCGCTTGCGGCGCCGGGGCGCCCCTCTCGGGAGAACCGCATGGCCCTTTCGCGCAAGACCAAGGACAGCCTGATCAAAAACGCCTTCTTCCTGACTGCCCTGTCCTCCATCGTGGCTCTGGCCTTGATCATGATCTACCTGTTCATCGAAGGGCTGCCCATTTTCAAAGTGGTCTCGGTGCCGGACTTCCTGTTCGGCAACCTGTGGTATCCCACGTCCGATCCCCCGGATTTCGGCATTTTCCCGCTGATCGTGGCCTCCCTGGCCGTGACGGCCCTGTCCTCGGCCATCGCCATCCCCCTGGGGGTGATGACCGCCATCTATCTGGCCGAAATCGCCAGCCGCAAGACCCGCGACATTTTCAAGCCCATCGTGGAACTGCTGGCCGCCCTGCCCTCGGTCGTCATCGGCTTTTTCGGCATGGTCGTCGTGGCCCCGTACCTGCAAAACACCTTTGATCTGGCCACGGGCCTCAACCTCTTCAACGCCGCCCTGATGCTGGCCTTCATGTCCGTGCCGACCATCTGCTCGGTGTCCGAGGACGCCATCTATTCCGTGCCCCGCGAGCTCAAGGAAGCCTCCCTGGCCCTGGGGGCCACCCATTTCGAGACCATCGCCAAGGTGGTCCTGCCGGCCTCGCTTTCGGGCATCTCCACGGCCGTCATGCTCGGCATGTCCCGGGCCATCGGCGAGACCATGGTCGTGCTCATGGTCGCCGGCGGCGCGGCCATCATTCCGACCTCCATTTTTTCGCCCGTGCGGCCCATGCCGTCGAGCATCGCCGCCGAAATGGCCGAAGCGGCCTTCCGCGGCGAGCACTACCGGGCGCTTTTCGCCATCGGCATCGTGCTGTTCCTGTTCACCCTCGCGTTTAATCTCGTGGCCAGCCACGTTGCCGAAAAGCACAAGCAGGTCGGCGCGGCCACCCTGTAGCAAGCCGCCAAGGAGCCCCATCCATGCACACCTCCCCCATTTCCCGGGCCCGGCTGGCCAGACGCCATCGCACCCAGAAAATCATGTGGGGCGTCTTCGGCCTGTCCTCGTTGATCAACATGGCCGCGCTGGTGCTCATCTGCGGCTTTCTGCTCATCAAGGGTCTGCCGGCCATCTCCTGGAGCTTTCTCACCGAGATGCCCCGCGACTCCATGACCGCCGGCGGTATCCTGCCCTGCATCCTCGGCACCATCTACCTGAGCGTCGGCACCATGTGCGTGGCCTTTCCCCTGGGCGTGGCCTCGGCCGTCTACCTCAACGAATACGCCAAGCCGGGGCGCATGTTGCGGCTGATCCGCCTGGGCATCAACAATCTGGCCGGCGTGCCCTCGGTGGTCTTCGGCCTGTTCGGACTGGCCTTTTTCGTGACCGCCTTCGGCCTCGGCGTCAGCCTGCTCTCGGGCATCCTGACCCTGTCCATCCTCGTTTTGCCGGTAATCATCGGCACGGCCGAGGAGGCGCTCAAATCCGTGCCGCAAACCTACCGCGAAGCCTCGCTCGGCCTCGGGGCCACCAAATGGCAGACCATCCGGCTGGTGGTGCTGCCGGCGGCCATGCCGGGCATGTTGACGGGCGCGATCCTCGGCCTGTCGCGGGTGGCCGGCGAGACCGCGGCCATCATGTTCACGGCGGCCGTCTTTTTCACGCCCTACCTGCCCACCTCGCTGACCGACTCGGTCATGGCCCTGCCCTACCATATCTACGTGCTGGCCACGGCCGGCACCGAAATCGACAAGACCCGGCCCCTGCAATACGGCACGGCTCTCGTGCTCATCATCCTGGTGCTGGGCATGAACTTCGCGGCCATCATGTATCGGGCAAAATTGCAGAAAAAACACTAGGATCAGGCGCCATTGACGCTGACGGACACGGCGACGGACAAGATGCGGATGCCTCCGGCGGCCGGGAGGGGGTCACCCCCTCCCGGACCCTCCCGAAAGGGGCGGGCGGATGTTGGGTTGGTCGGGCGGCCCGGCGTCTGGGGGCGGGGGCTTCGAACGTTTGTCGGCGCCTTTTGTTCCCTGGCTCTGCC
>JAFABC010000325.1 GCA_023426275.1 Pseudomonadota bacterium | reverse complement strand
CATCAGGGAGGGTCCGGGAGGGGCTTAGCCCCTCCCGGCCGCCGGAGGCATCTTCGTCGTCTTCGCTTTCTTTCCCGCGCGAAACGCGGCGGCCGCGGCCACGAAATTGCCCGCCCAGTGGGGCGCGCCCTCGGCGTGGATATGGGTGTAGGCGGCGAACGTGTTGCGAGAGAGCAGCCCGTCGTGACCGCCGTGCATGCCGACGCCGCGCTCCATGCGCAGGCAGAAGGCGTCCTCGGCCGGCAAGCCGGCCTCGCCGGAGCAGGCCGCCCCCGGCACGGCCTGGCAGCGCGAATAATGAAACTCATGGCCGTGCAGCAGGGTGCCCGTGGGATGGTACGGATTGGGCGCGACCACCCGGGCCAGACTGTAGCCCAGTCCCTGGGGCCGGGCGCACAGCGTGGTGGCGATGGGGAACACCCCGGCCATGGGGTAGGTTCGCTCGCGGATGACCAGCTCCTGGCACAGGTACATGAAGCCGCCGCATTCGGCGTAGATGGGCATTCCCGCCGCGGCCAGGGACCGGATCCGGGTGCGCATGGCGACGTTGCCGGCCAGGGCGTCGACATGGGTTTCCGGGAAGCCGCCGCCGAGATAGAGACCGTCGAGGTCGGGCCAGGGGGCGTCGTCGAGCAGGCTGACAAAGGCCAGCCGCGCCCCGGCCCGGACAAGGGCCTCGAAATTTTCGGGATAGTAGAACCACAGGGCGGCGTCGCGCACCACGCCGATCAGCGGCCCGTCCGCACTCGCAACCGGCGCGGTCCGGTCCGCGGCGGGCACATCGGGCAGGGGCGGGGCGCTGCGGGCGATCTCCAGCACGCGGTCCAGATCGACATGGTCGCGGACAATGGCGGCGATGCCGTCGAGAATGGCATCCACGCCGCCCTGCTCGCGATCGGACACCAGCCCCATGTGGCGCTCGGGAATGGGATTTTCGGCGATCTTGGGCAACATGCCGCACACGGGCACGTGGGCCAGGGTTTCGATGGATTCCCGGACGATGGCCCGGTGGCGCGGTCCGGCCGTGCGGTTGGCGATCACGCCGGCCAGACGCAGGCCGGGTTCGAAGCCGGCCACGCCGGCGACCAGGGCGGCGGCGGTGCGGGTCATCTTGGTGGCGTCGAGCACGAGCAGCACCGGGGCGTCGAGCTGGCGGGCCAGAGCGGCTGTGGAACAGGAGCCGGCCACGTCCATGCCGTCGAAGATGCCGCGATTGCCTTCGATGATGGCAATGTCGGCGTCGCGGGATTTTTCCAGGAAAAGCGAGGGGAGCCGGCTTTCCGGCAGCAAGAAAGGGTCCAGATTGCAGGCGTCGTGGCCGGCGGCGAGCCCGAGCCAGGCGGCGTCGATGTAATCGGGACCCTTTTTGAAAGGTCGGACGCGCAACCCTGCGGTGGCCAGGGCCCGGCAGAGACCGAGAGTCAGGATGGTCTTGCCTGCGCCCCCGGAGAGCCCGGCCAGGACAAGACGCGGGCGATCATTCACGGCGCGTATCGTCGTTCGCGCCTGACGGCGCGGCATGGTTGAAGTGCTCCACGGCGGTTCGCCGCCGTGGCGGCCGCGTCTTCAGGCGCGTGCGCGCGGCAGGCGTTCCCGCCACGTGACGCCGGATGACGTGTCCTATTCTTCTTCGGCCTGCTGCTTGCCCACGCCGGCCAGGCCGTACATGGAGGTGGAGCCGCTGGACCAGAAGATGACTTTCCCTTCGTTGACCAGCTCGGTGAGGACCTTTTTGACTTCACGGGGCTTTTTGTCCGGGAAAATCTTGCAGAAATCGTTGAAATAGAACTTGGACTTGCCCGTCTTCCCCTGCAGGAACTCGAGGACCTGCTCTTTCTCGGAAGCCATAGCGTTCCCTCTTTGGTTGGTCCGGGCGGGGACAGGTCCCCGCCCGGATGTTAGAACTACGCTTCGACGTGCTTGGTGAACTTGAACTGGGTGCTCTGGCGCCACGTGTAGTAGGCCGGATCACGGAAGTCGTCGATGCAGTGATGCGAGAACTCGAGGTCGCACAGCTCGAAGAACTTCTCCCAGCCGATGCGCTCGGCCCATTCGCCCAGCCGCTCGTACTTCTTGGCGTTTTTCGCGTAGACCTCGACGATGTGCTTGATCATCTTGGTCAGCGTCGGCCAGCGGGGCGGCTCGTTGGGGATGTAGGCCACAACGACCTTGGAGAACTTGGGCATGGAGATCCGGTTGGACACCTTGCCGCCGACCATGAGCACGATACCGTCGCCCTCGCCGGAAGCGAGCGGCATGGCCGGGCACATGGTGTAGCAGTTGCCGCAGTACATGCAGCGGGAGGCGTTGACGGCCACGGAGTTGACCTTCTTGCCCTCGACCTCGACCTTGGCCGGCTTGATGGCGCCGGTGGGGCAGGCCGCGATGGCAAGCGGGATCTCGCAGATGTTGTCCAGGCGGTCATGCTCGACGATGGGGGGCTTGCGGTGGATACCGACGATGCCGATGTCGGAGCAGTGGACGGCGCCGCACATGTTCAGGCAGCAGGCCAGGGAGATGCGGACCATGGCCGGCAGGGTCATGGACTGGAAGTACTCGAACATCTCGTCCATGACGGCCTTGACCGGGCCGGAGGCGTCGGTGGCCGGGGTGTGGCAGTGGGCATAGCCCTGGGTGTGGACGATGTTGGAGACGCAGGCACCGGTGCCGCCGACGGGGAACTTCATGCTGCCGCCGGGGAACTTGCGGGATTCGAGGTCGGCGAGGAGCGCGTCAACGCCGGCTTCGTTGTCGAGCATGAACTCGATGTTGTTGCGGGTGGTGAACCGCAGGTGGCCGCCGCAATGCTTGTCGGCGATCTCGCAGATCTCGCGGATGTGCGTGACGCTCATGAGGCGGGCGCCGCCGCAGCGCACGGTGTAGACCACGTCGCCGGACAGGGCCACGTGCTTGAGCACGCCGGGCTTGACGATCTCGTGGTAGTCCCACTGACCTTTGTTTTTCTTGATGACCGGCGGATAGAACTCCTCGAAGTGACGAGGGCCGATATCCGTGATCCGACCTTCCATGGGTTTGTCGGGATTGTATCCGGAAGAAATGAATGCCATGTCAGTGTCCTCCCACTTATCTCATGTGTCTCTGGCGATAGGCCTTCTCGTCGTGGCCAAAGCCGCCGGGCACCTCATCTTCCTTGAAGAAGATGTAGGGGTTGGCGCGCGGGGACTCAACATGCTGGGGCATGGCCTTGGTGTTGGTGGCCTCAAGCAGCTTCTGGAAGGACAGCCGTTTGATGGTCTCGCCCACGCGCTCGCGGTTCTTGCCTTCTTCCATCCACCAGTCCCAAATATTCTCGATGACTTCCTTGATCTCGTCGTAGGGCTTTTCCACCACGACGAAGGGCACGAGCAGGGAGGACATCTGCGCGCCGTCGAGGATCGGGGCCTTGGCGCCGACCAGGATGGAGGTACCGGTTTCCTTACCGATCTTCAGGGCCGCCGGCATGGTGTTGATGCAGTGCATGCAGCGGGTGCAGTTGCTGTTGTCGATGGTGAGCTTGGCACCGTCGTAGCTCATGCAGCCGGTGGGGCAGCGGTCCACGACTTCCTTGACAACGTCGAAGGCGCCCCAGTTGCCGCCGGCATGGGAGCCGCCGCCCGGCTTGAACTCGCCGGCCACGTAGGCTTTCACGCGGTCCTGGTCGATGCGGATGTCATCCTTCCAGGTGCCGATGACCGAGAAGTCGGAACGGGCGATGGAAGCGACGCAGCCGTTGGGGCAGCCGTCGAACTTGAACTTGAACTTGTAGGGGAAGGCCGGGCGGTGCAGCTCGTCCTGGTATTCGTTGGTCAGGGTGTGGCACAGATCCTGGGTGTCGTAGCAGGCGAATTCGCAGCGGGACTGACCCAGACAGTCGGCCGGGGTGCGCAGGTTGGAGCCGGAGCCGCCCAGGTCGGTGTTCAGGTTGTGGGTCAGATCGTGGAAGATCTCTTCGAGCTGCGGGGTGGTGGTGCCGAGCAGCACGATGTCACCGGTGGAGCCGTGCATGTTGGTCAGGCCCGAACCGCGCAGGTCCCAGATGGCCATGACCGAGCGCAGATAGTCGGTGGTGTAGTATTTGCCGGAGGGCTGGGCCACACGCACCGTGTGGAAGTGGGCCACGCCGGGGAACATCTCGGGCTGGTCACAGTAACGGCCGATGACGCCGCCGCCGTAACCGAACACGCCCACGATGCCGCCGTGCTTCCAGTGCGTCTCCTTGTCCTTGAAGGAGAGTTCCAGCACGCCGAGCAGGTCGTCGGCACAGTCGACCGGAACCTGATAATCCAGTCCATCGGGATTGGCGGCCCGGTGCGCGGCTTCCTGTTTGATGTCGGACACGAAGCTGGGCCATGGCCCGGATTCGAGCTGGTCCAACAAGGGGGTTTGGTGTTTCGCCATTTGCTTCCTCCAGTGGGGTTTGAAGAGTTACCGCCTTAACCAATCGACACACGCACCGGCGGCCTTGCGGCTGCCTGGGGCGCCTCCCCTCCCGGCCGACCCTGCTCGTCGACGGGCGGGGCGTTATTCGCTAGGGGGGTCTGGATGGAACGTGAACTCTTGCACAATCGCCCCCGTCCTAAATTGCCGAAAGTGTTCTGTCAACGGGAAAACGTGCTTGCAACTATCCATCCTCCATCCGGTTCCATACCATTTCATCGCCTCCGTTGCAAAGCCCTTTTCGCGCGGGACGGGTCGGGCGCGATCCGCCCTTGCCAAACGCCGTTTTTTTCCCCATGCACAGCCCATGTCCGCACCCGCCGCCATTTGCCGCCGTTGCGGCGCCTGCTGCCGCCAGGGCGGTCCGGCGCTGTACCGCGATGACCTGCCGCTTGTGCGCCGCGGCCGGCTGGCCCCCATCCACCTGCTGACCCTGCGCCGGGGCGAGTACGTCACCGACAACGTGGCCGGCGGCGTGGGCCCCTCGCCGGACGAGCTGGTCAAGCTGCGGCCGGGGCCCGACGGCCGGGCCTGCCTGTTTTTCGCCGAGCCGCCCGCCTGCGCCATCCACGACGACCGGCCCGTCCAGTGCCGCCTGCTTTTTTGCGACGCCCCCGAAGCCGTGGCCGCGCGCTACCGCCAGGACCGCCTGACCCGGCGCGACCTCATGGCCCCGGACGATCCGCTGGCCGCGCTTGTCGCCCACCACGAGGCCGAAACCGATCTGCCCCGCCTGGACGCCCTGTGCCGCAGGGCCCTTCGCGGCGACGCCGCGGCCCGGGAGGCGGCCCTGGCCGTGGTGCGCTTCGACGCGGCCTTTCGCGAGCTCCTGCCCGCGCGCGCCGGCGTGCCCGAAGCCGCCCTGCCCTTCTACCTCGGCCGGCCGCCGGCGTTGGCCCTGCCCGCCTGCCGGGCGCTCACGCGCCTTGGCGGCCTTTACAAGCCCTGACCAAGCGCCTACACAAGCCAAGCCGGCAATTTGCCAGCGCCGGGAGAATTTTTATGAAGCGACTGTTATTGACCTGCGTCCTCGTCCTGGCCACAGCCACCACCGCCCTGGCCATGGACATGCACAAGGGATTCGGCAAGTACACCTTCGGGCAAACCTGTGCGTCCCTTTTTTCCGGCCCCTCCTTCGCCATTGAACGGGCCCGCCCCGTGTGGAACCGCCAGCTCCAGATGTTCGGCCTCAGCTACGACCCCAAGGTCGTGGCCGACAGCCCCTTTGTGCTGCACTACGACAAGGACGAGCAGCCCGAATTCATGGGCGTGCCGCTCAACCGCGTCTTTTACGGTTGCAGCAAGAGCACGAACCGCTTTTCCCTGGTGGTGCTCGTGCACGACCTGCTCACCTTTGACGATCTGGTGAAGAAGACCACCGCCGCCCTGGGCGCGCCGACCGACACCACCATGATCCAGACCATCTGGGCCCTGCCCGATCTCTACGTGCAGATCGATCAGGTCTACATGATCATCTACGACCGCCGGGCCGGCAAGGTCTGATCCGGCCGATGCCGCACCCCGCGCCCGGCTCGCGCCACCTGCTTTGGATCGAGGCGGCCCGCACCCTGGCCATGGCCGTGGTGGTCTGGTCCCACGCCAGCAACCTGCTGTATTTCCGCGAAGGCGATTTCACGCCGGTTCCGCTCTTTTCCGCCTGTCTGGTCACCTTTGCCGTGCCCACGTTCTTCCTCATTTCCGGCTATCTGCTCGGCCGGGGCGGTTCGGGACGGCCGGCCGAGGCCGCCCGCGCCAGCCGGCCCCTGCGCCAGATCCGCAAGCTGACCCCGCCGTTTCTGGCCTGGAACGCCCTGACCATCGTCTCGCTCAAGCTGCTCTACGGCGTGCCGTTGTTCACCTGGGGGCATCTGGGCGAACTGCTCTACGGCAGCATGCAGCTCTACTTCATCTTCGCCATGCTCCAGTTTCTGGCCCTGCTGACCGTGGTCGATCCCTTTGCCACGCCCCGCCGGCTGACGGCCTGGACGGTCGGGGCCTGGGCCGTCACCCTGGGCTTTTACGCCTTTTCCAGCCTGCTGGCCCACAGCGCCCCCCCGCGCGACTTCGTCTTCGAGCTGGTGGGCATCCGGCTGGCCCCGGCCTGGGGCGGCTTTTTCTTTCTCGGGGCCTGGCTGTCACGCCACGAGGCGGTCTTTGCCGCCCTGACCCGCCGCCTGTCCTGGCTGCTCGGCGCGGCCGCCCTGACCCTGGCCGTCTATCTGGCCGTGGTCGTGGCCGAGGCGCGATCGCTCGGGGCCAACTACCGCCAGTATTTCCTGCTCTCGGGACTGGCCTTCCAGGTCGCGGGTCCGCTGGCCGTGTGCTGCGCCTGCCGCCGCATCGAGGCCCGGGGCGGCGGCCGCGTCTTTAGCTGGCTGGCCGCCGCCGGCCGGGACACCCTTGGCATCTACCTCGCCCACTACGTGCTGGTGCTGGTCTTTGCCGCCGTCGTCACCCCGCCGGTCCCGGCCGTGTGGCGGCTGCCCCTGGGCGCGGCGGCCATGGTGGTGGCCTTTGGCGGGGCGCTGCTGCTCACGCGGCTGGCCCGCCGCTTCGCCGCCGTGCCCGGGGTGCGCCTGTTTTTTCCCCCCTCCTGAGCCACGCCCGCCCCGATCCCGCCTCCCTTGCGACCGCCCGGCCGGTCCTGGCGACGGTATTTTTATTTTTCCTTCCTAATTGACAATGATTTTCATTCTCGTATAAAGCTTTCCTCCAGAGGCTCCCCACGGGGGCCGGGAGGACGCATGCAACGCAAGACCCTGCACGACAACGCCGATTTCGCCTGCCCCATCATCGGCACCTGCCTGACCATACACGAGCTGCGCCGGATCTGCCGCAAGTGCGGCAGCCCCGTCACCGACGCCGATTCGGACTACGACGCCCACGTGTTCCTGGTCGGACAGGCCAAGGTGGCCGGCGGCGGCCCGGCCAAGTACCTGCAACGGTTCCTGGACAAGAAATTCCGCAAGGACCTGCGCACCTTCCTTCATGTCGACGATCCGGACGAACTGCGCCGGATGTGGCGGGAGCGGGCCGACGCCGGCGACGTGCCCGGGCCGTTCTGGGCCCTGATGTCCCATCCGGCCGCCCCGGATACGCTTTTGCGCGAGGTCTACGGCGAGGTGCACATGCTCTCCCACCGCGTGGGCGCGGCCAACCGGGCCGATCTGTCCCGCCTGTCCTGGCTGGAGGAAAAGCTGGCCGAGGCCGCGACCGCCCTGGAGGAAAGCAAAAACGCCCTGCGCCAGGCTGTCGGCGTCTGGAAGGGCCGCTGCCGCGCGGCCATGGAGGAGCTGGCGGCCGAACGCCGCAAACGCCGGGCCGCCGAACGCGAACGCATCTCCCTGCGCGAGGCCATCGAAAATTCCGCCGTGGCCGCCGTGCGCCGGGAACGCGACATCCTGCGCGACCAGCTGACCGAGCTGGCCGAACGCCTGGACGCCACCGAAGGCGAGGCGGGCCGGCAGGCCGTGACCCTGGAGCGCATCCACAAGGAACTGGCCCACACCCGGCGCGAACTGGCCGACCGGGACAACGAGGTGGCCGCCCTGGAGGCCTCGCTTTTTGCCGCCCTGGGCGACGCGGCCGCGGCCCATGCCGCCCATGCCGAACATCATCAGGACGACCTGCCCGCCCTGCCCGGCCACGACGCCTGCCCCTGCCGGGAAAAGGGCCTGCCCCCGGGATCGTGCGGCGAGGCCTGCGCCTGCCGGGCCGCCCTCGACCGGGAAGGGCAGGCCGGAGAGACGGCCGGACTGTCCGGCAAGCGCGTGCTCTACGTGGGCGGGCGCTGCTCCCTGGTCTCCCACTACAAGCTGCTCGCCGCCAAATTCGGCTGCGAGCTCGTGCACCACGACGGCGGCCGGGAACAATCCTCCCACCGGCTGTGGGAGCTGCTCGGCGCGGCCGACGCCGTGGTCTGCCCCGTGGACTGCGTCAGCCACGAGGCCTGCGCCCTGGTCAAGCAGGCCTGCAAGGGCTGCCTCAAACCGCTGATCCTGGCCCGGTCCTCGGGCCTGTCCAGCCTTGCCCGCTCCCTGACCGAACTGGGCGCGGGCCACGCCCAATAACCCGCCTGACGCATCGGGGGGACGCGGCCGCGTCCCCCTCCCGCCTGTCCGCCTGCGCCTCGTCCGTGTTGACCGGTTTCATTTTCCGGCGGTATGCTGGTCGGGAATCCGGATGATCGGCCCCTCGGCCCGGCGGAGCGGGAAATGAAAGTCCATGACATCATGCAGCCAAGCGCCCGGCCGCTGCGCAAGGACGACACCTTGCGGGCAGCGGCGGCCCTTTTTCGCGAAACCGGCGTGGGCGGGGCGCAGGTCCTTGGCGACGACGGTTTCGCCGCCACCATCTTCACCAGCGACGACCTGATCCGGGCCCTGGCCGGCGGGGCCAACCTGTCCGACCCCGTGGGCACCTACGCCCACGCCCATTTGTGCGCCGTGCAGCCGGAAACGCCGGTGGCGGACATCGCCTGGTACGAAAACCGGTTTCTGGCCGTGGTCGACGGCGGCCACCTCATGGGCTGCGTGGACGCCGCCTGCCTGGGCCAGGAGCCGGTGGCCCCGGCCGGCGGGGCCGGCGGCGAGCCCGATCCCTGGGCCCGGGCCCTGCTGCGCTTTCCCGAGCCGCTGGTGCTGTGCCAGCGCGACGGGGTCATCAGCTGGCAAAACCACGCCGCCCGGCTGGTGCTCGGCGACGAGGGCCGGCGCGGCCGCACCCTGCGCCAGGCCCTGACCCAGGCCGGCTTCGAGGTGGAGGACGATCCCGTGGAACCCGGGGACGTGGCCCTGGCCGTACGCGACGACTCCCGCTACCTGGCCACGCGCTGGCGCGTTCCCGACCCCACCGGCGCCGGGGACGGAACCTGCCGCATGGTCCTGCTGCGCGACGTCAACGACCGCCACACCGTGCTCGGCAAGCTGCGCTCCATGCACGCCCTGGCCCGGGAGCTGCGCTCCATCATCGACTCCTCCTTCGACGGCATCTTCATCACCGACGGCGAGGGCGTGACCATCCTCATCAACCGGGCCTACGAGCGCATCACCGGCATCCGGGCCTCGGAAATCCTCGGCCGCAACATGCGCGAGCTGGTGCGCGAGGGCTTTTACAACGAATCCGTGACCCTGCGCGTGCTCAAGTCGCACAAGAGCGAAACCATCATCCAGAAGGTCAAGGGCGGCAAGACCATCGTGGTCACCGGCAACCCCATCGAGGACGCCTCGGGCCGGCTGTGGCGGGTGGTGACCAACGTGCGCGACGTGACCGAGCTGCAACGCCTCCAGGAGGAGCTGGAAAAAATCAGCGCCATGCGCGACCGCTACCGCCTGGAACTGGCCTCCCTCAAGGGCTCCATGGGCGACGGAGACGGCATCGTGGTGCGCTCCAAACGGATGCGCGACGTCCACGAACAGGCCCTGCGTCTGGCCCTGGTGGATTCCACCGTGCTGCTGCTCGGCGAATCCGGGGTGGGCAAGGAGGTGGTGGCCGGGCTCATCCACGAACACGGACCGCGCCGGGAAGGGCCGTTCGTCAAGATCAGCTGCGCCGCCATCCCGGAACAGCTCCTCGAATCGGAACTGTTCGGCTACGTGCAGGGGGCGTTTACCGGGGCCCGGCGTTCGGGCAAGCCCGGCGTGTTCGAGCTGGCCCACCAGGGCACGCTTTTTCTCGACGAGATCGGCGAGCTGCCGCCGGGGTTGCAGGCCAAGCTGTTGCGCGTGCTCCAGGAGCGGCAGGTCACCCGCCTTGGCGACGTGCGCCCCACCCCCGTGGACGTGCGCATCATGGCCGCCACCAACCGCGACCTGGAAGCCATGATGGGCCAGGGCGCCTTTCGCAGCGACCTCTACTACCGTTTAAGCGTCGTGCCGCTGGTGGTGCCGCCGCTGCGGGAGCGGCGCGAGGCCGTCTTCGACTTCATCCACCGCTTCCTGGAGCGCTTCAACCGCAAATACGGCCTGAGCCGGCAGATCGACCCCGAGGCCTGCGACCTGCTCGCCGCCGGCGACTGGCCGGGCAACGTGCGCCAGCTGGAAAACACCATGGAACGGCTGGTGGTGCTCGGCCCCGGGGACGTCATCACCCGCGAGGACGCGGCCCGGGCGCTGTGCGCCGGCAACGGCCACACGGATTGCCCGCCCCCGTCCGCCGCCGACAACCAGGGCGAAAGCCTGCAGGCCGTGCTGGACCGGGCCGAACGCGAGGCCCTGCGCCGGGCCCTGGCCGCCCACGGCTCGACCCGGGCGGCGGCCCGGGCGCTCGGGGTCAATCAGTCGACCGTGGTGCGCAAGGCGCAAAAACATGGTCTGACCGCCAGTTGATGCACTGACGCATCATCCGATGCGAAAACGCATCGGTTCGCTTCATAACCATTTCCGCACTAGGTTTTTCTCTTTTCTTCCGCCATTTTTGCAGCAAGAGCGATGCATCCGTGCATCGCTCTTGGCCGGCCATTTTCGCGTTCCTTTGTTCGCTTCTTCGTCATCTCCTTAAAATACTTTATTTTTAAATGAACAAAAACCGGCCGTCCGGTTGGCACGAATCGTGATCTACCAGCCGGCATGCATGTCAACAGGCCGCCGCACGCCGCCGGCCGCCGGCCATGCCCGCCCCCAGGGGCCGTGTCCCGAGGCAACGAGGACGAACCCGCCGACAGGAGAATGCCATGGCAGCCCGAAGCGACAGACGGACCCCATCCCTTGAAGCCCCCTATATTCCGCTGTGGAAATGCAAATTGCGCCTGCCCTTTCTCCACTACCGCTTCGAATGGGCCGACTACATCCAGGGACTGGTCATGTGCGCGGTGTGCCTGTCCATCATCCCGGTGCTCCAGGACACCCTGGGCATGCCCTTTGAAGTGGCCCTGGCCATCGTCATCCTAAACGGCTTCCTCTACCTGTGGCATTCCCTGCTCGGCGACCCCGTGGTGCCGGGCTGGGTCACGCCGGCCATCCCCCTGCTGATCGCCTACTGCCTGGCCTTCCCCATGGGGCCCGAACGGATGCACGCGCTGATCGCCTTCCAGCTCGTGCTCGGCGTGTGGTGCATCTTTCTCGGCGCCACCGGCCTTGCCCGCACGGTCATCGGGCTCATCCCCCGGGCCGTCAAATCGGGCATCATCCTCGGCGCCGGCATCGCCGCCATCCAGCTCATCTTCAAGGAAGGCGGCAAGTTCTACAGCATGCCCGTCACCATCAGCGTCTGCGCCCTGGTGGCCCTTTTCATGATGTACAACCCGGCCTTTCGCGGCTGGTCAACCCAGAGCCGGGTGGTCAGGATGGTGGCCAACCTCGGCATCCTGCCGGCCATCGTGGCCGCCATCATCATCGCCCCGCTGGTGGGCGAGGCCCCCTTCGAGCTGCAATGGGGCTTTTCCCGGCCCGACTTCGCCACCCTGTGGACCGACTGGGTGCCCTGGGGAACGCTCGGCTGGCCGTCCCTGGCCATGTACCTGAAGGCCATCCCCCTGGTGCTGGCCGCCTACATCGTCATCTTCGGCGATGCGGTCCAGGCCCAGGGCATCATCCGCGACGCCGACGCCAAGCGCCCGGACGAGCGCGTGGACTACAATCCCGACCGCGCCCACCTGATCGTCGGCGCGCGCAACACCTTCATGTCCGTCATGGGCCCGGACATCTCCATGTGCGGCCCGGTCTGGGCGGCCATGACCGTGGTCACCTACGAACGCTGGAAGACCGGCCGGGAAAGCATGGACTCCATCTTCGGCGGCATCGCCGCCTTCCGCTGGGGCACGTTCACCGGCTACTGGCTGCTGCCCATCGTGACCATGACCCGCCCCATCCTGCCGGCCGCCCTGTCCCTGACCATGATCATCCAGGGCTTTGTCTCGGTCTACATCGGGGCCCGCGAGGCCAAAAGCCTCAAGGACCTCGGCATCGCCGGCATGGTGGCCGGCATCCTCATCTCCAAGGGCGCGGCCTGGGCCTTTGGCGCGGGACTTGTCGCCTGCTTCATCATCTACGCCCTGGACTTCTTCCGGGGCGACACCACCGCCGGTCCGCTGTGGGCCGAGGACCTCGAACGGGCGCTCGACGCCGAGGCCGAGGCCCTGGCCGGCGAGAACCCGGCCGCCTGATGCTCCCGACGTTCGTGCGCGCCGGGACCGGACGGTCCGGTCCCGGCCGCCAGCCATAACCATCCTATACGGAGGTGTTCGCCGTGCGACTGGAAATCTTCTCCACCACTCCCCGCATCGTCATGGGTTCCGGTTCTGTTGCGCGTCTGGGCGAGGAGGCCCGGCGTCTGGGCGGTTCGTCCGTGCTGCTCGTCACCGATCCCGGCGTGGTCAAGGCCGGCATCGCCGCCCGCCTGGAAACGATTCTCACCGAAGCCGGACTCAAGGTGGCGATCTTCGACAAGGTGGAGGCCGACCCCCGTTTCGAAATCGTGGAAGACTCCCTGGCCGCCCTGCGCGCCGCCGGCGCGGACGTCGTCATCGGCCTCGGCGGGGGCTCGTCCCTGGACATGGCCAAGATCACCTCGGTCATGGCCACCAACGAGGGACCGGTCGGCAAATACTTCGGCATCGACCTCGTGCCCAACAAGGGCCTGCCGCTTTTGCTCGTGCCCACCACCGCCGGCACGGGCAGCGAGGTCACGCCCATCGTCATCCTGTCGGACCACGGCGAAAAGCTCAAAAAGGGCGTGGTCAGCCCCTACCTCTTCCCGGCCTGCGCCCTGCTCGACGCCGAACTGACGCTCGGCCTGCCGCCCAAGGTCACAGCGGCCACGGGCATGGACGCGCTCATCCACGCCGTGGAGTCCTACACCTCGATCAACGCCACGCCCCTGTCCGACATGCTGGCCCGGGAAGCCATCGAACTCATCTTCCACAACATCCGCACCGCCTACGCCAACGGGGCCGACCTGACCGCCCGGGAAAACATGCTGCGCGGCAGCATGCTGGCCGGCATGGCCTTCGCCAACGCCGGGGTCACGGCCGTGCACGCCTTCGCCTATCCCATCGGCGCGGAATTCCACATCCCCCACGGCATCGCCAACACCATCATGCTGGTGCCGGTCATGCGCTTCAACCAGACCGGCAACCTCAAGCGCTTCGCCAGGCTGGCGACCTTCTTCGGCGTGCCCACGGCCGGCCTGACCGACCGGCAGGCCGCGGCCGCGGCCGTGACCGCCCTGACCGAGCTGGCCGAGGACCTGCGCGTGCCCCAGCATCTGTCCGAATACGGCGTCAAGGATGCCGACGTGCCCAATCTGGCCGCCGGCGTCATGCTGGTCACCCGCCTGCTCGCCAACAACCCGCGCAAGATGACCCGGGACGACGCCGAGGTCATCTATCGTCAGGCCCTGTAAGCCGCGGTCCGGACCG
This sequence comes from Pseudomonadota bacterium, assembly GCA_023426275.1. Lineage (GTDB taxonomy): Bacteria > Desulfobacterota > Desulfovibrionia > Desulfovibrionales > Desulfovibrionaceae > Solidesulfovibrio. The sequence continues at coordinate 17,837 of JAFABC010000325.1, read as the reverse complement.
CAGGAGAAGCCATTATGAAGATGTATATGTTCGAGGCGGGGATCCTGAAAAGCCAGCAGCACTTCTTCACCCTCAACAAGGGCGTCGGCGCCTCCTTCGACGTGCCCGTGCCCTTCGCCCTCATCGACCACCCCAAGGGCAAGGTGCTCTTCGACACCGGCAACGCCCTGGAGACCGTCCACGACAAGCAGGCCCACTGGGGCGGCATCCTGGCCGCCTATGACCCGGTCATGACCGAGGACCAGTGGTGCGCCAACGCCATCAAAAAGGTCGGCTGCGCCCCCGAGGACATCCGCTACGTCATCCTCTCCCACCTGCACCTCGACCATGCCGGCGGGGTCGGCCATTTCCCCAACGCCCGCTACGTGGTCCAGCGCGACGAACTGCACTTCGCCTACGTGCCCGACCCCTACATGAAGGCGGCCTACATCCGCAAAGACTTCGACAAGGACGTGCCCTGGCTGATCCTGGAGGGCTGGCAGGACGACGGCTTCGACCTCTACGGCGACGGAGCCATCACCGTCCACTTCACCCCGGGCCACACGCCGGGGCACCAATCCGTGCTGGTCAACCTGCCGAACTCCGGCCCCATGTTCCTGGCCGCCGATTCCTGCTACACCACCGACAACCTGCAAAACGGCACCCTGCCGGGGCTCATGTGGAACGCCGGCGCGACCGTGCGCAGCGTCGAGCGCATGCGGCACTTGCAGGACGCCCACGGCGTGACCATCATGACCGGTCACGACCCCGAGGCCTGGAAGTCCGTCAAACAGGCGCCGCAGTACTACGACTAACCCCCGCTGCTGCGGCGGCCCCGCGCCGCCGCCAAAGCGGGCAAGCATGGGGGCAATCATGTCGGATATCGCACACAGCACACTCTTTCGCGAAGCCTGCCTGATAAACGGGGAATGGGTGCAGGCGGCCGGTGGCCGCACCACGGCCGTGACCAACCCGGCCGACGGCAGCCTGGTCGGCCACGTGCCGGAACTCGGCCAGGAGGAGATCGAAACGGCCATCGCCGCCGCCGACGCCGCCTGGCGGCCCTTCGCCGCCAAGGCCGCGCCCGAACGGGCGGCCATCCTCGAACGCTGGCACGCGCTGATCGTGGCCAACGCCGCCGACATCGCGGCCATCCTCACCGCCGAGCAGGGCAAACCGCTGGCCGAGGCCAAAGGCGAGGTGGCCTACGCGGCCTCGTTTATCAAATGGTTCGCCGAGGAGGCCCGCCGCGTCTACGGCGACGTCATTCCCGCGCCCACGGCCGACAAGCGCCTGCTCGTCCTCAAGCAGCCGGTGGGCGTGTGCGCGGCCATCACCCCCTGGAACTTCCCGGCGGCCATGATCACCCGCAAGGCCGGCCCGGCCCTGGCCGCCGGCTGCGCCATGATCGTGCGCCCGGCCTCGAAGACGCCGTTTACCGCCCTGGCCCTGGCCGCCCTGGCCGTGGAAGCCGGGGTGCCGGCCGGCATCCTGCAAGTCGTCACCGGCAAGGCCGGCACCGTCGGCGGCGCGCTGACGGCCAGCCCCGTGGTGCGCAAGCTGTCCTTTACCGGCTCCACCGAAGTGGGGCGCACGCTCATGGCCCAATGCGCCCCCACCATCAAGCGCCTGTCCCTGGAGCTTGGCGGCAACGCGCCCTTCATCGTCTTCGACGACGCCAATCTCGAGGCCGCCGTGGCCGGGGCCATCGCCTCCAAGTACCGCAACGCCGGCCAGACCTGCGTGTGCGCCAACCGGCTCTACGTGCAGTCCGGCATCCACGACGCCTTTGCCGCCAGACTGGCCGAGGCCGTGGCCGCCATGCCCGTGGGCCGGGGCACCGAGCCTGGCGTGCTCATCGGACCGCTGATCGACCAGCGCGCCGTGGAAAAGGTGGAAAGCCACATCGCCGACGCCCTGGACAAGGGCGCGAAAATCGTGCTCGGCGGCAAGCGCCACGCCCTGGGCGGCCTGTTCTTCCAGCCGACCATCCTGTCCGGGGTGACGCGGGAAATGCGGGTGGCCCGGGAGGAGACCTTCGGCCCCCTGGCCCCGATCTTCCGCTTCGACACCGAGGCCGAGGTCATCGAACAGGCCAACGACACGGAATACGGGCTGGCCGCCTACTTCTACACCGAAAACGCCAGCCGGTCCTGGCGGGTGGCCGAAGCCCTGGAATACGGGCTGATCGGCCACAACACCGGCCTGGTCTCCAACGAGGTCGCCCCCTTTGGCGGAGTCAAGCAGTCGGGCATCGGCCGCGAGGGCTCCAAATACGGCATGGACGAATACCTGGAGATCAAATACGTCTGCTCCCAGATCGGCTGACCGGCCTCGCCGGTTTCGAACCGGACGGCACGATGCCGTTTTGCAACATCGGCTTGTGCTTTTTTAAACTGTCTTCGCACGGGGCGGCCTTCGGGCCGCCTTGTTGCGTCCCGGCCGCATCCCGGCTATCGTAGCGGCGTGATCGTCGCCAACCAAGGCGGCGCGGCGATCCCGGGCACGGTGCGCGCCGCGCCGGTCCGGCGGGGGAAAGGATGAAATATTGTCTTGCCGGACGCCCGAGTTCCAGCTATCTTGTGAAAAAAGGTACAATGTGAGGCCAACCCCTATGCAACATGAAATCATCATCTGCATGGGCAGTTCGTGTTTCGCCCGGGGCAACAAGAAGCATCTGCTCATGATCGAACAGTATCTCGCCGATCATGGCCTCACCGACAGCGTGGTGCTCACCGGCAGTCGTTGCGAGGACCAGTGCCGCACCGGTCCCAACATCCGCATCGACGGAACGCTGTATGGCGAAATCAATAGCGAACGCCTCATGGAGCTTCTCAGCCGGCACCTTTCCCAGTAACGGTTTTTGTTTCGGCCCCAAACAACCCCTTCCCCCCCTTGCCTTCACATCCCATGAAGACCACAATAGCCAACGAGGCATCCCAGACCGGAACCATGGGAGGGGGCATGCTCAAGCATTATCCCATCTACACGATCGAGACCGAGTGCCAGGACTGCTACCGCTGCCTGCGCCAGTGTCCGGTCAAGGCCATCCAGGTGGAAAACGGCCGGGCCACGGTGGTGCCCGAGCTGTGCATCGCCTGCGGCCAGTGCGTGGCCGCCTGCCCGGCCCATGCCAAGCAGGTGCGCAGCGACCTGTTCGCCGTCTTCAAGCTGTTGCGCTCCAGCCGTCCCACCTACGTCTCCCTGGCCCCGTCCTGGGTGGCGGAGTTTCCCGACATCTCGCCGCAAGCCATGATCGCCTCCCTGCGCAAGCTGGGCTTTTCCGGCGTGTCGGAAACCGCCCTCGGGGCGCAGGAAGTCTCCGCCGCCGTGGCCCAGACCCTGGCCCAGGGCGGCCCGCGCCTCATGCTTTCCACGGCCTGTCCGGCGGCGGTCGATTTCATTCGCGGATACATGCCCGAGCTCGTGCCCAACCTCTCTCCCCTGCTTTCACCCCTGCTGTCCCACTGCCGCCTGCTGCGCCGCACCTACGGCCAGCAGATCGGCGTGGTGTTCTTCGGCCCCTGCGTGGCCAAGAAAACCGAGGCCGACAACCACCCCGGCCTGCTCGACGCGGCCATGACCTTCACCGACCTGCGGGCCATGCTGCGCCAGGAAGACATCAATCCGGCCGCCCTGGTGCCGGGGCCAGCCGACATCTTCATGCCGCAGCCGGCCAAGGAAGGCGCGCTCTACCCCATCGAGGGCGGCATGTCCGACACGGTCAAGGCCTATGCCGGCAATGCACAGGTCTGCTTCACCACCCTGTCGGGCATCCAGACCATCGAATCGGCCCTGCAGGGCATCCAGAACCACGTGCTGCCCCGGCCGGTGTTCGTGGAGATGCTCGCCTGCGTGGGTGGCTGTGTGCGCGGGCCCTGCGTGTCCAGCCAGCGCCCCCGGCTGCTCGATCAGCTCGACGTCTTCAACCGCGCGGCCAAGCCCCTGCCGGACACGGCCGTGCGCGCCCCGGCCGTATCCATTGCCGAGCGCAAGAACCCCTCGCCCGTGGACCTGCCGGTCTACAGCGAGGACCAGTACGTCAAGGTGCTGCGGCTGATCGGCAAGTTCACGCCCGAAGACGAGATCAACTGCGGCGGCTGCGGCCACGAGACCTGCCGCGGTCTGGCCAGGGCCATGCTGGAAGGGCTGGCCGAACCGTCCATGTGCGTGCACTTCCTGCGCAAACGCGCCACGCGCAAGGCCAATGCCCTGCTGCGCTGCATCCCGGCCGGCGTGGTCATCGCCGACAGCAAGCTGCGCATCATCGAGTGCAACGAGCACTTCGCCCGGCTTTTCGGCGAGGAAACCGTCATGGCCTACGAGGCCAGCCCGGGCATGGAAGGCGCGGCCCTTGAAAAGATCGTGCCGTTCATCTCGCTCTTTCGCCGGGCCGTGGAAAGCGAAACCGACATCCACCGCGACGCCCTGCGCCAGGACGACCGGGTCTTCAGCGTGACCATCTTCACCATCGAACCGCGCAACGTCATCGGCGGCGTCATTTTCGACGTCACCGGCACGGAGCTGCGGCGCGAGGAAATCGCCCAGCGCGCCCGGGAGATCATCCGCAAGAACCTGGAAACCGTGCAGGAAATCGCCTGCCGCCTGGGCGAGAACATGGCCGACACGGAAATCCTGCTGCGCTCGCTCTCGGAGGGCTTTTCCAGCGGCGCCCGGGCCATTTCCGAAAAAGACCTGCGGGGACGGCGCTGATGACCGTCGAGGAAGTGTTCATCGAAGTGGAGGCGGCCCAGCGCAACCACTTCGGCGAGGATATCTGCGGCGACGCCTTCAAGACCCTGCGTCTGGCCGAGGAGGGCCGCACCATCGCCGTGCTGTCCGACGGCCTGGGCCACGGGGTCAAGGCCTCGATCCTGTCGCTGATGACCGCCACCATGGCCCTCAAGTACACGGCCAACGACACGGACATCGTGCGCGCGGCCGAGGTCATCATGGACGCCCTGCCCGTGTGCCAGGTCCGCAAGATCAGCTACGCCACCTTCACCGTGGTCGACATCCAGTCCGACGGCGCGGCCCGGGTGGTGGAGATGGACAACCCGCCCATCACGCTCGTGCGCGAGGGCAAGGCCGTCAACCTGGAATTCGAGGAAGTGTCCTCGCCGCGCTACCACGACCGGGTGATCCGGGTCTACAACCTGGAGCTGCGGCCCGGAGACCGGCTCATCTTCACGTCCGACGGCATCACCCAGGCCGGGCTCGGCTCGGAACGGATGCGCCTGGGCTGGCGCATCAAGGGCTGCCGCGAATACGCCCTGGAAGTGCTGGCCGAGGACCCCAAGATCTCGGCCCGGGCCCTGTCCCAGAAGCTCCTGGCCCAGGCCCTGCGCCAGGAGCCGTTCCAGCGCGCCTACGACGACATGACCGCCGCGGTCATCTACCTGCGCCGGCCGCGCCGCACCATCGTGCTGACCGGCCCGCCCTACGCCGCCGGACGCGACAAGGAATTCGCCGAAACCCTGGCCGACTTCGACGGCCGCAAGGTCATCTGCGGCGGCACCACCGCCAACATCGTGGGCCGCGAACTCGGCCGCACCATCCGGGACTGCCTGCACGGGGCCAACTCCGGCGACATCCCCCCGGCGGCGGAAATGGAAGGCGTCGATCTCGTCACCGAAGGCATCCTGACCCTCACCCGCACAGCCCAGCTCCTGGAAAGCGACGGGGCGCCGCGCGAAAAAAATCCGGCCGTCGACCTCTACGAAATCCTGCTCGACAGCGATTTCATCGAGTTCGTGGTCGGCGCGCGCATCAACGAAGCCCACCAGGACCCCAGCCTGCCCATCGACCTGGAAATCCGACGCAATATCATCAAGCGCATCTGCCGCGTGCTGGAAGACAAATTTCTCAAAGAAACCAAGATGCTGTTTTTTTAAGATGCCTCCGGCGGCCGGGGGGCATGCCCCCCCGGCCCCCTCGGGAGTTCTTTGCGCGGCGCGAAGCGACGCTGGCGCACCTTGTCGGCGCATTTTCCTCCTGGCTTTGCCAGGGGGAAAATGTGCCGACAAACGTTCGAAGCCCCGCAGCCACCGGATGTCGCCCTCCCCCTTTCGGGAGGGTCCGGGAGGGGGTGACCCCCTCCCGGCCGCCGGAGGCATCTTCTTCTTAAAGCTACCCGGCCGCGCATTCCCAGGCGGGGGCCCGGGCGGGCATGACCCGGGCGAACTGGCCGAGGATCTTCTGGTAGAGCTTGCTGCCGCAACCGGCCCGCTCGCGGACCAGGGCCAGCGCCTTTTCGAAGGCATCGGCCGCCTCTTCGAAGCGACCGGCCTCGTGCAGGGCCAGCCCAAGTCGGTAGACGGAATGGGCCGTGGCCGTGGCCACGCCGCCGCCGTCTTCGGACAGACGCACCGAGCGCCGCAGCAGGCTCTCGGCCTCGTCGACATCGCCGTCGCGAAGGGCTTCCATGCCGGCCTCGCGCAACCGGCGGACATTGGACGCGAGTTCACATTTTCCATTGGTGCAGGCCATAGACATCACCTCCTGGCATTGCGGGCCGAGCGGTCATCCGACCCGGGCTGGGGGCGCGAAGCGGACACGCCACAACAATTTTCTGCGTCACAACTCCCGCGCGGAGTCGGCCACCGGTCAGGCGGCGCTTTTCGCCAGTCCCGTGGCCCAGTCCCGAACCTCGTCATCGTCCGGGTCGCCGTCGATTTTCAGCGGTTGTTCAGGGATCGTCGCGCCCAGGGAAGCCGCCTTCGCGGCGATGGCGTCCACCGCGCCGCAAAAATGCGTGAAGCTGGAATCGCCGCAGCCGAACACGGCCACGTTCTTGCCGGAAAGCCCGGCCGTCTCCATGGCGTCGTAGAGGGGGATGAAATCCTCCTGCAATTCGATGTCCTCGTCGCCCCAGGTCGAACACCCCAGAACGATGAGATCGTAGCCTTCGGCCAGCCCCTTGGGCTCGATGCCGGCGACATCCCGCAGATCGACAGCCAGCCCCTGCCCTTCGAGGGTCTTGGCCACGACGCGGGCGACACTTTCGGTGTTCCCGCTCGTGGACCCGTAAACGACAAGTGCTTTTCCCATGGCATACTCTCCCTTGACGGTTTGCTCCGAGGCGTCCGTTGCGCCCCATGGGGATCCTATTTAATGATTTTGAAATTCATTGTCAATTTCAATATAAACCAAACCCGCTTTCCCCGCACGCCTCTTCAGCGCTCTGTGCCCAGGCAAAACCTGGGCACAGAGCGCTGCCAAGCATTCAAAGCCCGCCGCCCGGACACGTCGCCGCCCCCCCCTTTCGGGAGGGTCCGGGAGGGGGTGCCCCCCTCCCGGCCGCCGGAGGCATCTTCGCTCTTCCCTGCTTTCCGCCCGCCCTAGGCGCAGCGCCCGGCGGTGTCGTCGGCCTGCCCTTCGTGCCAGGCCAGGAACGTGGCCAGCCCGTCCTTGCCCATGTAGCGTTCGAGCTGCCGCCGGTCGGCCTGCAGCAGGTCCACCACGATCAGCCCGTCCAGGCAATCGGCAAAGCCCTTGTCCACGTTGAAGGCCAGGATCTTGCCGCCGAGTTTGAGATACTGGCGCAGCAGCACGGGGATGCCCTTGCGATCGGCCTCGATGTCGTCGATGAGCGCCAGCAGATCGTCCAGGTCGTCCACGAGGGTCTTGGCCGCCCGGGCCAGCCAGGTCTGGCCGCGAAGCGGCGTCTTGGGCCGCACCAGCCGGGCCAGATTAGGGTTGGTGACATTGCCCTCGAAATAGCTGGCCATCAGCCGCCTGGAAGCGTGCTTGTAGTCGTTGGTGATGCTGACCGGGCCGAAGAGCACGCGGTAGCGCGGCTCGCGCACGACCATGCGGGCCAGCCCCTTCCACAGAAGCAGCAGGGGCGAGTAGCTTTTCTGGTATTCGGGCCGCACGAACGACCGCCCCATTTCCAGGGCCGGGCTGATGCGGGAGAAAAAGGCGGTTTTGAGCACGAACAGCGTGCTGGTGTAGAGTCCCTGCGCGCCCCCGGCCTCCAGCAGTTCGTCGGTGCGGCCGATGCGGTAGGCGCCGGCGATCTCGCGCTTTTCGGCGTTCCACAGAAACAGATGCCGGTACAGGGGATCGAATTCGTCGAGGTCGCAGGCCTTGCCCGTGCCCTCGCCCACGCGGCGGAAGGTCAGCTCGCGCAGCCGGCCGATTTCGCGCAGGACCAGGGGGATGTCCGCGGCCCTGGCCTCGATGACGGCGTACTCGCCGCTGGTGTGCAGCACGGCGTCTTCCGGCAGCCGGCTGATTTCATCGGCCAGCAGGGCTGGGGCCACCGGGGCGATGAGCGCCTCCTGGCGGGCCACGCCTTTTTGCGGGAACAGCGGCGGCCGGCGATGGGGCCGGTTGGGCCGGTCGCGCAGCAGGCCGGCGCGCAGCCGCAGATAGCGGGTGATGCAGGTGTCGGCGTCGGCTTCGCAGCGCGACACCCGGGCCAGACGTTCGTAGCGGATGGGCGTGCCGAGCCGGGCCACCACGGTCTGCCCGGTCTTGTTGGCGAATTCGCGGGGCAGCATGGCCGTGCGCAGCAGCGGATGGACGAGGCCGAGCACCTGGAACACCATGCTGTTGCGGCCGCTGAAGTGGACGGGCACGACCGTGGCCTCGGTCTTGCGCACCAGCCGGGCCACGGTGGTGCTCCAGGCCGGGTCGGTCACGGTCAGGCGGCCGTTTTCCAGGCGCGGATGGGCCACGGCCCCGGCCGGGAAAACGCCGAGCAGGCCGCCGTCGCGCAGCACGCGCAGGCATTCCTTGAGCGGCCGCACGTTGCCGCCCGTGGCGGTCGCCCCGCCAAAGGGGTCGACGAACACGAACAGGTCGCGCAACTCCCGGATGCGGGAGAGGAGGAAATTGGCCATGATTCTGGCGTCCGGCCGCACGGCCAGCAGCATCTTGGCCAGGACCAGACCTTCCAGGCCGCCGAAGGGATGGTTGGCCACCACCACCACCGGCCCGGTTTTGGGGATGCGCTCCAGTTCCTCGGCCGCCACGCGCACCCGCACGCCCATGGCGTCGAGCACGGTGTCGACAAAGCTGCCGCCGTCCAAACCGGCGGGCAGGGAGCGGTAGAGTTCCTCGATGGGGGCCAGCGACAGCACCTTGGCCAGCAGCGGTTCGACCAGGGCCGTGGCCCGGCGGACGAACCGGCCGCCAAAGGGCGGCTGCAAGGCAAAAAGGCGGGGATGCTCGATGGTATCCATGTCATCACCTCAAGGGACGGCGTGTTGGCGGGCAGGAAGCAAACCTTCCATCAAACCTGCCAGCTTCTAGCCAGCCCCGGTTACGACTCCATGGAGATTGCGCGGCGCACGCCGACGATTGCGCGCGTGGCCGTCACAAAGGGGTGCGGGTTCTCGTGCATTGCGCCCAGCTCTATCCCATTGCCCTGGCCCAGGCAACAGCCTGTCCTTTTTCCGGGGAAAGAACGTTTTTTTCAGCAACGGCGCAGGGCTGTGTGGACGTGCCGGCGGAGGCCCCCGCCGGGAATCACCAAAAAAGGGGAGGCCGCTTCGCCGGTTCCCCAACCGACGTCACGGCCTCCCACTCCTCGAGGTTTCGCATAGCCCGGCGGCCGCCCCGACGCCGCGGAAACGTCGGTCCGCCTTTCCGGTGGGCGGCGGCGACCCCGGGCATACGCCTTAAAACCGGTCCCGACGGCCGAGGTGCCGGCCGGGCCGTCGTTTGGAGGCTGGTTCAGACGTCCATGATCTCCAGATACACCAGGGTCTGGTTGAGCAACTGGTAGGCGATCTCGCCGTAGGTCACGGGACCGGTGAACGGATCGGTCTTTTTGCCTTCCAGCTCGGAATACAGGTAATTGAGGATGCAATTGCAGGAGAAGGCCACCCGGCTGGACTCGATGGAGCATTCCTTGCCCAGGCGGTCGTTGAAAACCTTGACGTAGTCGGCCACGGGGCGGGCATGTTTGTAGCGGATGCCGGAGAAGACCGGGGCGTAGAACTTCACCTGGCCTTCCACCTCGTCCACGTCCTGGAAGCTGATATTGACCATGGCCCCGTAGTAGTCGGCCACGAGCGGGACCTTGGTGTCGAGCTTGTTCTTCACGATGTAGGCGGCGAAATTGCGTTTCTCGCCGTTGACCATCACTTCCTTGGCCGCGAAGTCGTCGGAGGTGAAGGTCAGGATGTCGCCGTCGCCCTGCTCGAAAAGATTGATGATGCCGATTTCGGCCACCTTGCCCTCGGGCAGCTGGGCCTGGAGCACCAGGGCGCCTTCCTCGAGGACGTCGCCGGTCTGGCCGTTGATGACCTTGGGGGTCTTCTTGCCCAGATCGCTCAGATGCACGCCGGCCACCCAGCCGATGAGGGGGCGCACGCCGAAATCTTTATAGTTGGGGGCATTGAGGGCGAAGGAAAGATGGGTCTTGCTGGCCGCGGGAATGATGATGAAGCTGAAACCGTGCTTGGGACCCTCGGCGTAGACCCGGGCCAGGCTGTTGGCATCGTAGGCGACGATGTCGATGGAGGCCACGATGTCCGTGATGTCCGTGGCGCAAATCAGCTCGCGACTGACCATGCCGCCCTTTTCGGCCGAGATGAAGTACGGGATCGTGCCGGCGATCCAGTCTCCCTTGGGCAGTTGGCGCAGGGCGTCCTCGTCTCCGGCCAGAAGGAGCTTGCGTCCCGACTCGATCATCTGCTTGACATCCGCTACGCTGATAATGGCCTGTCGCATATCAACCTCCTAGCCGAAGATAGTTTTCAGATCATCCTGCACACTTGGCATGTTCACGTTATTGGCGAAGATCGCGTACAGCTGGTCCACGCTGGCGCTGATATTCTCGGGCGAGGGGTCCTCCTTGACGGCCCGGGTCAGCCGGCCAAGCAGGATCTTGGCGGCAAGGAATTTGAGCTGATACGTCTTTTTTCCGGTGACGATATCTTGCCACGCCTTGTTGCTCTTGCTGGGTACATCCATATTCGCCTCCTTCGTTATGCGGCCGCGCGATCTTACATCAATGGTCAGCCAGCCATGGTTCCGGTTCGATCCGCCTTCGCCCGGAACTGGCCCTGGCGTTGCAACGTGTCAAGAAGAAGAAATCCGCGAAGATAATCCCCATTGAGAGCAAGGATCGCACCACGGAAAAAATTACACAAAACCCACTGGTTATTGATATGCTATGAGAAAAAAAAAGAGAATTCAAGACAAAACCGCGCGTTAGAGTGGTTCACCCTCTGCGGCGGCCCCTCTTTTCAGCATATAAACTTAATTATTCCAATAAATTACTGTAATGTGGAGAATTGGGGCAAAGAATCCAAAAGTCGAGTCAAAAGGAAACACCTCATTGCCTTTTCCGCAGACCCGCCGGCAACAAAATATTTTTTTTCTAGCAAAAACCACCGGATGGCGGGCAAACACGCCGCGTGTTCGTCCGCCATCGCCCGGAAAGAACGGTCACGCCCGCGGATGCACCGCGCACTGCAACAAGGCCATATCGGCCAGCACCAACAGCACCATGGCCCGCAACACCGGCACCACGCGCGGAATGGCGCTCCGGTCGTGGCGGCCGCCGACCACGATCTCGGCCGGATTGCCGCGCACGTCCATGGTGCGCTGGGGCATGGCAATGGAGGGGATGGGCTTGACCGCCGCCCGGACCACGATGGGCTGGCCGTTGGCGATGCCGCCGAGAATGCCGCCGGCGTTGTTGGACTGCGGCGGCGAGACAATGGGATCGTTGTTGCGCGAGCCGGTCAGGCGGGCGGCGGCGAAACCGGCGCCGATCTCCACGCCCTTGACCGCGCCCACGCCCATGAGCGCATAGGCCAGCCGGGCGTCGAGCTTGTCGAAGACCGGTTCGCCCAGGCCGGCCGGCACGCCCGTGGCCACGACCTCGACCACGCCGCCCAGGCTGTCGCCCACGGACATGGCCTCCCTGGCCCGGGCCTCCCAGGCCGGCACCAGGGCCGGATCGGCGGCGCAAAACGGCCGGTCGGCCGCGCCGGCCGCGTCCACGGTCTGGACGGGAATGCCGCCGAATTCCACGGTGTAGGCCGCAACCGACACGCCCATGGGTTCGAGCATGGCCCCGGCCACGGCCCCGCCGGCCACCCGGGCGGCCGTTTCCCGGGCCGAGGCCCGGCCGCCGCCGCGATAATCGCGCCGGCCGTACTTGGCCAGATAGGTGCCGTCGGCATGGCCCGGGCGCAGCAGGTTTTTGGCCGCCTCGTAATCGCGGGAGCGCTGGTTGGTGTTTTCGATGACGAAACCGATGGGCGTGCCCGTGGTCTCGCCCTCGAAAACGCCCGAGAGCAGGCGCACGGCATCGGGCTCCTTGCGGGCCGTGCCGGTCATCCCCCCGGCTCCGGGCCGGCGGCGGTCCAGGTCGCGCTGGATGACCGCCTCGGACAGGGGCACGCCCGGCGGGCAGCCGTCGATGACGCCGCCCAGGGCCGGACCATGGGATTCGCCGTAGGTGGTCAGCCGAAACAGGCTGCCGAAGGTGTTGCCGCTCATGGGGCCTCCTGGTCGGTTATTTGGCCACGTCGCGCACGGTCTCGATGACGTAGTCGATCTGCTCGTCGGTCAGCTTGGGATACAGGGGCAGGGTGATGGTCGAGCGGCCGATGCGGTCGGCCTCGGGAAAATCCCCGGGCGCATGGCCCAGGGTCTCGCGCAGATAGGTCAGGGTATGGATGGCCCGGTAGTTGACGGCCACGGCCACGCCGCGCGCCTTGAGCTCGTGCAGGATGGCGTCGCGCCGCGCCGGGTCCACCCACAGGGTGTAGAGGTGGTGGGCGGAGATGCCGGGCACGCGGGGCCGCACGATGCCGGGCGCGCCGGCGAAGCCCGCGTCGTAGCGGTCCACGATGGCCTGACGCCTCGCGTGCAGCCCGTCCAGGCGGTCGATCTGGTCCACGAGCAGGGCGGCCCGGATGTCGTCCAGGTTGTACTTCCAGCCCTCGGCCACCATGTCCCAGTGCTCGTACTTGCCGTGGTAGCGGCCCGAGGCGTTCTTGCTCATGCCGTGGTTGGCCAGCTGGCGGCACAGGCGGGCCATTTCCTCGTCGTGACAGGCGATGGCCCCGCCCTCGCCGCAGGTCAGGTTCTTGGTGGCGTAAAAGCTGTAGCAGGCGGCCGTGGACAGCTCGCCCGGGCGCACGCCGTCGCGCGAGGATTCCACGGCGTGGGCGCAGTCCTCGACGAGAAAAAGTCCGTGGGCCCTGGCCACGTCCGCCAACGCCCGCATGTCGCACATGGCCCCGTAGAGGTGCACGGGCAAAATGCCCTTGGTGCGCGCCGTGATGGCGGCCTCCACCTTGGCCGCGTCGAGCAGGCCGGTGTCGGGCTCGACGTCCACGTACACGGGTTTGGCCCCGCAGTGCATGATGACCGTGGAGGTGGCGATAAAGGTCATGGGCGTGGTGATGACCTCGTCGCCGGGCTGCAGGCCGAGGGCGAGCAGGGCCAGATGCATGGCCCCGGAGCACGAGGCCAGGGCCACCACGTGGGGCAGGCCGGTGTAGGCGGCGAACTTGCCCTCGAAGGCCGCGCCCACCGGACCGGAGGTCAGAAAGACCGAGCGCAGGACGGACAGGACATTGTCGAGATCCCGCTCTTCAAGGCTATGGCGATAGAATTCAACCTGCATGGGAAACATCCTTGGTTTTTCGGGCCCGCACCCGCAACAGCAGCCAGCCGAGCGAGCCCGCGAGCATGACGGCGATGCCGGAAAAAAGCAGCCAGGCCACGGTCATGGGCGTGCCATGGTAGACCGTGACCAGCCCGAGGAAAAGTCCCACCCCGGCCACCTGGAACCAGACGAAGCCGAATTCCGACCGGGCCTGGAAATAGACGAACAAAATATTGGCCACTGAGAGAAGCGCCATGGCCGCGCTGATGACCACGAGCAGCGGGCCGGCGGCCGTGTAGTCGGCCCCGAACAGGAGCCTGACCACGAAATCCGAGCCCAGGAAGCAGAAAAGTGCGAAGCCGCCGCCGAGCAGAGCCGTCAGCCCCATGGACGTCCACAGCGAGGACAGGTCGTTGCGGCCGGACTCCTTGGCCGTGGCCGCCTCGGTAAAAAGCACGCTCATGAGCACCGACGGCAGGTAGAAGGCGATGCGGCCGAGGATGGCCGCCGTGGCGTAGAGGCCCGCGCCCTCGGCGTCGCAGTAGTGGCGCACCAGCACGAGGTCCAGGTTGCCGAGGATCATGACGATGACCGAGGAGACGAGCATCCCGACGGAATAGGCGCCCACTTCCTTGAGCAGGCCCTTGGGCAGCGGCGACCCGGCCAGGGGAAAGACGTCGCGCAAAAACACGCAGTTGACCGCGATGGCGGCCACGATGCCGGTCAGGCTGGCCAGCAGCGCGCCGTTGATACCAAGGGACAGGGACACGACGAAAAGCAGCGCCCCGAGCAGCCGGAAAAAGGCGTTGGACGCCCCGGCGATGCCGTAGCCGGTGAAGCGTTGCAACCCCTGCAACATGCCCCAGGGCACGGGCAGAATAAACGAGCCGGCCATGACCCCGAGCATGAGCAGCACGGGCGTGGCCGATTCGATGTGCAGAAACGACTGGAGCAGCGGCAGGCAGGCCGCGCCGATGCCGTAGGCCACGGCGGCCAGTCCGGCGGCCCACAGCCCGGCCCGGGAAAACAGCGTGCGCACGAGCCCCATGTCGGTGATGGCGAAACGGGCCGTGAACCGGGCCATGACCAGCGGCACGATGGCCAGGGGCGCGGCGAAAATGACCATGGTGGAGTTGAGCGCGTTGAACCCGCCGAAATCGGCCGGGCTCATGGAGCGGCCCACCACGAGCTGGAACAGGTAATTGAACAGGTTGCCGGAGTTGAGCAGAAAGAGGATGACGATATTCTGTTTGAGAAAGCGCTTCACGCGGGCACGTCCTTGGGGCGCGTCGCCGGGAGGGCTGCTCCCGGTTCAGGGGGCGTCGCCCGGATTGGGGGTTGGGGGGAAGCCGGCCGGGGAACCGTCCCGCCCGGGCGCAACTTCGAGGTACAGCCCGGCCAGCAGGCAGTAGAGGCCGGCCCGGACCAGAAATTCCGTCAGCCGGTCGAGGCCGGCGATGCGCAGGCCGGCGGCCAGAAGCAGGGACAGGGCAAAGCCCAGGAAATAGACGCGGCCGGGATCGGCCGCCAGCCAGGCGTGCACCCCCGGCAGCCGGGCCGCCGTGCGGGCGGTCACACGCGGCGCGAGCACCCGCCATAGCGGAAGCAGGGCCGCCGCCGCAAGCCCGAGGGCCACCCGGCCGCCAAAAGGCGGCAACACGAAACTTGCGGCCGCAAGGCAGCCGCAAGCGCCGAGGCTCCAGGCCGACGGGGACCGGGCCGCTCCGGGCGCGGTCGGAAAATCGAGGAGCCACCGGGCCGGCCGGGCGGCCAGGGCGCGCAGCCGCTCGCGGCCGACAAGCCACAGCCCGAGACCGGCCACGAGGCACAGGCCCACGGCCAAGAGCGCCCGGCCCAGGGTGCCGGGACCGCCGGCCCCGCCGCCGCCCCGGCGCGGCCGGGCAAAGCCGGCCAGATCGAGCCCCCGGTCGGTCTCGAAGCACAGGGCGGACACGCCGTACCAGGGATGGGCGAAAAACCGGGCCGAGGCCCTGTCGTTGGCAACGGCGGCGGTGGCGGCGGCGGCGGGCAGCCGGGCCGGCCCCAGGTCGAGCCAGTCGTCGGCGGTGTGGATGCGCCGGGCCGTTTCCCCGGACACCCCGCCCGAGGCAAAGCGCGTCCCGTCCAGGGCGGCCAGGGGCGCGACCGCGAAAAAATCCCGCCAGGAGGCGGACACGTCCCCGGAAAAGACCGGATGCGTCAGTTCCAGCCGGCCGCCGGCCCGCCCTTCCAGGCCGGTCACGCCGAGGCTCGCCCCGCCCTGCTCCGGGGCCGCGCCGCCCTTTTCGTCGGGCAACCGTCCGGCCACAAGGCCCGAGCGGGTGTCCGGCCGGGCCGGTGCGCCGCCGGCCACGGATACGGCCACCGGATCGCCGACCAGGGCGTAGTCGGCGGTCAGCCAGGAAAACCGGCCCAGGGACGCCTTCGGCACAAACCGCGCCACCCCGCCCGGGCCAAGGCCGGCCGTCTCCGGCCGGGCCCCGGCGGACACCGGCCAGGGGAGTCTGGCCTCGTAGAGCCCGACATGGGGCTGTCCCCTGGGCACGGCCACGAGCATGGCCCGGGTCAGGGGCAGGGAAAATTCCCGGCCGGTGAAGGCAAAGCGCACCGTCGCTCCGGCCACGGCGGCCGGCAGATCGGGCAGGGGCGTGGGCGCGCCCGGGCGCAAGGCATAGGTCCTGGCCGGGCCGCCGCCGGCCGGGGCGACCAGGAGATCCACGGCGGCAAGGCCCGGGGCCGCGCCAATGTCCAGGCGAAAGAAATAGTCCGTGTCCGCCGCCGGCCGAAACGCCGCGTCCACGGCCAGGCGCAGGGTCTCGGCCCGGCCCTCGGCCACGAGGCCGGCGGGCGCGCGGTAGAGGCGCACCCCGCCTTTGGCCGTAAAAAGCCCCTGCCCGCCCGAGAGATAGACCGGCGTCAAAGCGGCGGGATCGTCGCCAGGACCGCCCCGGACGCTTCCCGAGACCAGGGGCGGGGCCAGGGACCACAGCGGGGTCACGGTCACGCCGCCGTCCGGCCGGTCGATGTCCGGGGCCGCGCCGAGGCTCGTGGCCAGCTCGTCGGCGGCGGCCAGAAAGGCCGGCGTGTCGCGGCGCGGCGACACGCGCGCGAGCACCGCGCTTTCCAGGGAGGCCCCGCCCGGCCGGCCGGCCACCATGGACGGCAGGCGCACGGCGGCTTCGGCCGTGGCCCCGGGCGCGGTCCCCAGGGCTGCGGCGGCCGGGCCCACGTTGACAAAAAGACGTTTGGTGCCGGCAAAGGGCTCGCGCACCCGGGTGGGCAGCCGGCCGGGCAGGCCGCCCGCGGCCACCACCGCCGGGTCGATGCCCGTGGGAATAAAGGCCAGCCGCTCCACCACCTTGTCCCGGCGGACCTCGGCCTCGGGCTGGCGAAAGAACATGAGGCTTATTTCCTTCAGGCGCGCGGCGCGAAGCCCGGGATAGGTGGCGCGCAGGGCGCGGCCCACGTAGACCCGCAGCACGCTGCGGCCGTCGGGCAGCTCGAAGACCTGTTTGCCCAGGGCATACCAGTCCAGCACGGTGCGCTGCCGGGGGTGGGCCGGGTCCAGGGCGGCCACGATATTGACCTGCACCGGCACCGGCCGGCGCATGACCAGATCCACCGCGCCGATGGCGAGCAGATCGCGGTCGAAGCGGCGCTGGACAAAGGTGGACGGCCCGTCCTCGGCCACGCGCCAGACCTCGTCGAAAGGCAGGTCGAGCAGCCGGCGGGCGAGATACAGCGGCGTCTTGTCGGCCCAGGCGGCCCGGGCCACGGGCACGGACACCCCGGGCGCGGCCAGCAGTTCCCGGTAGGCCGGGCCAAGCCGGCGCACACAGGCCAGGGGGTCGCTGACAAAGGTCCGGCCATCCGGCGTGCGCACGAACAGCGCGGCCAGGGCCGGGTTGTCGGGATCGGCGTCGCGCAGGTCCAGGGCGACTTCGTTGAACCGGCCAAAGGCCAGTCCGCGCCGCCCGGCGGCGTCGGTCAGGGCCAGCCCGCCGCCCTCCCCGGCCGGCGTCCAGGCCAGGGGCTCGGTTTCGAGGATGCGCGAATATTTGACTTTTTTAGTGAAGAGTTTGACCCGCAACAGCCCGTCGACCGGGGTGTTGCGGCCAAAAAGCCCGCCCGGCAGGCGCACGGGCGCGCGTTCGGGCCTGGGGTCCAGGTCCAGGGCCGCCGCCGGCGCGCCCCAGCAGGCCGCAAGCAGCCAGACCAGCCCGAGCACGAGGCACCGCCGCGCGGCCCGGGCGCGGCGCGGGCAGGTCCGGGG
>JAFABC010000321.1 GCA_023426275.1 Pseudomonadota bacterium | reverse complement strand
CCCCCCCCCCCCCCCCCCCCCCCCCCCCCCCCCCCCCCCCCCCCCCCCCCCCGGTTTCCCGCTTTCCCTTCCCGGTCGGCCATGCCGCATGTGTTTGAAGTCAGCGAGCTGACGCGGTCCGTCAAGGACGTCATCGAGTCCGAGTTCCCGTTCGTGTGGGTGCGCGGGCAAGTGGTGAATCTGTCGCGGCCGGGCTCGGGGCATCTGTATTTTTCCCTGCGCGACGAGGACGCCTCGCTGGCCGTGGTGTGGTTTCGGGGGGCGCAGGGCGGCAAGGCGCTGGCCGGGGGCGGGCGCTATGATCCGCTGACCGGCGAGGTCTACGAAAAGTCGCTGGCCGACGAGCTCGTGGACGGCATGGAGGTCATGGTGGCCGGCCGGCTGACGGTGTATGCGCCGCGCGGCACGTATCAGCTGGTGGCCGAGCTGGTCCAGGAGGTCGGGGCCGGCCGGTTGTGGCAGGAATTCGAGGCGCTCAAGAAGGATCTGGCGGCCAAGGGCTTTTTCGACGCGGACCGCAAGCGTCCGCTGCCGCGCCATCCCGAGCGGGTGGCCGTGATCACGGCGCCGACCGGCGCGGCGGTGCGCGATTTCATCCGCATCGGCCGGGAGCGGGGGTACGGCGCGGCGGTGCGGGTCTATCCGACCCTGGTCCAGGGCGACGCCGCGCCGGTCGGCATCGTCCGGGCCATGATGCGGGCCGTGTCCGACGGCTGGGCCGCGGTGCTGGTGCTCATTCGCGGCGGCGGCTCCCTGGAGGACTTGTGGGCGTTTAACACCGTGGAGGTGGCGCAAGCCATTTTCGCCTCGCCCGTGCCTGTGCTGACGGGGGTCGGCCACGAGGTCGACGTGACCATTGCCGACATGGTGGCCGATGTCCGGGCTGCCACGCCGAGCCACGCCGCGCAGATGCTCTGGCCCGAGCGGGCCCAGCTGGCCCAGCGTCTGGACGATCTGGAGCTGGCCATGGGCCGGGCTGTTTCGCGGCTGCTGGCTGTCCGGGAGCGGGAGCTGGCTGCCTTGGCCCGGGGGCTGGCCTGGCTGTCGCCGGCCAGACGGCTGGAGCGCCTGGAAGAACGGTTCGCGGCCGTTGGCGGGCGGCTTGGCCGGGCGGGCGCGGTCTGGCTTGGCGGACTGGACGGGCGGCTGGAAAAGCTGTCCGAGCACATTGCCCGGCAGTTCGGGCCGGAGAGCCTGGAGGCGCGGGGCGAGGCGCTGTCCCGGCGCGCCTCGGGACTTGCCGGCGCCATGAAGCTTTTTGTCGCCGACCGCGAACACCGTCTGGAACTGGCGGCGGCGCGGCTGGAAGGGCTCGACCCCAACGCGCCGCTGGCCCGGGGCTACAGCCTGACGACGCTGGTGCGGACCGGAAAATTTCTGCGCCGGGCGGGCGATGCGCGGCCGGGGGACAAGTTGGACATCATGGTGTATGACGGCCGCGTCCGGGCGGCGGTGACAACGGCTTCGGAGCCGGCCGATGCCGCGGCCAGGGACGGGGAGCAGCCATGAGCAACGTCAAGGAAGCGTCCTTTGAAAAGGCCCTGGAGCGCCTGGAGCGTATCGCCGCGCGCCTGGAGGCCGGAGACGTGCCCCTGGAAAAGGGAGTGGCCCTGTACAAGGAAGGCATGGGGCTGGTGGCTGCCTGCCGCAAGCGGCTGGAGGCCGCCCGTCTGGAAATTTCCCTGGCCGGCGAGGATGGAACGCTTGCCCCCTTCGAGGTCGAGGGAACGCATATGGCGGACGAAACGTCCGGGGAGGAGACCGCGTGACGGTGAAGGAACGTCTGGCCGCCCAGGCGGCCGAGGTCGAGGTCTATTTGCGGGAACGGTTTGGCGCGCGGATGCGGGAACGCGGCGTGCCCGAGGGCCTGCTGTCGGCCATGGAATATTCGCTTTTGGCCGGGGGCAAACGGTTGCGCCCCTGCCTTTGCCTGTCTTTCGCGGAACTTTTTGGCGCACAACGGGCCCAGGTCATGCCGTTTGCCGCCGGGTTCGAGATCATCCACACCTATTCGCTCATTCACGACGACCTGCCGGCCATGGATGACGATGATTTGCGCCGGGGACGTCCCTCCAACCACAAGGTTTACGGCGAGGCCGGGGCCATCCTGGCCGGCGACGGCCTGCTGACCGAGGCGTTTGGCTGCATGAGCCGGGCCTGGCCCGGCGTCGCGGCCGACCGGGTGCTGCCGGCCCTGGCCGAGGCGGCCCGGGCGGCGGGCGCGGCCGGCATGGTGGGCGGGCAGGTGCTCGATATGGAGTACACGGCCCGGCAGGGGGTCACCCTGGCCGAGCTGGCCCACATGCAGACGCTCAAGACCGGGGCGCTCATCACCGCTTCCTGCGTGTGCGGCGCGATCCTGGCCGGCGCCACCGAAGAGGGCGTGGCCCGGGCCCGGGAATACGGCGAAGCCCTCGGGGCCGCCTTCCAGATCGTCGATGACATCCTCGACGAGGTCGGCGACGCGGCCACCCTCGGCAAACCCGTGGGCAGCGACCGGGAGCAGGGCAAGAACACCTATCCGAGTCTGGTCGGGTTGGAGGAAAGCCGGCGGCTGGCCCAGGCGCGCGTGGACGCGGCCCTGGCCGCCATCGCGGCCTACGCGGGGCCGGCGGCGGATTTCTTGCGGGATTTGGCCCGCTACATGGTGACCCGGGTCCAATAGTCCGGGACTTTTTCGGAATCCGGCCGGGACGTGGCACGTCCCGGGGCCGGACCGGCAACGACCCGCGCGGGTGCGCCCCGACTGGCAGGGCGGCGCGGACAAGGAAAGGATGAGATGACCGCATTCATGGAGACGGTGCTGCGCATTCTCCCACGGATTGTGCAGCCAAGCGACGTGGCTGCCCTGACCGCCGAGGAACGGACCGTGCTTGCCGAGGAGATCCGGCGGGTCATTATCGGCACGGTATCCATGAACGGCGGCCATCTGGCGCCGTCGCTCGGCGTCGTGGAACTGACCATGGCGCTGCTGTCCGTCTTCGATCCCGGCCGGGACAAGCTGGTCTGGGACGTGGGCCATCAGGCCTACGCCTACAAGATCCTGACCGGCCGCCAGGAACGGTTCCACACCCTGCGCACCTTTGGCGGCATCAGCGGCTTTCCGCGTCCGGCCGAAAGCCCGTACGACCATTTCGGCGTCGGCCATTCGAGCACGTCCATTTCCGCCGCGCTCGGCATGGCCATGGCCCGGGACCTCAAGGGCGAGAAGCACGACGTGGTGGCGGTGATCGGCGACGGCTCCATGACCGCCGGGCTGGCCTACGAGGGCCTCAATCAGGCCGGTGGCTGGGGCGGGCGGATGATCGTGGTCTTAAACGACAACGAGATGTCCATCTCGAAAAACGTGGGCGCGTTGTCGCTCTTTTTGAGCCGCAAGCTCAACCAGCGCTGGGTCAAGCGGTTCAAAAAGGACATGGAGACCTGGATTCGTTCGCTGCCTTTCGGCGGCGACGTCATGGGCTATGTGCGCCGGGGCGAGGAGTCGTTCAAGAGCTTCTTCACGCCGGGCATGTTGTTCGAGGCCTTCCGGTTCAACTACCTGGGCCCCATCGACGGCCATGACACCAACCGGCTGATCGAGGTGTTCAAGGAAGTCCGGGAACTCGACGGACCGGTGCTGGTCCACGTGCTGACCAAGAAAGGGCGCGGCTACGCCCCGGCCGAAAAAAATCCCACCTATTTTCACGGGGTGGGCTGCTTCGAGCCGGAAACGGGGCTGGTGGAAAAGCCCGGCGTATGCCTGCCGAGCTACACGCAGATTTTCGGTCAGGCCCTGACCGATCTGGCCAGGGAGGACGAGCGGGTGCTGGCCATCACCGCGGCCATGCCCGAGGGCACGGGGCTGTCCGATTTCGCCACGGCCATGCCCGAACGCTTCGTGGATGTGGGCATCTGCGAGCAGCACGCCGTCACCTTTGCCGCCGGTCTGGCCGCCGAGGGCTACCGGCCCGTGGTCGCGGTCTATTCCACCTTTCTCCAACGCTCCTACGACCAGATCGTCCATGACGTGTGCCTGCAAAATCTGCCCGTGACCTTCTGCCTGGACCGGGCCGGCCTGGTCGGCGAGGACGGGGCCACGCACCACGGCGCCTTCGATCTTTCCTACCTGCGCCACATCCCCAACCTCGTGGTCATGGCCCCGGGCAGCGAGGCCGAATTGCCGGCCATGCTGGCCACCGCCCTGCACCATCCGGGCCCGGTGGCCATCCGCTATCCGCGCGGCGCGGGCGAGGGCCTGCCGCTGCCGGAAAATCCGCAGCCCCTGCCCATCGGGCGCGGCGAGCTGGTCCGGCCGGGCACCGACGCCCTGATCGTGGCCATCGGCAGCCGGGTCATGCCGGCTGTGGCCGCGGCCAACGAACTGGCCGCGGAAACCGGCAAGGAAGTGGCCGTCTTCAACGCCCGGTTCGTCAAGCCGTTGCCCGCCGAACAGTTGCTGGAGCTGGCCAGGACCTTTCCCCTGTGGCTGACCGTGGAGGAAAACGTGCTGGAGGGCGGCTTTGGTTCGGCGGTGTTGGAGCTTTTGGCCGACGCCGACGCCTTCACTGGCCTGACGGTGCGCCGGGTGGGTCTGCCCGATGCGTTCGTGGAGCATGGGGCGCAAAAGATTTTGCGCGCGCTTTGCGGCATCGACAAGGACGGCATCAAGGAATCCCTGCGCACGTTGCTTGCCCTCTAGCATCGCTTCCCATTTCGCAGTGGGCCCGTTACACGGCTGGACGCTGCCCGAAAGAGCGGCTATAGGGCTTTTTTGCGCCCGGGATCCTGTCGCTGCGCGGGGACTTTTCCCCATTCCCGGGCGTGCCGCGCGGCATCGGGCGCGCCGCAACGAGATGTCGCCCGTTACAACCGAAGGAGTTACGATGTCCACCATATCCCGTTTCATGGAAACCCATTTTCGTCACTTCAACGCCCGCGAAACCCTGGACGCCGCCACGGCCTGGAACGATCTGCTCGGCAAGGGCGGCAAGATGTTTCTGTCCATCGCCGGGGCCATGAGCACCTGCGAGCTGGGCATTTCGCTGGCCGAAATGATCCGCCAGGACAAGGTGCACGCCATCAGCTGCACCGCCGCCAACCTTGAGGAGGATCTCTTCAACCTCTTCAATCACGACGAATACAAGATGGTTCCCGAGTACCGGGACCTGTCCCCCGAAGCCGAAAAGGAACTGTACAACGGTGGGTTCAACCGGGTGACGGACACCTGCATCCCCGAAGGCGTCATGCGCCGGGTGCAGCACCGGGTGACCAAGTTCTGGACCGACGCCGCCGCCGCCGGACAGCCGAAGTTCCCTTACGAATACATGTACCAGTTGCTCGACGAGCCGGACATCAAGGAGTTCTTCCAGATTCCGCCCGAGCACTCCTGGGTGCTCGCGGCCAAGCAGAAAGGGCTGCCCATCTTCACCCCGGGCTTCGAGGACAGCACCCTGGGCAACATTTTTTGCGCCCAGGTCATCCGCGGCGTGGTCAAAAGCCACGACGCCGTGCGCCACGGCACCGAGCAGATGGAGCTTCTGGCCCACTGGTATCAGGAGCAGGCCAAAAACAAGGTTCCGGTCGGCTTTTTCCAGATCGGCGGCGGCATCGCGGCGGATTTTTCCATCTGCGTCGTGCCCATGCTCATCCAGGACCTGGAACTGGAAGACACGCCTTTTTGGGCTTACTTCGCCCAGATCGGCGATTCCACCACGTCCTACGGCTCGTATTCCGGGGCCGTGCCCAACGAAAAGATCACCTGGGGCAAGCTCGATGTGGACACGCCCCGGTTCATGATCAACTCCGACGCCGCCATTGTGGCGCCGCTGATCTTCGCCTACGTCCTGGGTTGGTAGGAAGATATTGGTTTCGCTTGGCAACAGATCGGCGATGGCATAGGCTTTTTTCGCCAGCTTCCCTGTATCGCGCCCCGCTGGAGCGGGTTGTCCGATAGGCGTCCAAACCGCAACTCTGGAGGAAGCCATGAGCGAGTTCACTGAAGCCGATCTGCCCGTCAGCATCGATCACGAACAGATGGTGACGCTGTCCGATGGCACCACCATCCGGTTCGAAACCAACGGCGAAGCCAAGGACCTGTATGTCGGCGATGCGTTCACGCCCACGATCCAACTCTTTCCCGGCAACGATTTTTGCGTCGAGGCCCAGGGAAAGCAGTTCAAGATCGTGGCGGAATTCGAGGACGTGATTACGGTTTCCGTGGCCTGACCACGCCTGCCTGTCGCTGCCGGCGGGCCGAAAGAAAAAATAAAAAAAGGGTCGGAGACGTGTGTCTCCGGCCCTTTTTTTCCTGTCCGGCGGGAGAGGATTCCTGCAAAAGTGTATGCGAACTCTACAGAATTGTCGCGGGTTGGTGTCTCAAAAAGTGACACATGGCATTCGGGTTACGCAGGCTCTTCTTCCGACTCCTCCGGAGCGACTTCCAGATGATCGAGAATCAGGCCGAAAAAGCCGATGCCGTCCTCGGTCTGGTGGTGCCAACCCAGGTGGTTGCCGCAGGTGGAGCACACGCCCATGCGCCATTGTCCCGTGGTCGGCTTGGAAAAATCCAGGGCGAAATGCCCGATGACGCTGCATCCCGGGGCCAGGGAAAAGCAGCCGATTTCCTGGTCCAGCCCGAGCGGGCCGGGCACGGTGTGGCGGTGGGTTCCGGCCACGGCGATGCGCTGGGTCGACCGGGTGACGTCGGCGCCGCACTGGGCGCAGACGAAACGGTGGCCGTTGGCCAGATTCGGGTTGGTGAGCAGGGGCTTGTGCGGGGCCTGGGCCTCGTCGTCCCAGGTCAGCACGACCGGGGGCGAGGTCGCGAAAAGCGTCAGGTGTTTGTTCATGGGGATATCTCCTGGCCGCTTTGCGCGCCGCCGGCGGTTGTGGCGGCCGGCGGCGCGGCGGTGTATTATTTCTATACTGTTTAGGTAGGGTTACCGGGTGGCAAACATCCTTTGCAAAAGTTCAAGCAAGGATCGGGCCAACGTTTGGGGCGGCCGGGCGGTCGCGAACGTTACCGGGGCGTGTCGGCGTTGTCTTCGGGCGGGGTTTTGAGACGGTCGAGGATGAGGGCGAAAAAGCCGAGGTCCCGGGCGGACTGGTAGCGCCAGCCCAGGTGGGCGCCGCAGGTGGCGCAAAAGGCGGTCTGCCACATGCCGTCGTCCTCGCCGGAGAAGTCGAGTTGGAAGTGCCCGATGGCCCGGCACCCCGGGGCCAGGGAAAAGCAGCCCACTTCGACGCCGTCGCCGTTGCCCAGGGGAAAGGTATGGCGATGGCGACCCTTGACGGCGATGCGGAAAATGGCCTGCGTGACTTCCACCGAGCAGGCGGCACAGGCGATATGATTGCCGTGGGCCAGTTCCGGGGTGGTGTCGACCGAGGTCGGCTTGCGTTCAAGTGTCAGGTCATCTGCCGAATGGGCCGAAAACAATGCGGTGAAGGCGTACACAACAATCTCCCCGAACCGGAAATTTCGTTTCCGATCCATTTCTCGTTTGCATTTCTGTCAAAAGATGCTAGCTTCACCGATTTCGTCAAGTTAAATTTAACCGTGCCAGTCCGGCCCGGAACCCGGGCAAGCGGTGGCATGGGCCATTTGCCGGCCGTGATCCGGCTTCGCATCCCCCGGGGATTCCACATCAGTTCGCTTCCGGCCCGCCGGCCCGCTCGCGGAGCAGACGGGCCAGAATCAGCCCGAAAAAAATTTTTTCCGCCGCCTGTTCATAGCGCCAGCCCAGGTGCAGGCCGCAGGCGCCGCACACGGCCTGGCGCCAGACCGTGCCGGCGAACCAGGTGTAGGCGGCGCTGGCCGGGCCGATGCAGACGCAGCCCGGCGCGGCCGCGAAACAGCCCAGTTCGAAGACGAAGCCAAAGGGATTGGCAAAGACGTGGCGATGGCTTCCGGCCACGGGGATGCGTTCCCGCTCGTGGGTGACCACCGCCCGGCAGGCGGCGCAGCGCAGGGGCCGGTCGCCCGGAACCTGTCTGGTCTCCTCGGGCGCATCCGCAAGTGCCGGACCGATGCCGGCTCCTGGCGCACCGGGCGGTTGCCGCAGACAGCCATGCGGAGCCGGGCGGACGCACCGCGCGGGATTTACAATCGCATCGAGCTGGTTATACTCTGCCAATTGTGCCGCGAACCGGCCGGGACACGCTGTCCCGGCCCAAAACATACGGCCGGACAAGTTCCTTTCCATGCGCCAATACATCGGTCACCTCGCCCACCATGATCCGCTGTACGCCTACCTGCGCGACATCGTTTTGCCCCAGCTTGGTCCCGTGGCCCGCGATCCCCGGTGGCGGGTGTATCGCGTCTCCGCCGTCAGCGATGTCTACCTTTACGAAGACAAATGGTCCGAAGCCCGGGTCATTGGCAAGTTCTACGCGCGCGCCCGGGGCCTCAACGGCAGCAACGCCCCCCAATCGGCGGAAAACGAATACCACGGCCTGACCTTTTTGCGCAGCCTCGGGTTCGACGTTTCGCCCGACTACGTCGTGCGCCCCCTTGGCACCAAGCGCGACCTCGGCGACCTGCTCGTCGTGGAATACCTGGAGGGCGAACAGCTCGACGCCGTCATCGACGCCGCCGCCCGGGAAGGGCGCACCGACCGCCTCTTTCGCAAACTCGGCTTTCTGGCCCGGTTCATGGCCCGGATGCACAACCGCACCGCCGGCGGGGACCGGGTGGATTTCGGCCGCAGCCAGGCCTACTTCGAGCGGGTGATCGGCTACCTGGCCGGGCATTGCGGCCTGGGCCAGCGTCGGGCGGACGGGTTGCTGGATCTCGGCCACGCCTATGCCGGCCGGGCCGTCCAGTGGCAGGACGTGCAGGTGCTCGTCCATGGCGACGCCACGCCGTCCAATTTCCTGTTCGGCCATGGCCAGGACGTGTTGATCATTGATCTTGAGCGGATGCACCGCGACGACCGGGTCTACGACGTCGGCCGGCTGTGCGGCGAACTCAAGCACTGTTTTTTGCGCGCCACGGGCGACGCCGGCCGGGCCGAGCCTTTCATCGGCCATTTTCTGTGGGAGTATGCCGGCCACTTTCCGGACAGGCAGCGCGCCTTTGCCGCCATCACCGGGCGGATGCCGTTCTACCTGGGGCTGACGCTCCTGCGCATTGCCCGCAATGCCTGGTTGGACGAGCCCTATCGCCGGCAGCTCATCCACGAGGCCAAAAGCATTTTGCGAGGAGGGCTGGCATGATCGTTCGGGGCATCATCTGCGATATCAACGGCACCCTGGTCAACATCAACACCGATGAAGGCAACGACCAGATCTACCGCTCCATCAGCCACCTGCTCAAATACTACGGCATCCGCACCAGCCGGGGCGACGTGCGCGACGGCTATTACCAGATTCTCAAGGACCAGCGGAAACGGGGAGGCGAGCAGTATCCCGAGTTCGACGCCGTGGCCGTCTGGCGGGAGTTTCTGCTGACCCGGGCCGAGCGGTCCGGGGCGAGCATTCCCAAAAACAAGCTGGCGGTGCTGCCGCACTTTCTGGCCGAGCTGTACCGGGGCATTTCCATGAACCGCCTGGAACTGTATCCCGAAGTGCGCGAGGTGCTTGACGAATTGCGTCCACGCTACCGGCTGGCCGCCCTGACCGATGCCCAGACGGTCTGGGCCATGCCCGAACTGCGCATGGTCGGCCTGGGAGACTATTTTTACCCCTTTGTTGTTTCAGGAGATTTTGGCTATCGCAAACCGGACCCCCGGCTTTTTGCCGTGACCTTGCGCCGCATGCATCTGCACCCCGACGAGGTGGTCTTTGTCGGCAACGACATGTACCGCGACATTTACGGCGCGCGCGAGGCCGGACTGCGCACCGTGTTTTACGCCACCGGACAAGGGCAGCAGTCCATGAACGGGGTGGAAGCGCATTATAATATTTATCGGTTCGGCGAATTGCGAAACGCGATTCGATTTTTTGAAGAGCAGGGATAAGGCAGGAAAGAAGGGAGCATTCGGCGGCCAGGAGGGGTCTTGGGTCCCTGACAGGGGAGGGAAGATGTATTGGGATAAAACTTCAAGTGTTCCTTCAAGTTTGACGCTCGATCCGCGGGTGGCGGCCTATTTGCGGCCCGGGGACCGGGTGGTGGACCTCGGCTGCGGCGCGGGGCGGGTGCTTGGCGAGCTCGCCGCCGCGGGGCGGTGCGCCGTCGGCGTCGATCGAAACCACCCGAGCCTGCGACGGGCCAGGGAAAACGGCCTGGCCGTGGCCCGGGCCGATCTGGCGGCGCTGCCGTTTCGGGACGGCGTGTTTGATGCCGGGGTGCTGCACGCCGTGCTGACGACGCTTTTTCCGCAAAAGGCGCGCCTGGACGTGCTGGTCGAGGCGCGGCGTCTGGGCTGCCGGGTGCTGTGCATTGCCGATTTTCTGCGCAACTGGGACCTGCCGCTGTACCGGGGGCGCTACGAGGCCGGTCGCGGCGAGACCGGCGAGGAGGGCAGTTTCCTCGTGCGCGACGCGGAGGGTGAACTGCTTTATATCGCCCATCATTTTACGCTTGAGGAATTGACCGGGCTCCTGGCCGCCGCCGGCTTTGACGTGGCCTTTGCCGACACGCCCACCGTAACCACCCGGTCCGGGAACCGCGTCACCGGTGTGGTCCTGGCCGCCGTGGCCGCCCAACATTGACTTTTGCCGGCCAAGCTGCCTAGAAATTCTCCCTTTCCGCCACACCCAAAAGGAGAAGCCCCATGAGCGTGGCAACCGACATGGAACAGATGGCCGTGCGGGCGAAGGAAGCCTCGCGGCTGCTGGCCGCCGCCTCCGGCGCGGCCAAGGATGCGTTTCTGGCCGCCCTGGCCGAACTGCTCGACGCGCGCCGCGACACGGTGCTGGCCGCCAACGCCAGGGACCTGGACGCCGCCCGCGCCGCCGGCATGGACGCGCCGCGCCTGGACCGGCTGACGCTGACTCCGGCCATCATGGACGCCATGGCCGGGGCCTGCCATGAGATCATCGCCCTGCCCGATCCGGTCGGGGCCATCGAGCACATGCTGCCGCGACCCAACGGCCTGCTCGTGGGGCGGATGCGCGTGCCGCTTGGCGTCATCTGCATGATCTACGAATCCCGCCCCAACGTGACCATCGACGCGGCCATCCTGTGTCTCAAGGCCGGCAACGCGGTCATCCTGAAGGGCGGTTCCGAAGCGCTCGAATCCAATAAGGCTCTGGCCGAACTGTTGCGCGAGGCCCTGACCCTGGCCGGGCTGCCGGCCGACGCCGCCCAGCTCGTGCCCACGGCCGACCGGGCCGCCGTGGCCGCCCTGTGCACGCTCGACCAGTATATCGACGTGATCATCCCGCGCGGCGGGGAAGGGCTCATCCGGGCCGTCGTGTCCCAGGCCACCATGCCGGTGCTCAAGCATTTCAAGGGCGTGTGCCACGCCTATGTCGATGCCGGCGCCGACGAGGACCGGGCCGAAAAGGTGGTGGTCAACGCCAAGTCCCAACGGCCCGGGGTGTGCAACGCCCTGGAGTGCCTGCTCGTGCACGTGGCGGCCGCCCCGGGCTTTCTGCCCCGCGTGGGCAAGGCCCTGCGGCAGGCCGGTGTGGAACTGCGGGCCTGTCCCCGCGCCCGGGTCCTTCTGGGCGAACTGGCCGGCCCGGCCGCGCCCGAAGACTTCGGCCATGAGTTTCACGACCTGATTCTGGCCGTGAAGGTCGTTGATTCCATGGACGACGCCCTCGATCACATCCACCGCTACGGGTCCAATCACACCGAGGTGATTTTGACCGAAAATTATGATCGGGCCATGGAGTTCGTGCGCAAGGCCGATGCCTCCATGGTCGGCGTCAACTGCTCCACGCGCTTCAACGACGGCGGCGAGCTCGGGCTTGGGGCCGAGATCGGCATCTCCACCTCCAAGCTCCATGCCTACGGTCCCATGGGGCTGACGGAGCTGACCAGCGCCAAATTCGTGGTCCTGGGGCAGGGCCAGGTCCGGGGCTGAACCTGCGGCACGAACCATGGCGCGACAGTTGATCGGCATTTTTGGCGGCACGTTCAATCCCGTGCACGTCGGACACGTGCGGGCCTCCATCGAGGTGGCCGAGGCGCTGGGTCTGGACGCCGTGGAGTTCGTGCCCGCCGCCCGGCCGCCGCACAAATGCGGCGAACCGTTGCTCGATTTCGCCACGCGCCTGCACCTGTGCCGGCTGGCCGTGGCCGGGATTCCCGGCTTTTCCGTCAATACCGTCGAGGCGGCCCGCCCCGGGCCGTCCTACACGTACGACACCCTGACCAGCCTGGGCCGGGACCGGCCGCGCGAGGATTTCTGTTTCATCATGGGCATGGGCGATCTGCTCAATATCCCTTCGTGGAAAAACGGTCTGCAACTCGGCCGGCTGGCCCATCTGGCCGTGCACGCCCGGGAAGGGTTGGGGCTGGCCGCCTTTGTCGCCTTTGTCTCGGAAAACGCGGCCGCCATGGACGCCGCGCCCACGGATGATCCGGCGGTCTGGACGCTGCCCGGGGACCGCCGGCTGCGCTTCGTGCCCGTGACCAGACTTGACGTTTCCGCCTCGGATATACGAGAGCGGTGGCGTCGGTGCAAACGAATCCACGGCCTTGTCAGCGAGGCCGTTCTTCATGAACTCGACAGGTGCGCTGATGCGCTCGGCTCCGCCTGGGGCCCCCGCGCCCGCGCCTGAAGAACCCTGGAACGCGCACTTGCAAAGCAATTCGACTTTTCCCCGTCGCGGCATTTACCTGCTGTCCGCCCTGGTTTTCCTCCTGCTGATTCTGGCCCCCACGGCCGATCGGTTCCTGCATTTCGCGCCCAGGACCCTGGTGGCCGAGGTGGACGTCACCAAGCTCGTGCGGCCGACCCTTGATCCCGACACCTGGGTCAAGTGGTTCAACACCGTGCGCCGGGGCTATCTGGAGCGCCATTACAATCTGCGCACCCTGCTCATCACCTGGAACAGCTTCATGGACACCTTCATCCTGGCCTCGACCTCGTCGAACTCCCAGGTCATGCCCGGCAAGGACCATTGGCTGTTTCTGGCCCACGACGGCTCGCGCAACATCCTGGAGGACGCCCGTTCCTCAGATCCTCTGCCCCAGGCCTCGGTGGCGACCCTGGCCCGGGAGATGGAGCGGCGGCGCCAATGGCTGGCCGCGCGCGGCATCCGCTATCTGGTGATCCTCACGCCCAACAAGAACACTGTCTATCCGGAAAAGCTGCCCGAATACCTGCAACCGCAAAAACCGGAAAGCCACCTGGACCAGTTCGTGAACTATGTGCGCCAGCACACCAAGGTCGATATCGTGGACGTGACGCCGGCCATGGTGGCGGCAAAAAAGCACGAAAAGGTCTTTTACAAGCTGGACAGCCACTGGAACGCCAATGGCGCGTTTGCCGCCTATACAGAAGTCATGCGGCATCTGACCAAGGATTTTCCGAATATCAAACCGCTGACCCGCGAACAGTTCAAGGTGGAGCAGTTCGACTGGCTTCCAGGCGATCTGGCTAACATGATGGGGCTTTCCGATCATCTCAAGGAAGACCGCATCATGTTCGTCAACAAGGACTGGTACAAGGCCAGGGGCGAGTCCTATCTGGGGCCGATCAAGCACGATTATTTCGAAACGCCGCAATATTCCTACACCGGCAACCCCGCCCTGCCCAATGTCATCGTGTTTCACGATTCCTTCTGGTGGGAGCTTTTGCCGTTTATGGCCGAATCCTTCGATCGGGGGCTCTATGTCTGGCTGCGGCCCCAGACCGATTCGGCCTACCGGTTCTTCGACACCGAACTGATCGAGCGGGAAAAACCGAATCTGGTCATCGACGAATATACCGAGCGCTACATCCTGCCGCCCCTTGGGCGCACGCTGCACATCAAAAACGACGTGGCCGCCGCCGCGCCAAAATAAAATGCCTGCCGCCGGCATCCAGGAGGGGCGACGGCCCCTTCCGGATGCTTCCGAAACAGGGGAGCAGGGGTGTCCGGCCGACGGCGGTGCGGCGAAGCCTTTACAATTGTCGGAAAATCCGTAAAGGAAAAGGAAACGAAGTCATATCGCGGTGCGCCGCGAGGAGCCATTTCCGAAACTTTATGGAACACGATCACGCCTCCCCAGCCTCCCCAGCCACTCCCGAATCGCCTGAACCTCCGCAGCCTCCGTCGCCCCGCGCCGCCTTTTTCCTGGATGCGGTCCCATGGTGACGTTGCTTGTTTCCGTCGGCCTGGCCGTTTTCATCTCCGCCTTCTGCTCCATGAGCGAGGCGGCCCTGTATTCCGTGCCCTGGAGCTGGATTGAACAGCTGCGCAAGGAGGGCCGTCCCAGCGGCGAGCTGCTCTTTGCCCTGCGCTCCAATATCGAGCGGCCGATCACGGCCATCCTGACGCTCAACACCATCGCCAACACGGCCGGCGCCGCCGTGGCCGGCGCGGCCGGGGCGGCGGTGTTCGGCCCGGACGAGCTGTGGCTGTTCACCATGATCTTTACGGTGCTCATCCTGGCCTTTGGCGAGATCTTGCCCAAGACCATCGGCGTGACCTACTGCCGGTCCCTGGCGGCCGCCCTGGCCGTGCCGCTCAAGTTTTTGATCGTGGCCCTGTTGCCGATCATCTGGGCCGGCGGCCTGCTCGCCCGACTGGTCTCGCCCAAGCGCCGCGACCCCATGTCCACGGAAGAGGACCTGCGGGCCGTGGTCAGCCTGACCCGGCGCGAGGGGGTCATCAAGCCCCTGGAAGAGCTGTCCATCAAAAACATTTTGTCCCTGGACCACAAAACCGCCAGCGACATCATGACGCCGCGCACCGTGGTTTTTTCCCTGCCGGCGCAGATGACCGTGGCCGAAGCCCGGGGCGATCGGCGTGGCGTGTGGCCCCACAGCCGCATCCCGGTCTATGATGCCGACGATCCTGAAAATATCGTGGGCATCGTTTACCGCCGGGAGGTCCTGGAGGCCCTGGCCAACGACCAGGACGACGTCCGGCTGGCCGACCTCATGAAGCCGGTCCGCTTCGTTCTCGACACCATGACCCTCGATCGGGTATTGGTAAAATTCCTGGAATCGCGTATGCACCTCTTCGTTGTTCTCGACGAATATGGTGGAGTTTCCGGCGTGGTCAGCCTGGAGGACGTGCTGGAAGAAATCTTAGGCAAGGAAATCGTTGACGAAACGGATCAGGTGGCGGACATGCGGGAGTTGGCCCGCACCCGGCGCGAAGAGCTTTTGCGCCAGCGGCATGACCGCGAGGACGCTCCGGCCTCCTGAGAAACCGTACGGAACGCACATGGCGAAGAAAAAAAACGCCCCCGTGTATCTCGTCGCCCTGACATTGTTTTTGGGCGGACTCGGCTACCTGCTGTATTCGGGCCTGGGTGAAAACACCTCCTATTTCCTCAACGTGTCCGAAGCCCTGGCCATGAAGCCCGCCGATCTGGGCAAGGCCCGGCTGTTCGGCACCGTGGCCGCCGAGGGCCTCGACCGGCCCAAGGACGCCATGGGCGTGAGCTTCATGCTGGTCGACAAGGACCAGACGGCCAAGAGCATCCGCGTGAACTTCCGGGGCGCCGTGCCCGACACCTTCAAGCCCGGCGTCGAAGTCATCGTGGAAGGCGGCGTCAATCCGGCCTCCGGCGCGTTCGCCGCCAATACGCTGATGACGAAGTGCCCCTCGAAGTATCAGAAACAAAATCGCGGGTGACCCTCCGCGACATCGCCTTGCCCGCCAGGCCCCGCCCGGCGGTGTGGCGATGTCCGCGTCCCTTTCCCTGTCCCCGGGGCGCAACGCCCAGACGCCGGACATCCGGAAACGGGCCTTTCCCGACCGATCGAAAGGAGTCTTGATGCACGTTACGGCGTATTTTGCCCTGCTCGTGGCCATGCTGGTCTGCCTGGCCGGAGCGGCCACGGCGCTTTTCGGGTTGTGGAAGCGCGACTACCTGCGGCTGCCCCTGCTCGAACGCGCGCACCTGCTGGTTTTCGCGGCCATGATCGTCGCCTCGGCCATCCTGACCATCGCCCTGTGGCGGCGCGATTTCTCGTTCGTCTACGTGGCGGACTACACCGACACGCTGCTGCCGCTTTTCTATGCCGTGACGGCTTTTTGGGCCGGGCAGGCCGGATCGCTCCTGTTCTGGATGCTCGTCTTGTCGGTTTTCGGCGTCGGGTTCGCCGTTTCCAGGTCCTACAAGTCCCTGGCGCCGGCCACGCGCTGCGCCTATTGGCTGTTTTTTTTCACCATCGAGGCCTTTTTCCTGCTGTTGCTCACCGGGCCGAGCAATCCCTTCCTGGAGGCCGTGCCGCCGCTGCCCCAGGGCCGGGGGCTCAATCCGCTGTTGCGCAACCCCGGCATGATCTTTCATCCGCCGCTGCTTTTTCTCGGCTACGCCGGCTTTGCCGTGCCGGCCTGCGTGGGACTGGCCTCCTGGCTGGTGGGCGAAACCCGGTCGTTCGTGGCCGTGGCCCGCAACACCACCATCCTGTCCTGGATCTTTCTGACCGCCGGCATCGTGCTCGGCGGCTGGTGGTCCTACATGGAACTCGGCTGGGGCGGCTACTGGGCCTGGGACCCGGTTGAAAACGCCTCGCTTATTCCCTGGCTCGTGAGCACGGCCTTCCTCCATACCTCCATTGTCGAGCGCCGGACCAAGGCCCTGCCGAAAACCAACGTGGCCCTGGCCGGCATCACCTTTGTTTCCTGCGTGCTCGGCACCTATCTGGTGCGCAGCGGCGTGATCGACTCCCTGCACGCCTTTGGCGAGGGCGGGGTCGGCGGGCCGCTGCTCCTGTTCATGCTCTTCGCCCTGGTCCTGCTGGGGGCCACGCTTTTGGCCGGCGCGCCGTTTTTCGCCGGGCGGTTCAAGCCCCTGGCCGGACTGGTCAGCGTGCCCGGGTTTCTGGTCATCCTGGCCTGGCTCATGCTGGCCCTTGGCGGCGTGGTGTTCCTCGGCACCATGTGGCCGGTCATCAGCACCCTGTGGAGCGCCAATCCCGTCGGCCTTGACGCCGGCTTTTACAACCGGGTCTGTCTGCCGCTTTTTGCCCTGGTCACGTTCCTGGTCGCCTTTTGCCCGCTCATGTCCTGGACCGAGGGGCTGCGCGACAAGGCCGGGCTCGGCGTGGTGCTTGGCGTGCTGCTTGGCGGCGGGGTGGTCCTCTATGCCGTGGGACTGCGCCAGCCCGTGCCCCTTTTCGCCGGCGCGGCCGCATTGGCGGCCATGGCCAGCGCCTTGTACGAATTTTTCCGTCGGCGTCATGCCCGCAGTCTGGCCGGGGCGCTCGGGGCCTACTGGGTGCATATCGGGCTGGCCCTGGTGACCCTCGGCGTGGCCTTTTCCGGGCCGTACCAGATCAGCCGGGAAGCCGTGCTCATGCCGGGGCGCAGCCTGGAGGTGGGGCACTTCACCCTGACCTACACCGATCTGGAGCACGAACGGAATCCGGCCATGACCATCGCCCGGGCCCTGATCGACGTCAGCCGCGACGGCAGGCCGGTGGGGCGGCTGACCCCGGAGCGCCGGCTCTACACCGGCTTTGACCAGCCCTTTGCCGAAGTCTCGACCATCCCGTCGCTTGGCGACGAACTCTATGCCACGCTGTTAAGCGCCACCGACAACAAGTCGGCCAGCATCAAGATCAGCGTCAATCCGCTGGTCAACTGGGTGTGGATTGGCGGCAGCATCATGTGTCTGGCTCCGTTTCTGAGTCTGCGGCGTCCCAAGAGCGGGGGGGATCGGGTCTGACCATGGCCGACGCCTTGGTCCGGTTGCGCCGGGTGAGCCGATTTTTCGGCGAACGGCCGGTGTTGCGCAACATCGACCTCGACGTGGTCCCTGGCGAGGTGCTGCTCGTGGTCGGCCCCAATGGCGCGGGCAAGTCCACCTTGCTGCGCATCGCGGCCGGACTCATGCCCCCGAGCGAGGGCGACGTGGACGTCTCCCTTGAACCGGGCGAAATCGGTTATGTGGGCCACAAGACGCTCATCTATCCCAAGCTCACGGCCCGGGCCAATCTGCGTTTCTGGCTGCGCCTGTCCGGGCGGTCCCGGGACGACGCGGCCGTGGACCGCGCCCTGGACCGGGTGGGGCTGGCCCGTTTCGCCGACGAGGAGGCCGGGATTTTTTCCCGGGGCATGGCCCAGCGCCTGAGTCTGGCCCGGGTGTTTCTGACCGCGCCGCGCCTGCTGTTGCTCGATGAGCCGGCCACGGGGCTTGATCCGGCTTCCGGGGCCATGCTGCGCCGGGAAATCCGTGAGGCGGCCGACGCCGGAGCCGCCGTCATGTGGGTCAGCCACACCATTGCCGCCGACCTGCCGGCCTGCGACCGGGTGGTCGTGGTCAAGGACCGCCGGCTGGCCCGCGATGTGGCCGCTACGGCCTTCGATCCCGCCGAGCTGGCCGGGGAGGGCACATGCTGAGGGCCGCCTGGGTCATTGCCGCCAAGGATTTGCGGCTGTCCCTGGCCGGGGCGCAGGGACTCGTGCAGACCGTGCTGCTCGGGCTGCTGCTTATTTTCATCATGAGCCTGTCCCGGGAGCCGGGCGAGATGTCGCCGCCCCTGGCCGCGGCCGCCGTGTTCTGGCTGGCCACGGCTTTTGGCCAGGTGCTTGTTTTCAATTACCTCTACGGACTGGAGGAGGCCGAGGGGGCCCGGCTGGGTCTGCTGCTCGCGCCGGCCCCGGTCCAGGCCGTCTGGCTCGGCAAGGCCGTGGCCGGCTGGGTTTTGCTTTTTTGCTGCCAGATGGTATTCGCCCCGGCGGCGGTGGCGTTTCTGGGCCAGACCGTGGCCGGTTCGCTTCTGGCGGGGCTTGGCGTGATCGCGGCCGTGGACTGGGGGCTGTGCGCCCTGGGCTCGCTGCTCGGGGCCCTGGCCGTGGGCCGGTCCTCCCGGGAATCGCTTTTGACCGTGATCCTGTTTCCGCTTTTGATCCCTGTTCTGCTGGCCGGCATCCGGCTGCTCGAAACCGTGCTTTCCGGTCGGGGAGGGGAGGCGGTGGCGGCCTGGACCGGCACGGTCGGAGCCTTTGACGCGGTGTTTACCGCCGCCGCCCTGGTGCTCTTTCCCTTTTTGTATACCGGGGAGGAATGACGCTTCCATGATCCAGACCCTTGCCCTGGCCGCCGCGGCCCTGTCCATCCTGGCCCAGTGGGCCATCTGGTATTACGCCCCCGTCGAAGCCACCATGGGTGTGGTCCAGAAGATCTTCTACACGCATCTGCCCCTGGCCTGGTGGTCGTTCGTCAGCTTTTTCGTCGTGTTCGTGGCCTCGGTCCTGTATCTGCTGCGCCGTCGTCCGGCCTACGCCCGGCTGGCCGGCGCGGCCTGCGAGATCGGCGTGGTCTTTTCCGGACTGGCCCTGGCCACGGGCATGTGCTGGGCCCGACCCATCTGGAACGTCTGGTGGACCTGGGACCCCCGGCTCACCACCACCCTGGTCATGTGGTTCGTCTACGCCGCCTACCTGCTGCTGCGGGCTTCCGACGTCGGCGGCGCGCGCAAGGACGCCGTGCTGGCCGTGCTCGGCGTGGTGGCCTTTCTCGACGTGCCGCTGGTCTTCGTCTCCGCCCGTTACTGGCGCAGCATCCATCCGGCCGTGTTCGGCCCCCAGGGGGGCGGCATGGAGCCGGAGATGTGGCACGCCATGATCGCCAATCTCGTGGCCATTGGACTGCTCTGGCTGGCGCTGCTTCTGCTGCGTTCCCGCCAGCTCGCCGCGGCGGCGGCGCTGTCGCGGTTGGTGCGCCACGACGCCGTGAGGAACTGATATGGGAAAGGAAGTCTATCTTTTTGCCGCCAACGTCATCGTCTGGGGCGGCATCGGGTGTTACGTCGCCTTTCTGGCCGTGTCCCAGAAACGGCTGATCCGGCGGCTCAAGCGCCTGGAGGTCCTGAACAATGACGACTGAACCGACGGGCGGTCCCAACGCCTCGGGCCGCATGGTCCTGGCGTTTATGATCTTCGCCCTTGTGGTGATCTTTATCGGCTCCTTCGTGTACCGCATGGAAAAGCCGAGCCTTGAAGTGCACCGCAAACAAGCGGCCGGCACCATGCCGGAATCCATGCAGCAGGCCATGAACGGGCCCATGAAGGAAGTGCTGGCCCTGATGCAGAAGCTGCAGGAACATCCCGATGATCCCGCCTTGCAGTTGCAGATGGCCGAACGGTTCATGGCCATGGGCTCGTTCGATCGGGCCAAACGTTTTCTCGACAAAGTGGTCAAGGAGCGGCCCGACGATCCCGAAGTGCAAAACGCCCTGGGCGTCACGCTCTACAATCTCAAGGATCTCGACGGGTCCAAGGCCGCTTTCGAGGCCGTTCTCGCCCGTGATCCCGAGGATTACCGCGCCCGTTTCAACCTGGGCCTCCTGTACAAATACGCCCTGAAGCAGCCGGACAAGGCCACCGAGGCCTTCAAGGCCGTGGTGGCTTCGCCCAAGACCGATCCCGAAACACGGGCCACGGCGAAAAAGGAACTGGAGACCGCTTCCGGTTCGTAGGGCGCATTGCTTTTCATGACGATTTGGTGAATGTTGCCGCATGGCGCACCAGCCTCGGGCCGGCCTTTCCCTGGTGTCACCGGCCGGCTCATTGTCAGCGAGTGCAGGTGGTTGAAACCGCAACGGGAGGAGAATCGATGTTTGGCAGGGAAGTCACCCGCGTGGCGCTGTTCGCGGCGGCCCTTGGGCTCGCCCTTGGTCTTTCGGCCGGTCCTGTCCAGGCTGCGGACACGATCAAGATCGCCGTGCCTTCGCCCTATACCGGCAGCGCGGCCGGTTTTGGCGAAAATGTCAAAGCCGGTGTGGAGATGAAGGTCGCCGAGGTCAACGCCGCCGGCGGGGTCAACGGCAAGAAGATCGAGGCCGTCTATCTCGACGAGCAGTGCGAGCCCCGCGAGGCCGCCACGGTCTCTTCCTCCATCGTCAACGACGATGAGATCGTCGGCATCGTCGGCCACCTGTGTTCCTCGGCCCACCTGGCCGCCTTGCCGGCCTACGTGCGCGAGGGCATCGTCGCCATCACCCCGACAGCCACCAATGTTTCCATCAGCACCAAGAACAAGGACGAAAACGGCAAGGTCTGGTCCTTCCGCAACGTCTACCGCGACGACTTCCAGGGTACCTTCCTGGCCGACTACATCGACAAGGCCATGGGGCTGAAGAAGGTGGCCGTCTTCTACGAGAACAACGACTACGGCATCGGCCTCAAGGACGCCTTCGTCAAGGAAGCCAAGAAGCTCGGCCTCAACGTGGTGGGCCAGGAAGCCTACAAGAAGGGCGACCAGGACTTCACGCCGCAGCTGACCAAGCTCAAGGGCGCCGGTCCCCAGGCCATGTTCATCGCCGGCTACTATCCCGAAGGCGCGCTGATCGCCGATCAGGCCCAGAAGATCGGGCTGGTCGTGCCCAAGTTCGGGGCCGACGGCTTCGACAACGCCGACTACATCAAGCTGGCCGGCGCCGCCGCCAACGACACCTACCTGACCGCGCCCTTCCTGGCCGAGACGGCCGGGGCGGACGCCAAGAAGTTCATCAAGGCCTTCAAGGAGAAGTACAAGCGCGATGTTGACTGGATGAGCGCCAATGCCTATGACGCCGCCGGAATGCTTATCGACGCCGTCGCCAAGGTCGGCCCCGACCGCGCCAAGATCCGCGACTACCTGGCCGGCATCAACACCCCGGAGAAGGGCTACAAGGGCGTCACCGGCGTCAACTACTTCGACGCCAACGGCGACTGCCAGAAACCCGCCTTCGTCAAGATGGTGAAAAACGGCAAGTTTGTCCCCGCGCCCAAGCAAATGAACTAGGCGCGCCAGAGGAAAAGGCATCATAAACGAACAGGCTGGACCCCGATCCAGCCTGTTCGCGTTCAAGCCCAAGCGCAACTTCTTAACCTTGTTTCGGAGCGGACGTTGTTTGAACAACAGCTCGTCAACGGATTCACCCTGGGCCTGATTTATGCGCTCATCGCCGTGGGCTACACCATGGTGTACGGCGTGATCGAGCTGATCAATTTCGCCCACGGTGAAATCTACATGCTTGGGGCCTTTTTGACCCTGACGTTTATTTCCATGGGCCTGCCCCTGCCGCTGGCCGTGCTGCTGGCCATGCTGGCCGTGGCCGGCATCGGCGTGTTGCTCGACGTCGTCGCCTATCGTCCCCTGCGCGAGGCGCCGCGTCTGGCCGCGCTGATTACCGCCATCGGCATGTCCATCTTTCTGCAAAACCTGGCCATGATCATCTGGGGCAGCCGGCCGCTGCCGTTTCCGCGTCAGGCCCTGCCGGCCTTTTTCAACCAGCCGGCCCTGACGTTTTCCGACGTGACCATCTCCTGGATGCAGATGACCATCTACGTCGTGGCCTTCGTGCTCATGGTGGGGCTCAATCTCATCATCACCAAGACCCGCACCGGCACGGCCATGCGGGCCCTGGCCCAGAACCGCACCGCGGCGGCGCTGATGGGCATCAACGTCAATAGGGTCATCTCGTTCACCTTCGCCCTGGGCTCGGGCATGGGCGCCGTGGCCGGGGTGATGGTGTCCATGTATTACAACACCATGTATCCGACCATGGGCTATCTGGCCGGCGTGAAGGCGTTCGCGGCGGCGGTCCTTGGCGGCATCGGCTCCGTGCCCGGGGCCATGCTCGGCGGCGTGGTGCTCGGCATCGCCGAGACCCTCGGCGCGGGCTACCTTTCGTCTCCGTACCGCGACGGCGTCGCCTACGCGGTCATGATCCTGGTCATCATCTTCCGTCCGTCGGGCTTCCTCGGACGGTCCATGGTGGAAAAGGCGTAACCCCGGAACGGCCGGGCGACCGGCCGTTCCTTACCGACCGGAAGTATCATGCGCGGCACGTTCAAAACATTGCTGTATGTCCTGGGGGCGGCGGCCCTGGTCTATCCGCTCACGCCCCTGCGGGATGTCTACATCCTGCACGTCCTGGTGCTGATCATGGTCTACATGGTGCTGGCCATGGGACTCAACATCCTGCCGGGATTTTGCGGCCTGCTCGACCTCGGCTTCGTGGGCTTCTACGGCATCGGGGCCTACACGGCCGGATTGCTTACCATCCACTACAATATGTCGTTTTGGCTCATTGTGCCGTTGGCGGCCATAAACGGCGCGTTTTTCGGCGTCATGCTCGGCGTGCCCACATTGCGCCTCGTCGGCGATTACTTCGCCATCGTCACCTTCGGCTTTTCCGAACTGGTGGTGCTCTTTCTGACCAACGAGATCTGGCTGACCCGCGGGCCGCTCGGCGTACCGGGCATCGCGCCGGTCTCCATCGATTTCACCTGGCTGTCCTCGCTGCTCGGGGTGCAGTCCCGGTGGCGCTACCTGTTCCGGGGCGAGGTGCCGTATTTCTACCTGGGCGTGCTTATGGTGCTGCTCGTCTATCTGGGGATGCGCCGGCTGGAGGATTCGCGTCTGGGCCGGGCCTGGCTGGCCATCCGCGAGGACTCCATGGCCGCTGCCTCCTGCGGGGTGAACCTGCTGGTCTACAAGGTCATCGCCTTTGCCGTCTCGGCCGGCATCGGCGCCATGGCCGGCTCGTTCTTCGCCCGGTGGACGCTCTTTATTTCCCCGGACATGTTCAAGTTCTGGGAATCCTTTCTGGTGCTGTGCATGGTGGTGCTCGGCGGGCTTGGCAACATCAACGGGGCGCTGGTCGGGGCCATCATCCTCATCGCCCTGGGCGAGTTGCTGCGGGTGGTCCTGCCCAAGCTCGGGTTGCCCACGGAAACCCGGTTTCTGGCCTATGGCCTGATCATGGTCCTGATCATGCGCTACCGGCCGGGCGGCATCTTCACCCAGGTGGCGGAAACGACCATGCAAAGCGGACTCATCAAGGACCTGCGGGCAAGGCTTGCCGCGCGGCGGACGGCGTAATATGGATGCGATCTTGAAAGTGGAAGGCGTCAGCAAGCGCTTTGGCGGGCTGCTCGCCCTGGGGGATGTGTCCTTTGCCGTGGAGCGGGGGGCCATCATGGGCCTGATCGGTCCCAACGGCGCGGGCAAGACGACCATGTTCAACTGCGTGGCCGGCATCTACAAACCGACCGAGGGGCGCATCGTCTTCAATCCCGACGGCGTCGACAAGGATGTGGCCGGCAGGAAGCCCGAGCGCATGACCGCCCTGGGCGTGGCCCGGACATTTCAGAACATCCGGCTTTTTGCCTCGCTGACCGTGCTCGACAATGTGCGCATCGGCTGCCATTGCCGCACCTTTGCCAACTTTTTCGGCGCGGTGCTGCGCACCCGTTCCCAGCGCGACGAAGAGCGCCATATCGTGGACGCCGCCATGGAGTGCCTGGATTTCGTGGGCTTGGGCGATCTGGCCCTGGATCAGGCCTCCAGCCTGTCCTACGGCGACCAGCGTCGCCTGGAAATCGCCCGGGCCCTGGCCACCCAGCCCCGGCTGCTGCTCCTCGACGAGCCCGCCGCCGGCATGAACCCCAAGGAAACCGAGGCCCTGGTGGACCTGACCTACGCCATCCTCAAACGGGGGGTCACGGTGGTGCTGATCGAGCACGACATGAAACTGGTCATGCGCATTTGCAAGCATCTGGTGGTGCTGGACCACGGCATCAAGATCGCCGACGGCTCACCCCAGGAGGTCCGCAGCAACCCCGACGTCATCGAGGCCTACCTCGGCAAGGGGGCGGCCCATGCTTGAGATCCAGGACATCCACACCTTCTACGGCAATATCCAGGCCCTGCGCGGCGTCTCGCTGCGCATCGAGGCCGGCGAGATCGTGACGCTCATCGGTGCCAACGGCGCGGGCAAGACCACCACGCTCATGAGCATTTCCGGCGTTACGCCGCCGCGCAAGGGGAAAATCGTTTTCCAGGACCAGGAGATCACCCGGCTGTCCACGGAGCGCATCGTGTCCCTCGGCATCACCCAGGTGCCCGAGGGGCGGATGATTTTTCCCCGGCTCACGGTCAAGGAAAATCTCCTCATGGGCTCGTATCTGCGCCGGGACAAGGCCGGCATCAGGGCCGACGAGGCGCATGTCTACGAACTCTTCCCGGTGCTGCGGGAACGCCGCTCCCAGATGGGCGGCACCCTGTCCGGCGGCGAGCAGCAGATGCTGGCCATCGGCCGGGCGCTTCTGGCCAGACCCCGGCTGTTGCTCCTCGACGAGCCCTCCCTGGGACTGGCGCCTTTGGTAGTTGAAAATATCTTTGAAATCATTAAGCAGATTAACGCGGACGGCGTTACCGTCCTTTTGGTCGAGCAAAATGCCCAGATGGCCTTGCAGATCGCCCATCGGGGCTACGTCCTGGAGACCGGCGCGCTGACCCTGGAAGGGCCGGCCCGCGAGCTGCTGGACGATCCCAAGGTGCGCTCTGCCTACCTTGGCCTTGATTAGAACAACCTCCCCGACAACCAGGAGATTCGCGCAATGGAAAAGATTATCGAAAACGGGCTCACCTTCGATGATGTTCTGCTTTTGCCGAGCTATTCGGAAGTGCTCCCGGACGAAGCCGACGTCTCCTCGTGGCTGACCCCGGAAATCAAACTCAACATTCCGCTTGTCAGCGCCGCCATGGACACCGTCACCGAATCCCGCATGGCCATTTCCCTGGCCAGAAGCGGCGGGGTGGGCGTGGTGCATAAGAACATGAGCATCGCCGAGCAAAAGCTCGAGGTGGAGAAGGTCAAAAAGTCCGAATCCGGCATGATCATCTCCCCGATCACCGTGCCGCCCGAGATGACCGTGGAACAGGCCCTGGTCGTGATGAGCGAGTACAGCATTTCGGGCCTGCCCGTGGTCGATGGCGACACCCTGGTCGGCATCGTCACCAACCGCGACGTGCGTTTCGTCAAGGACTCGGTGACCAAGGTCAGCGAGGTCATGACCCGGGAAAACCTCAAGACCGTGCCCGTTGGCACCACCCTTGAGGAAGCCAAGCAGCACCTGCACGCCAACCGCATCGAAAAGCTGTTGGTGGTCGATGAAAACAACAAGTTGCGCGGCCTGATCACCATCAAGGACATCGAAAAGATCCGCAAATACCCCAATTCCTGCAAGGACGGGCACGGCCGGTTGCGCGTGGGCGCGGCCATCGGCGTCGGCAGCGACCGGGACGAACGCGCGGAGACGCTGCTTGCGGCCGGGGCCGATTTCCTGGTGCTCGATTCCGCCCACGGCCATTCCAAGAATATCCTGGACGCCATCCGGGCCATCAAGGTCAACCATCCCGATTGCCAGCTGGTGGCCGGCAACGTCGGCACCTACGAAGGGGCCAAGGCGCTCATCAAGGCCGGCGCCGACGCGGTCAAGGTCGGCATCGGACCGGGCTCGATCTGCACCACCCGCGTGGTGGCCGGTGTGGGCGTGCCACAGATCACGGCCATCATGGAGGCCTCCCGGGCCTGCCGCGAACTGGGCAAGGGGATTATCGCCGACGGCGGGGTCAAATTC
Organism: Pseudomonadota bacterium; assembly: GCA_023426275.1. Taxonomy (GTDB): domain Bacteria; phylum Desulfobacterota; class Desulfovibrionia; order Desulfovibrionales; family Desulfovibrionaceae; genus Solidesulfovibrio. Next base: position 15,075 of record JAFABC010000321.1, on the reverse strand, counting down.
TCCGGCGACATCGTCAAGGCCATTGCCGCCGGCGGCGACACCGTCATGATGGGCGGCCTGTTCGCCGGTACCGAGGAGAGCCCGGGCGAAACCGTGCTCTACCAGGGCCGCACCTACAAAATCTATCGCGGCATGGGCTCCATCGACGCCATGCGCGAGGGCAGTTCCGACCGCTACTTCCAGGAACGCTCCAAAAAGCTCGTGCCCGAGGGCATTGTCGGCCGGGTGCCGTTTAAAGGCCCGGTCACCGAGAGCATCTACCAGCTCGTCGGCGGCCTGCGTTCCGGCATGGGCTACTGCGGCTGCGCCACCATCAAGGACCTGCAGGAGAAATCCAGGTTCGTGCGCATCTCGCCGGCCGGCCTTCGCGAAAGCCATGTCCACGATGTCATCATCACCAAGGAAGCCCCCAACTACCGCGTGGAGACCTACTAATATGGCCGCAACCGACACCGTTGTCATTTTGGACTTCGGGTCCCAGTACACCCAGCTGATCGCCCGACGCGTGCGCGAGGCCGGCGTGTACTCGGAAATCCACCCCTGCACCGTGACGGCCAAGGACGTGGCGGCCCTGTCGCCCAAGGCCCTGATCCTGTCCGGCGGGCCGTCGAGCGTCACCGACGCCGATGCGCCGCCGTTCGATCCGGCCGTGTTCGACCTGGGCCTGCCCACCCTGTGCATCTGCTACGGCATGCAGCTTTTGGCCCACACCCAGCCCGGCGGGGCGGTGTCCGCCTCCACGGACCGGGAATACGGCCGGGCCGCCTTTTCCGTGCTGGCCGACGTGCCGCTTTTCGCCGGCCTGCCGGCCGATGCGGAGCACACCGTCTGGATGTCGCACGGCGACAAGGTGACCACGCCGCCGGACGGCTTCGTGGTGGCCGGGCGCACCAAAAACGTGGAGATCGCCGCCCTGGCCAATGTCGAGCGCCGCATCTACGCCTTGCAGTTCCACCCCGAGGTGGCTCATACCGACGATGGCGAGCGCATCCTGCACAACTTCCTGTTCAACGTGGCCGGACTGCACCAGGGCTGGACCATGGCCGGGTTCGTGGAAACCGAGCTGGCCAGACTCAAGGAACAGGTCGGGGACGACGAAGTGGTGTGCGCCCTGTCCGGCGGCGTGGACTCCACCGTGGTCGCGGTCATGCTGCACAAGGCCATCGGCAAGAAGCTGCACTGCATCTTTGTCGATAACGGCCTGCTGCGCCTGGGCGAGGGCGAGGAAGTGGCCGCTTATCTGCGCGAGCACTTCGACCTCAACCTGCACTATATCAAGGCCTCCAAGCTGTTTCTGGACCGGCTGGCCGGCGTGACCGACCCCGAGCAGAAACGCAAGATCATCGGCACGACCTTCATCGAGGTTTTCGAGGCCGAGGCCGCCAAGCTGCCCAAGGTCAAGTATCTGGCCCAGGGCACGCTGTATCCCGACGTGATCGAGTCCGTGTCCTTCAAGGGCCCCTCGGCCGTGATCAAGAGCCACCATAACGTGGGCGGCCTGCCCGAGCACATGAAGCTCGCCCTCATCGAGCCGCTGCGCGAGCTTTTCAAGGACGAGGTGCGCCGGGTGGCGGCGGAACTCGGGATGCCGGAATTCATCATCTGGCGGCATCCGTTCCCGGGACCGGGCCTGGCCATCCGCATCATCGGCGAGGTGACCGAGGAACGGCTTGAGATTTTACGCCGAACGGATAAGATCGTGCAAAATGAACTGCTGGCCTCGGGCTGGTACCGCAAGGTCTGGCAGGGGTTCGCGGTATTGTTGCCGCTGAAGACCGTCGGGGTCATGGGCGACGGCCGCACCTATGAAAACGTGGCCGCCATCCGGGTGGTGGACAGCCTGGACGCCATGACGGCGGACTGGTCCCGGCTGCCCTCGGAGATCCTGGCCTCCATGTCAAACCGCATCATCAACGAAGTCAAGGGCGTCAATCGCGTGGTGTTCGACGTGTCCTCCAAGCCGCCGAGCACCATTGAATGGGAATGATGACCGCCTTGCCCGAAACCCCGGCTGACGCTGGCGCATAAAGAGTAGAGACGTATGTTTGGCATCGGTTCCACGGAACTTCTGGTCATCCTGGTGGTGGCCCTTATCGTCATTGGTCCCTCCAAGCTGCCCGACCTTATGCGCACGCTGGGCAAGGGCATGGCCGAGTTTCGCCGCATGAGTGCGGATGTCAAATCCACCCTGGACGCCGAGGTGGACCGGGCCGAGCGCGAATCGCGCCAGGCCGAGGCCAAAAAGGAATTGTATCCTGAAGAAAAGGCCGCGGCCGCCGGGGAAGCGCCTGCCGCCGCTCCGGCCGCGGCTTCCGGTGAGCCGGTCGAGGCCGCCACGGCCAAGAAGGCGGCCGCTGCTTCGGGCAAAGAGGCGCCGAACGCCTAGGGCCTGTTCACAACAGGGCGACAGACAAGGGAAAGAGGCCTCCGCGGCCGGGAAGGAGACCATTCCCCTTCCGGCCCCTCCCGAGAGGGGACGAGGCTTGCGCCTTCCGCCCAAGCGGGGGCGACAGAGCCTTTGGTGGAGGGGACCGGGGCAGCGCCCCCGGCCGCCGGAGGCTTTTCCCCAGGAAGAAGCGTCGAGCGCCGGAGGCGGCGGTCGGGGAGTGTCATGAACGAACGTTTCGGGGCGTATTCCCGGGAGACCGGGGAAACGCGTGTGGCCGTGGAAATCGGCCTGGACGGGGCGAGTGCGGCGTCGATCGACACCGGCTTCGGCTTTGCCGATCACATGCTCAATCTGCTGGCTTTCTGGGCCGGCTTCGACCTCAAGCTGACCTGCCGGGGCGATCTCGAGGTGGACGCCCACCATTCCCTGGAGGACGTGGCCATCTGTCTCGGCGAGGCCTTCCGACAGGCGCTTGGCGACCGGGCCGGCATCGCCCGGGTGGGCATGGCCAAGGTGCCCATGGACGAGGCGCTGTGCGAGGTCGTGGTGGACCTGTCCGGCCGGCCGTATCTCGTCTACCGCGAAAACGTGCTGCCCCCGATCATTGCCGGCGAGGAAAAGGATTTGTGGCGGGAATTTTTCAAATCCTTTGCCCATGCCGCCCGCGCCAACGTACATATTCATTACGCATACGGACAAAACGGCCATCATCTGGTCGAAGCGGCCTTCAAGGCGTTGGGATTGGCCCTGCGCCACGCCACGGCCGTGGAGGGGGCCAGGGTGCCAAGCACCAAAGGGAGCCTGGACTGATGCGAAACAAATCGTTGACGCTTCTTGTCGTCGTCATGGCGGCGGCCGCGTTTCTGGCGACGGGCTGCGTGCGGCGCACCGCGCCCAAGGGCGCGCCGACGGCGGCCTCGACCAGCGCCGCCACGTCCGCCGTGGCCTATAGCGGCAAGACCTTTGTCGTGGCCCCGTTCACCATTCCGGAGACCGACGCCGACCTGCTCTCCGGCTATCTGCCCGCGATGCGCGCCGTGCCCGAGACGGCTCCGGCCCACCTCGACGCCGCCCTGGCGCAGGATCTGGCCGGGGCGCAACAGACCATCCTGCCGGCCCGCCTGGGACTCGACTGCGCCCGCAGCGCGCAGCGCGGCACGGAATCCGGCCGGCTGGCCACCATCCGGTACTGGCAAAACGTCGGAAAATGCGCGGGCGCGGATTTCGTCATCGTGCCCATGGTCCTCGACTGGCGCGAGCGCGAGGGCTCCGAAGTCGGGGCCACCCGGGCGGCCAGCGTGTATCTGAGCCTGACGCTGCTCGACACCCGCACGGGCGGCATCCTGGCGCAGTTTCAGTTCAACGAAACCCAGCAATCGCTGTCCGACAATATCCTTGAGGCCCGCAAGTTCGTCGCCCGCAACGGCCGTTGGGTCTCGGCCCTGGAACTGGCCCAGGAAGGCCTGCAAAAAGGCGTGAAGGAGCTTGGTCTGTGATTGTTTTTCCGGCGGTTGACATCAAGGACGGCCAGTGCGTGCGCCTGAGACAGGGACTGGCCGAGGATGTGACGGTTTTTTCGCCCGACCCCGTGGCCATGGCCCGGCAGTGGGCGGACCGGGGCGCGCTGTGGCTGCACCTGGTCGATCTCGACGGGGCGTTTAGCGGCCTGCCGCGCAATTTCGAGCTGATCAGGAACATTTGCGCCGGGGTGTCCATCCCGGTGCAGCTCGGAGGCGGCATCCGCGATGCGGCCACCGCCGCCGCCTATCTGGACGCCGGCGTGCGCCGGCTGATCATCGGCACCCTGGCCCTGGCCGATCCCGAAGGCTTCGCCGCCATTTGCGCCGCCCATCCGGGACGTATCGGCGTCTCCCTTGACGCCGTGGACGGCCGCCTTAAAGTGAAAGGATGGGTCGAGGACGCCGGGATGACCGTCGAGGACGTGTTGCCCCGGCTCAAGGAACAGGGGGCGGCCTTCGTGGTGTATACCGACATCAGTCGCGACGGCATGCAGACCGGCGTCAACACGGCCGCCTTGGAGCGCCTGCTGGAGCTGACCGATCTGCCGGTCCTGGTCGCCGGCGGGGTGGCCACCCTTGATGATGTCAAAACCCTTTTTCCGTATTCCAAAAAAGGGCTTCAAGGCGTGATTACCGGCCGGGCCATTTACACCGGAACGCTCGATTTCGGGGAGGCCATGGCCTATATCGCCAGCCAGTCCGAGGAGGTCGCATGACTACCATGGAGATCGGCGGCATGCACTGCCAGAAATGCGTTGCGTCCGTGACCAAGGCCCTCTCCGAGGTCCCGGGTCTGTCCAACATCAACGTGAACCTGGAAAAAGGCGAAGCCACCTTTGACGGCGAGGCCTCGGCCGACACGCTCAAGGCGGCGATCGACAATATCGGTTTCATTCCCGGCGCCATCAAATAGCGATGGCCGCACATCGGATTTCGGCCGGCCGCCGCGCGCGTCGCGACGGCCGGTTTTGCGTTGTGGCGCTGCTCGTCTGCCTGTGCTGGTCCGGGCTGGCCCGGGCCGCCGGCGAAACCGTGCGCGTCGCCCGGGTGTACGATGGCGACACCTGCCGGCTGACCGACGGCCGCCGCCTGCGTCTGGCCGGCGTGGACGCCCCGGAGACCGCCCACGGGGCACAGCCGGCCCAGTACTATGCCGGGCAGGCCACGGCGGCCCTGGCGGCGCTGGTTACGGATCGTGCCGTGCGGTTTGTCCCCATGGGGCGGGGCGTCGACCGGTTCGGCCGGCTGCTGGGGGATCTCGTCCTGCCGGATGGCGCGTCCGTGCGCGAGCGTTTGCTGGCCGAAGGCGCGGTCTTCGTCTTCTGGCATCGGGATCTTACGCCCGGGGAAACCGCGCCCCTGCTTCCCCTCCAGCGACAGGCCATGCGGCAGGGCAGGGGATTTTGGCCGCGCCTGCTGGCCCTTCCCCAACCGGCGCGGTCCTATGTGGGCAATCGCGCCTCCCACCGGTTCCACGCTCCCGACTGTCCCGAGGCGGGTCGCATCAGCCGGCGAAACCGGGTGGCGCTGCCGGACCTTGCCGCGGCGTTCGAGGGTGGATTTTCCCCGGCCAGGGAGTGCACGCCCTGGCCGACAGCCCCCTTGAAGTCGGATAAACCTTGACGCGACGGCTTTTTTGGACCATCCCTAGTTGCCCAACAGCCCTTTCGATCCGTACCCGCCAACAACCGTCGGCCGCGCCGGCATGGTGGGGAACGGACAAAAACACCACCTGGAGGCAGCATGTTTTTTCCGAGCCTGGCGCATGCCATGGGCGCCGCCCCCGCCGGCGGCGAGGCGGGAGCAAATCCCATCACCGCATTTTTGCCGCTCATTTTGATGTTCGCCATCTTCTACTTCCTGCTCATCCGCCCGCAACAGAAGAAGGCCAAGCAGCATCGGGAATATCTGGCCGGGCTCAAGCGCGGCGACTTCATTTTGTCCGGCGGCGGCATCTACGGCCGGATCATGGAAGTGCACGGCGACAAACTGACCGTGGAAATCGCCAAGGATCTGACCATCGAGATCAACCGCAGCTATGTTTCCGGTCCCGGTGACCCCGCTGCCGCGCCGGCCGCCAAGGCCGAACCCAAGGCCAAGGGCAAAGAGTAATTCCGTCGGGCCTCGCGCCCGCTGTTGTCTGACGAAGGGCTGCCCCGGGCAGCCCCTTCGCTTCGTCGTTGTTCTCGACGCGCAAGCCTCTCAAGGAGAGCCTCGCCCATGTCTGGAAATTTGCGCTGGCGGCTGTCCGTCATCGTCCTCGTGGCCTTTCTCGGCCTCATCTACACCCTGCCGTCCGTGGGACCGATCAAGCAGTCGTTTCTCGGCAAGTTTTTGCCCGACGACGTCATCAGCCTCGGCCTCGACCTCAAGGGCGGTATTCACCTGACCCTCGGCGTCGATGTGGACAAGGCGCTGGCCAACTCCCTGGTGCAAACGGGACGGGACGTCCGCGATCAGGCCAAGGACGAGGGTATCGCCGTGTTGCGCCCCCGTACGAGCGACGATGGCAAGCATCTCGAACTCGTGCTGGCTTCGGGCGACAAGCGACAGGCCTTCGACGATCTGCTTTCGAAGCATTTCAGCGTGTTGTCCGTCAAGGACGTGTCGAGCGTCGAGGACGGCCGGTTCCGGTACACCCTGTCGTTCACGCCCCGCTATGCCGCCGAACAGGCCCGCATGACCGTGGATCAGGCCGTCAAGACCATCCGCAACCGCATTGACGAATTCGGCGTGGCCGAACCCGATATCCGCAAGCAGTCCGACAACCGCATCCAGGTCCAGCTGCCCGGCCTGCACGATCCCGAGCGGGCCATCAAACTCATCGGCAAGACCGCCCACCTTGAATTCAAAGTCGTGGACGACAGCGCCGACCTGGAGAAGGCCCAAAAGGGCATCCTGCCGCCCGGCGACGAGCTGTCCACGTTGCGCCACCGCAACCCCGACGGCTCCTATCTCGAGCGGCCCATCGTGCTGCGTTCCGACGCCGTCATGACCGGCGAGAACATTTCCGACGCCCGGGCCAGCTTCGACAACAACAACCGCGCCTACGTGGGCCTGTCCTTCACGCCGAGCGGGGCGCGCCAGTTCGAGCGGGTCACCGGCGAAAACGTCAAGAAACGTCTGGCCATCGTGCTCGACGGCAAGGTCTATTCCGCGCCGACCATCCAGGAGAAGATCAGCGGCGGCCGGGCCAGCATCACCGGGAACTTCACCACCGAGGAAGCCCGCGACCTGGCCATCGTGCTGCGCGCCGGCGCCTTGCCCGCTCCGGTGAGCATCCTGGAGCAGCGCAGCGTCGGACCGTCCCTGGGCCAGGAATCCATTGAAAAGGGCGTGTATTCGGCCATGGTCGGCGGCGTGTTCGTCGTCGCCTTCATGATCCTCTATTACGGCTACGCCGGCTTTGTGGCCGATCTGGCCCTGGTGTTCAACATGGTGCTGATCATCGCCGGTTTGGCCGGGTTCGGCGCCACCCTGACGCTGCCGGGCATAGCCGGCATCATCCTGACCATCGGCATGGCCGTTGACGCCAATGTCATTATCTTCGAGCGCATACGCGAGGAGTTGCGCCTGGGGCTCCCGGCCAGAAAAGCCGTCGATCTCGGCTACAGCCGGGCCACCCTGACCATCCTCGACGCCAACCTGACCACGGTCATCGCGGCCATGGTGCTCTATCAGTTCGGCACCGGACCCATTCGCGGTTTTGCCGTGACCCTTATCCTCGGCATCGTGGCCTCCATGTTCACGGCCATCTTCTTTACCCGATTCCTGTTCGACCTGTGGCTGTCCAGACGGCCCGTGGACGCCGGAATCCGCATCTAGCAACGACAACGGCCTCCCCTTGGAGGCCGTTGTCGCTTTCGCGCCGGACAGCCCTTCACCATGCGTCTGCCAGGGATGGGAACGGATATGGCCCCTTCCAACAGTGCCGCACCTCGACCGAAAGCCGCCGCGCCATGGCGGCCTCGGGGCGTGTTGCGGCGGGGAGACGCGACTGTCGTTTGACCGATGCCATTGGCCAACGTACACTTGATTCCGCATCCGCTATGAGGTGAGTCCGTGTTCATGCGCGTCGCTTTCCCTGTGCGGCCAGGTGTGTTTTCCGTGCTGGCCGCGATCCTGCTCTTCCTGCCGGTGCTGGCTGGTCCGAGTCTGGCCGGGGAGCGCCCCTTCACCATCGGGGATATGTTGCGCGTGGCCATGTTCGACGAGCTGAACCTGTCGGCCGATGGCCGGCGCGTGGCCTTTACCGTGGTTTCGGCCGGCCCCGACACGCGTCAGGACCTCCTGCGTTCGCGCATTCACGTCATCGACCTGCGCGACGGCAAGCCCGTCACCCGGATGGTCACGCCGGAACAGGAGCAGTGCGAAAAGCCGCGCCTGTCCCCGGACGGGACCCGGCTCGCCTATCTCGTGCAGGGCGACGAGGACACCGATCTGCTCCTGGCCCGTTGTGATACCGGCCGGGTGCGCCGTCTGCTGCACGGCCGCTTCGATATCGTCGACATGGCTTTTTCCCCGGATGGCAAGTCCCTGGCCCTGGCCATGGTCCCGGAAGCGCGTGCGGACCAGGGCGCAAAAAACGGTCAGGACCCGGATGTGGAGGTCATGGACGCGCCGGGTGGCGCCGCCGGACTCTTTCTGCTGCCGCTTGGCGGGCACGGACAGCCGCAACCCCTGGTGACGGACCGGGAAGTGGGGGGGCTGGCCTTTTCCCCGGATGGCCGCCACATCGCCTTTGAGACCACGCCGCCCGACACGCCGCCGCGCGGTCGGCGCAAGGCCGCTGCGCCGAGCGGTGCCGCCGGTCGCGATGCCGTCCAAAGCGACATCGCGGTGTACGATATGGCCAACGGCAGGGTGTCGCTGGTCGCGGCTTCCGACGCCTCGGAAAATACGCCGGTTTTCTCTCCCGATGGCGCCACCCTGGCCTATGTCGCCACGGACGCGCCGGGCTTTTATTTCAACGCTGCCCGCATCATGCTCGTGCCCGTTGGCGGCGGCGCGCCGCGCGCCCTGGCCCAGACGCCGAACGCGCGACCGGACCTGCTCGGCTTCGCTGCGGGCGGCCGGGCGGTCTATGCCCGCGAGGCCGAAGGAACCGGAGCGGTGGTCTGGGCGGTGCCGATCGCCGGCGGCGCGCCCACACGGCTGTCGGACTCGTCCCGTGTGGTTTCCCAGGCCGTGCTGGCCCCCTCCGGCAAGGCCATGGGGCTGGTTTTGACCGACAGCGACCTGCCGCCCGAAGTCTACCTGACGCCGACCGCGTCGTTTGCCCCCAGCCCGGTGTCGCACATCAATCAGGCCTATACCGGGTTTCGCCTGGGCAAAACCGAGGTGGTGCGCTGGCGTTCCTCCGACGGCACGTCCCTGGAGGGCCTGTATACCCATCCGGTCGCGCCCGGTGCGAAGCCGCCGCCCCTGTTGGTGGAGTTGCACGGCGGGCCGGCCGTGGCCGCCGACCGGCAATACCTGGGCGCGCTCAACTATTATCCGCTGGCCGTCTTTGTCGAACGCGGCTACGCCCTGTTCCAGCCCAATGTCCGGGGCTCCGACGGCTATGGGCCGCAGTTTCGCCGGGCCATCCTGGGTGATTGGGGCGGGCGGGATTTTGTCGATCTCCAAAGCGGCATCGACGCCCTGGTTGCGCGCAAGCTGGCTGACCCGGACCGGCTCGGCATCATGGGCTGGAGCTATGGCGGCTATCTGACCGCCTGGACCATCGGCCACACGCGGCGCTTCAAGGCCGCCTCCATCGGGGCCGGCATCACCGATCTCGTCAGCCAGTGCGGCAGCATGGACCTGCCGGATTTCATTCCGCTGTATTTCGGGGGCGAGGCCTACGAGCGCTTTGACCTGCTGTTCGACCGCTCGCCGCTCAAGTACGCGGCCTCCATCAAGACGCCGACCCTGTTCCAGCACGGCGTGGCCGATGAGCGCGTGCCGTTCACCCAATCCCTGGAACTCTACACCGCCCTGTCGCGGCTGGGCGTGCCCACCCGCCTGGCCGTGTACCCGCGCAGCGGCCACGATGTGACCGAGCCGGGGCTTATCCGCGACCTCATGGTCCGCAACCTCGACTGGTTCACCCGGTTTGTGCCGGTTGGCGACGCGTCCCAGGCCTCGCCCGGCAACGCGCCCGAGGCTTCGCCGGACACGGTGGCGGGGGCCAGCGTTCAGGAAACCACGGCCGCCGCACTGGCCGCGATGCCGGCCGCCGGCAGGCGGTCGCGGCCGCATTCGTAGCGGGGGAGCCGTGGCGGCATCCCGTCTGTCCCGCGCCTGCCTCGTCTGGATGCTTGTGATCGTCGCGACGGGCTGCCCCGGGCTGGCGGCCGCCTTCGACGATCGACTGGAATGCGCCGTGGTGGCCCGGTCCCTGGGCTACTGGGATCTGCGCGAGCCAAAATCCTTTACCCCCTCGTCGGGACTGGTGCCGGAGTACGGTGGCTGGACCCGGGACTGGACGGAACGGCGGGCCTATGCCCGCCTGGGCTGGCGTCTGGTGGACGCGCCCCATCTGCTCCTGGTCCCCGGGTTGCATCTGGGAGTCGCCCAGGGACGGTTTACCGCCCGCAACGTTGCCATCGGCTATTACGAGTCCTGGGAAACGCGGCCGGCCTTTCTCTGGGGGCCGCGCCTGCGGCTGGTCTGGCGGCGGGCCCCGCAGCAGGGGGCTTTCCTGCTGCTGCGCTACGCGCTTTTTTTCGCCAACGCTCCGGAAGGGCGCGAGGACGTGGCCAGCCGCACGGGAACGGCCACGCCACCGTCCTTGCGCGACGCCGTCTTCTCCTGGCGCAGTCATGAAGTCACGGCCGCCGTGGGCTATGACTGGGGCCGGGTCTCCCTGTCCGCCGGGCTGATGCTGACAGCCTTTCACCTGGACAAACGTCTGACCCACCATATCGATCCGACCGGGGCCACGGGCAACGCCCTGGCCGCCATTCTGGCCCTCGACGCCCAGACCAGCCGCTACGCGTATGAACCGCGAACGCTGGTCGCGCCGTATCTGTCCTTCCGCCTGCGTCCGGGTGCGGGCTGTTCCCTGGAAGCCTCCTTGCGTCCGGCTGCCCAGCCGGATATTGCCCTGTCCGCCTCCCTTTCGTTTTAAGCTTTTATCTTTCTGGTATTTTGAGGAGATATGCTGTTGCCAGGGTTGTTTCCTGCGTGTTACGAGTCATGAAAAGTTATGATGAAACGGTATGCGTTTTTCTAAAAATCGCCTCGGGCCGGCGGTCCGCAGGCAAAGGAGGCCTCGACATGCGTTTGTTTCGCAGTCTGCTGTTGACCCTGGCCCTGGTCTTGCTGGCGGCGCCGGCCATGGCGCACTTCGGCATGGTCATTCCCTCCCATGACGTGGTGACGGATAAAGCCTCGGCCAAGGTCAAACTGACGCTTTCCTTTTCGCATCCCATGGAAGGCAATGGCATGGAAATGGTCAAGCCGAAGGCGTTCGGCGTGCTGGACGGTGGCAAGAAGGTCGATCTGTTGGCGACGTTGCAGCCCGCCAAGGTCATGGGACATGGCGCCTGGAACGCCGAATACGTGTTCAAGCGTCCCGGGGTCGGGATTTTTTATGTCCAGCCCGAGCCGTATTTCGAGCCGGCCGAGGACAAGTACATCGAGCACCTGACCAAAGTCGTGGTGCCGGCTTTCGGCGAGGAGGAGGGCTGGGACGAGCCCGTGGGGCTGCCCGCCGAAATCATTCCCCTCACCCGGCCCTTCGGCAACTACGCGGGCAATGTCTTCACCGGCAAGGTGGTCGTGGACGGCAAGCCGGTGCCCGGAGTCGAGGTCGAGGTCGAATACTACAACAAAGACAAGAAATATAAGGCCCCCAATGAATACATGGTGACCCAGGTGGTCAAGACCGACGCCAACGGCGTTTTCAACTACGCCGTGCCGTTCCCCGGTTGGTGGGGCTTCGCCGCCCTGACCGAGGCGCCGAAAACCCTGGAAAAGGACGGCGTGGCCAAGCCCGTCGAACGCGGGGCCGTGCTCTGGGCCAGGTTTCTTGAACCCGAACGCAACAAGAAGTAAGACCTGCGCTTTCCCGGGGACGGCGGCGCGCATCGCCGTCCCCGGATCGTGACGGCAACAGCGCGACAGGTGAAGCGTCATGCATATTTCCGAAGGGGTGCTGTCCGCCCCGGTGCTGATCGGCGGCTGGGCCATCGCGGCCGGCGGCGTGGCCTGCGGTCTCAAAAAGCTGGACTATGACCGGCTGATGACGGTGGCCATTCTCTCGGCCGCCTTTTTTGTGGCCTCGCTCATCCACGTGCCCCTGGGGCCGGTGAGCGTCCACCTGATACTCAACGGCCTGCTGGGGGCCATTCTGGGCTTTGCCGCCTTCCCGGCCATCTGCATCGCCCTGCTGTTGCAGGCCCTGCTGTTCCAGTTCGGCGGGTTGGTGGTTCTTGGCGTCAACACCGTGGACATGGCTGTGCCGGCGGTGCTCGGCTATTGGCTGTTCGGCCCGTTTTTGCGGGCCGGGGGGCGCAAGCGGCTTTTCGGCGCATTCTGCTGCGGCTTTTTCGCGGTGCTCGGCGCCGGGTGCCTCACCGCCGCGGCCCTGGCCCTGTCCGGGGAAGCCTTTCTGGCCACGGCCAAGATCATTTTACTGGCGCATTTGCCCATCATGCTCATTGAAGGCGTGTTGACGGCCATGGCCGTGACCTTTCTGGCCAAGGTCCGTCCCGAGATGCTCACTTCGGGCATTGCGGGCTAGACGTGAAAGGGGAGAGAAGACGCCTCCGGCGGCCGGGAGGGACACGGTCCCTCCCGGACTCTCCCGAAAGGGGGCGGCCGTGTGGCGGGGCGGCGGGGATATGATGCCCCCGGCCGCTGGAGGCCTCCGGGAGGAATCCATGAAATACGTTGGTTCGTTCACGATGGCCATGACGCTGGCCGTTTGCGCCATTTTGGCGACTGCGCCGGCTGGCTGGGCCCATCGGGTCAATGTGTTCGCCTATGCCGAGGGTGACACCATCCACGTCGAGTGCAGCTACAGCCGGTCGGACCGGGTCCGTTTTGGCGAAATCACCGTGCAAAATGCCGCCACCGGGCAGACCTATCTGACCGGAAAAACGGATGAACAGGGCAATTTCGCATTTACGGTCCCCCCCGGGGCCAAGGCGGCCAAAGCCGACCTGCGCATTCTCCTCAAGGCCGGGGAGGGGCACCAGAACGATTGGATCGTGGAAGCGTCGGAATATCTGGGCGCGCCCCCGGCCGCGCCCGCTTCGGATGGGAGTGCCGGCCAGTCCGCCGCGCCTGCGCCCAAGCCGGCCGCGAGCGCGGTTGCGGCCGCCGGACCGGCTGCCGTCGATCAGGCGGCCCTGCGCCAAATGATTTCCGAAACCGTGGAAACGGCGATGGAAAAAAAAATCGCCCCGATCCGCAAGATCCTGCTGGATGAAAAAGAGGCCGGCCCCGGACTGGTGGCCATTGTCGGCGGGATCGGCTGGATCGTCGGTCTGGCCGGGATCGCCGCCTTCCTCAAAAGCCGCGGGCACGGCAAGGGCGCATGATCGACGAACCGCTTTCCCGGGGAACGACGTGGATTCACGGGCTTGACGCCCGGTTTCGCCTTGTTGCCTGTCTGGCCTTGTCCCTGGTTGCCGCCGTGGCCGTCACGCCGCGCGCGCCGCTGGTTGTTTTGGGAGCCGGGCTTGTCCTGACCGGACTCTCGCGACCGCCGCTCGGCGTGGCGCTGCGGCGGCTGGTCGCGGTCAACGCCTTTGTGGCCTTTTTGTGGCTGGTGTTGCCGTTCACCACGCCCGGCGCATCGGCGGGCACGGTGTTCGGCCTCACGGCCACCCGGCCGGGCATTGCCCTGGCGCTTGTGATCACGCTCAAGACCAACGCCATTTTCTTTTGTATCCTGGCCTTGTTGGCCACCATCCAGGCCCCGGCCCTGGGGCGGGCCATGGCCGCGTTGGGCGTGCCGGACAAGTTCGCGTTTCTCTTTCTTTTCACGTATCGCTATCTGCACGTCATCAATGAAGAATACGGCAGACTGGCCACGGCCGCCCGGCTGCGCGGCTTTGGGCCGGCCACCACGCTGCACACCTACCGGACCTACGCCGCCCTGGTGGCCATGGTGCTGGTGCGCGCCTTCGACCGTTCCCGGCGGGTGTATCAGGCCATGGTGCTGCGCGGGTTCACCGGGCGCTTTCCCAGCCTGGAGACCTTTGCCGCCCGGCGTGGGGATGTCCTGTTTCTGGTCTGTTGTCTGAGTGTTGCCGCCCTGGCCGGCGGCCTCGATGTCGTTTCCTGGAGGTTGCATGGCTGATGCGCTGCTCGCCCTGTCCGGCGTGAGCTACACCTATCCCGGGGCCGCCGCCCCTGTGCTCAAGGACGTGGATTTCACCTTCGAGGCCGGACAGCGCATCGGCCTGTTCGGGCCCAACGGCTCCGGCAAGACCACGCTGCTGCATATCATGATGGGGCTGTTGCGCCCGGATCGCGGCGATGTGCGCCACAAGGGCGTTCTCGTGGAGACGGAGCGGGATTTTCGGGTGGTGCGCCGGGAGATCGGCCTGCTGCTGCAACATGCCGACGACCAGATCATCTATCCCACCGTGCTCGACGACGTGGCTTTCGGCCCGCTCAATTGCGGCCTGCCGCCCGGGGAGGCCCGGGAGAGGGCCGAGGAAACCCTGTCCCTGCTCGGGTTGGCCGGATTCGGGCCCAGGCTTGCCCATCGGCTGTCCGGGGGCGAGAAAAAGCTGGTATCCCTGGCCGGTGTCCTGGCCATGCGGCCCGAGGCCCTCCTGCTCGACGAACCGACCAACGGTCTGGACCCGGAAACCCGCGAACGCATCGTGGCCATCCTGGCCGGCCTTGGGAAACCCCTCATCGTCATTTCCCATGACTGGGATTTTCTCGTCCAGGTGACCGGCACCTACTACAGCATCGAACACGGCCGGCTGGTCCGCGATCCGGATTTCGTGCTGCACCGGCATGTGCACGGCCATCCCCTGGGCAATCAGGCCCACCATCATCATGGGGCCTGAGGCGGGAACGTCGGGAAGCGGGAGAAGAGAAGATGCCTCCGGCGGCCGGGGGGCATGATGCCCCTCGGTCCCCCTCGAGAGTTCTTTGTGCGGCGCGAAGCGACGCTGGCGCACCTTGGCGGCGCGTTTTTGCCCAGGCTCTGCC
>JAFABC010000214.1 GCA_023426275.1 Pseudomonadota bacterium | reverse complement strand
GGACCGTCTGGATGCGCGCGGCCATAATGGCCGGCGTGGCCGGGGCGGCGGCCAGCCGTTGCCACAGCATGTCGCGCGGCAGGCGCAGCTGTCCGGCCCGGTCGAGCTGGTAGAGGGTCAGCGCCGTGGCGGCGTCGGTCGCGGGGCCGCGCGGGGGCTGGCCGGCCGTTTGCGCCAGGTCCAGCAGACTGCGGGCCCGGTGGTCGGCCAGATGGCGTTCGGCCACGGCCGCGTGGGCGGCCCGGGCCATTTTTTCCGTCAGCGACGGATGGGCCAGGGCGAAGCGTATCAGATCGTCGAGTTCGAGCACGTCGTCGTAGTAGAGGGCCTCGCGCTCGGGCACGAACAGTTCGGCCACGGCCTCGGGCCGGCGTTCGGACACCGGCAGGCAGCCGCAGGAGGCCGCCTCGAACAGCCGCAGGTTGATTTCCCCGGCGATGCATTCGTTGGGGGCCAGCCGGGCCGATTCGTAGACCGTGGCCAGTTCCGGGCCGAAGACGTCCTGGCGGTGGACCAGATCGAAACGGCGCAGATGCTCCAGAAACCATTGCCGCCGGCGGCGCTGGTCGGTGACGCGGCCGACAAAGGCCAGCGCCACGGGCCGTCCGGCCGTCGGCGCCAGGGGGCGGGCGTGACCGTGCCAGGGAACCCAGGCGGCCGGCGCGCCGGAGTCGCCGCGCAGGGCCGTGGTCAGATGCGGCTGGGTCGTGGACGTGGCGCTGACGGTGCGGGCGTAGTGGCGCTGCCAGAAAGTGTTGAGGTGGGTGTCCTGGGACCAGAAGATCGTGGGGCAGGGGACCCGCTCCTGGTCGAGGAGCACGAGACGGCGGCCCAGGTCTTCCTGGTGGATGACGCAGTCGGGCGGTTCGGGCAGGTCGGTCAGCAGTTCGGGCAGGCTGGCGAGGCCGGCGGGAGGGGACAGGGCGTATACCCGCAGTCCCATACGGGTCAGGGCGGGGCCGAGGTGGGAGTGGATCAGGCAGACGGTTCGCATCCGGGCGGCCATGTGCGGTTCGGGAGCCGGAAACTGGTGCGGCGCGTGGTTTAGTTGCCGTTCCCGGCGGTCGCGCCGGGGCCGGTTGCGCGTGTTCCCGGCCGCAGCCGGGGAGTCCTGGTCCGGGGCCGCGGGGACACGCGGCGTTTGGGGCGGACCGCTTCGCCGTTGCCGACCGTCGCCCGGCGCGGCCGACCCGGCCGGGGCGACACCGGCGGGGCTTGGCCGGACGCCGGGCGGCGACGGATCAGGCCGTGGTGACTACGGAATTCTCGCAGTCGCCAAAGGGGGAAAAGGCATAGCGGTCAGCTTCCGGGTCGCTGATCCAGACATCGCCGTCGATAAGATAGCGATACTGGTATTCGCGACCGGTGACCAGGTCGAGGGTGGTCGAAAAAGAACCGTCCTTTTGCTTGCGCATGGGCGTGGCCTCGACTTCCCAGTCGTTGAATTCGCCGACCAGATGCACATTGCCCGCCCCCTTGGCCTGTTCCCTGGCCAGGGTGAAGGTTACCTTGCATACCGGTTTGGTCTTCAACGTCTTTTTCTTGAGAGACATGGATTTTCTCCTCCTCCTCGTCGAAAAGGAAACGCGTCGTCGTGACCGACCGTCCGCGCACGACGCATTGGGGACCATGCCCAAGGCCTAACCGCTCTTGGTGACGATGTAAAATCCTTTTTGAAGAAAATACGGGCCAGGGGATGTGCTAGAGCAGTCCCTCGCGGTGCAACTCTTCCACCATGCTTCGCAGATCGATCGGTTTGGTGAAGTAGCAGCTCACCTGACCGCGAAAAAAAGACGTGCTGACGTTTTTCACGTCGTCATGGCAGGTGATCATCACCGCCTTGGCCTCCTGTCCCGGAGGCACCTTGCGGGCCCGTTCCAGTTCGCGGATGGCGCACAGGGCCGTCTGACCGTCCATGATCGGCATCTGGATGTCCATGAACACCAGATCATACGGTTCACCGGTTTCCAGGGCGGTGGCGAACTGGGCCAGACCATCGCGGCCGTTGTTTGCGCACGAACATTGTCCATAGGCGGACATGGCGGCCGACAGCGCCACTTGCGAAATATGATCGTCGTCGACGATAAGTATCTTCATGGCATCTCCCTCGGGCTGGGCGGCCATGCCCTGGAATTGGGTGTTGCCAAAAAAGGAAAACCGATGCAAGCGCGTCCACTTCCAGGCATCGTGGGGACAAGGCTGGATTTTTTTGGCCTCCGCCACTACTATACGGGCGCCCGGACAGCGACATCCCGCCGGGGCACCGTCAACCATTGGAATTACGCGGCATGATCCGATCCTTTTTTTTCGCGCTGTGTCTGGCGCCTGTGACGCTTTTTTTCAGTTCCCTGTGCTGGCTGACCGCCCGCGTGGGGAAAAACGGCCGGCTGGCCCATCGTCTGGAAGGCCTGTGGGCCAAGTGCCTGCTCCTGCTGGCCGGGGTGCGGGTGGATGCCGACCTGTCGGCCCTGACGCCGGGCGAGACCTACATCTTCATGGCCAATCACCAGAGCCATATGGACATCCCGATCCTGTTCGCGGTGCTCTCCAACTACAACTTCCGTTTTCTGGCCAAGGAAAGCCTGTTTTCCATCCCCGTGTTCGGGCCGGCCATGCGCCGGGTGGGCCACGTGGCCATTGACCGGCAAAACCGCCGCAAGGCCATGGAATCCATCAAGGAGGCCACCGATCTGGTGGCCCGGGGCGTGGGTTTGCTCGTGTTTCCCGAGGGCACGCGCGGCATCGATCCCGCCGACCTGGGACCGTTCAAGACCGGGGGCATGATCGTGGCCCTCAAGTGCCGGGCCAAGGTCGCGCCCGTGATCGTCACCGGTTCCGCCGACATCGTGCCCAAGCACGGCAAGCGCGTGCGCCCGGGCCGGGTGACGGTGCGCGCCCTGCCTCCCTTCGATCCCCATGTTCAGTATACGCTCAAGGAGCGTGAAGCCTTTAAAAACGACCTTTGGGCCCGCATGAGCGGGGCCTACCAGGAGATGCGACAATGAGCGGCAAACCGGCCGTCACCCTCTACCCGTTGGGCGGCCTGGGGGAAATCGGGCTCAACTGCATGGCCATGGTCAGCGGGGATTCCATGATCCTCGTGGACTGCGGCCTGATGTTTCCCGATGACTCCCTGTTCGGCATCGACGTGGTCATCCCGCGTTTTGATTTCATTTTGGCCAACAAGGACAAACTCAAGGGCATCCTGCTCACCCACGGCCACGAGGACCACATCGGGGCCCTGCCGTGGCTGATGCGTTCGTGCGATGCGCCCTTGTACGGTTCGGCCTTCACCCTGGCCCTGGCGGCCAAAAAACTCGAGGAGCACAACCTCAAGGAGTTCACCCGGTTCGAGCCCGTCACCGCCGGGCAGACCCTGACGCTCGGCGATTTCCGCATCACCTTTTTTCCGGTGTGCCATTCCATTGTTCAGGGATTCGCCCTGGGCATCGAGACGCCGGCCGGGCGCATCCTGCACACCGGCGATTTCAAGATCGACCGCACCCCCCTGGACGGCCACGCCACGGATCTGCCCGCCATCAAGGCCTTTTCCGAGCCCGGGGTCATGCTGCTGCTGTCGGATTCCACCAATGCCGAGCGCGAGGGCTTCGCCCTGGCCGAGCGCGAGATCAAATCCACCCTGTCCGAAATCTTCAAGGACGCCCCCGGCCGCATTGTGGTGACGCTTTTTTCCAGCCACATCCAGCGGATGCAGGAGATTTTCGATCTGGCCCACGATGTCGGGCGCAAGGTGGCCGTCTCGGGCAAGTCGCTTTTTTCCAATATCGAGATCGCCCGGGAACTCGGGCACCTGCGCATTCCGCCCGACACCGAGGCCAGCCTGGAGGATCTGCCGAGCCTGCCCGACGACAAGGTGGTGCTGCTCGTCACCGGCTCCCAGGGCGAGCCGCTTTCGGCCCTGTCCCGGCTGGCCTACGGCGAGCACCGCCAGATCAAGGCCCAAAAGGGCGACACCGTCATTTTGTCCTCGCGGTTCATCCCCGGCAACATCCGGGCCATCACCCGGCTCATCAACCGGCTCTACAAGCTCGGGGCCGAGGTCCTCTACGAACGCGTCCAGGCCATCCACGCCTCGGGCCACGCCCATGGCGCGGAACTGCGGCTGATGCTCGAAACCGTGGCCCCCAAGTTCTTCATCCCCGTCCACGGCGAATACCGGCATCTGGTCAAGCACGCCCGCATCGCCAAGGACTGCGGCGTGGCCCCGGAACGGGTGCTGGTCATCGAGGACGGACAGCCCGTGACCTTCAGCGACGGGCTCGTGCGCCTGGAAGAGGCCATCCCGGTCGAACACATCTATGTTGACGGCAAAGGCGTGGGCGACGTCGGCGTCACGGTGCTCAAGGAACGCCAGCTGCTCGCCGGCGAGGGGCTGGTCATCGTGGTCCTGGTGGTGGACGAGAAGACCGGCGAACTGACCTTCGGCCCGAGCGTGCTGTCCAAGGGCTTCGTGTTCGAGCAGCACTACAGCCACGTGCTGGAAGACGCCAAGTGCATCGTGCTCGACATCTATGAAAACGTGCCGCCGGGGCAGTCCGATTTGCTCAAGGAGCGCATCCGCTCCGCCTTGCGCCGGTTTTTCCGCAAGGTCCTCGAACGCGATCCCGTGGTGGTGCCGCTGGTCATCACCCTGTAGGGAGGGACCGGGCCATGAAAGTGCTGCGCGTGCGGCGGGGGGAGCGGACGTTTTACGCCCAGCTGCTGCTTCGGGAACGGATGGTGCGCTGTTTGGACCCCTCCATCGGGGTGCCGGAGCTGTCCGAACTGTCCGAGGTGAAGGTGTTGCCCCCCGTGGCCCCGTCCAAGGTCGTGTGCGCGCAGGGCAATTTTCGGGACCGCCTGCGCGAACTCGACCGGGAGCCGGGCGACGCGCCCATGCTTTTTTTGAAGCCCCCGTCGGCCGTCATCGGCAACGGCGAGCCCATTGTCCTGCCCCGGGCCGTGTCCCGGGTGGAGGCCTGGGGGGAGCTGGCCCTGGTGCTCGGCCGGGCCTGCCGCAACATCGCCCCGGCCGACGTGCCCCGCGTGCTGTTCGGCTACGCCTGCGCCAACGACGTCACCGCCGGCGACGCCCCGGACGCCGACGGCTGCCTGGGGCAGGCCAAGGGCTACGATTCCTTTGCCCCCATCGGACCGTGGATCGAAACCGCCGTGCTCGATCCGTCGGATCTGCGCCTGCGCACCCGCATCAACGGGACCGTGGTCCAGGAGGGCTCCACCGCCGAGATGCTCGTTTCGCCGCTGGCCCTGGTCAGCCTCGTCTCCAGCATCATGACCCTGCTGCCCGGAGACGTCATCTTCACCGGCTCGCCGGCCGGCGGCGGCCGGCTGGCCGCCGGGGACGAGGTGCGGGTGGAAATCGACGAGGTGGGCGTGCTCATCAACGCCGCCCGGGCCGAGGCCGATTTCGCCCCGGTGCAGTAGGAGGGCGTTGCGGAGGCAGTGAAGATGCCTCCGGCGGCCGGGAGGGGGGCACCCCC
>JAFABC010000183.1 GCA_023426275.1 Pseudomonadota bacterium | reverse complement strand
CATCCGGTCCGATCTGATCGTCCGGTTTCCGGCCTATTTCAACACCACATTGCGCATCTACATCTGGGGTCCAACCGCTGCAAAGTGCGGCATGATAAAAGAAGGCTATCTCAAAGAGATTGCCACGACGCAAAACAACGTGTCTTTGTCAATCAACGACTATAGCGAAGTGACGACAAGCGCGTTCGGCGTGACAACCATCACCAAGCGGCAAAACAAGAAACGGAACAGTATCCCGCTTCGAATCAAGACCAAGGATGTCGACATGGTGTATAGATTCTTCTCGCAATTGTCCTCTGTGCCATGCGTCTACATTTGCGACAATGACGGCTTGCTGGAATGCATGACGATCCACGGATTGTTCGAAAATTTCAAAATCGTGATCCCCGGCAATGAAGTGTCCGACGTGTCGGTGGACATCAACGGCATCAACTAGCGAGGCGCGCCATGGCTGACCAGATCGATATCGTCCTGCCCATCCTGCCGGTCCCCCCGGAGCCGGACAGCAAAACGTTTGACCCGGAGATGGAGGCTTTCCTACGCGCGTTGGAGAAATACCAGTCCAAGCAGGCCGATTGGACTGCCCAGGCCAATGCCCTGGCCGTCAGCGTCTCCAACGACGCGGCCCTGGCCGAACAGGACGCCATGGACGCCGAGGCCGCAGCAGCATCCGCCGGCGGGGCTGCGGACGAGGCGACCGCCGCCCGCGATACGACCCTGGCCGCCCGGGATACCGCTGCCGCCGCTGCCCTCACCGCGACGGGGCAGGCCGAGGCCGCCGCCGCGTCTGCCGCCCTGGCCGGCCAATACGCCCAACAAACGGGCGTGATGCAGGCCATGCGGGACACGCTGGGAGTTTTTCCGGGTGTAGAGCCGCCCACGCTCAACCTGTTTTGCGGCAACGCGACTGGCGACACCGTGCCGCTCGGTACATTTGCCAGGAGCACCGTAGGTACGCGACGCGGGCCTACGGGGATAGTCGAGACTGTGGCGGCCGGGGTAATCCGGCGCGAGTGGGACGCGGACGGCGAATTGTTGGGTTGGCTGATTGAGGAGCAGCGGACAAACAATATCCCGTACTCCGAGGATTTTGCTAACGCCGCGTGGGCGAAAAACAGGACGACAATCGTCGCCAACGCGGCAACCGCTCCCGATGGCAACGTCACTGCCGACAAGCTTGTCGAAACTACCGCAGCTGACAATAGTCATAATGCTTTTTACACCATCTACAACCTGACAGCTGGGGAAACATACACGTTTTCTGTATTTATCCAGGCTGCGGAGCGCCAGACTGCGGCTTTGGTAGTCAACAACAATGGTGCATTTCCTTTGGCTCTTTTCGACATTGCAACAGGAATTGTTCTCTCAAATTCCGGTAGCCTGATCCCAAAAATAGAAAAATATCAAGATGGTTGGTTTCGCTGCTCTGTATCGTTCGTGTTGCAGACAGTTGACAATGTGGGTGTCTTTATTTCTCTCATCGAAAAAACGGAGCTTGAATTGCTTCAGACATACACCGGAGACGGAACGTCCGGTTTTTATGTTTGGGGAGCACAATTTGAAGAAGGCCCCACACCGTCCAGCTATATCCAGACAACCGGGGCAACCGCTACCAGGGCAGAGGACTCATGGTTAATAGAAAAAGGGGCGTTCCCTTTTAGCTACCCCAATTTTTCGTTGTATATTTCCTATTCGCAGTTCGGGGCAAACAAAATTGAATACTCGATGGCCGCTAGTTTTGGGCAATACCCAAGCCTTATATCAGTATCAGACTATGGAGAAGCGAATGGGTACGGAAAACAAATTGTGGTTGCGAATGCAGGTGCATCAACGGCGCTTCCCCTTGGTGATAGCGTAAAGAATGAAAGCACCCGAATTGTCGCGTCATTAAACGGAGACAAAATCAGTGCATCAACCAACGGCGGGGAAACAATGTCTCTCAATGGAGCAACGCAGCCTCCGTATGCTTCGTTCACATATTTTGGTGTTGGGGGCACCCTTGGAGGGAACAGGTTGAATGGTCATGTCAGACATCTTGCCTATTTTCCCTATCCATTGATGGACGATACTCTGCCGGCCATAACAGCGTAATTTTTGATAGGAGCCTATAACGTGCAGGACTTTTGCTTTCGGGCGACTACCGAGGCGGCTATCATAGCCGCTATGAATGTCGCAGGCTTGACCGCCCCCGATGAGGCGGGCGACCAGCGGCCCCTTGGCGACTATGCCTACTCCGGTCGCGTGCTGGACACCCCTGGAGAGCACGACGGCGATGGCAATGAGGTCACGCCTCCGACATATCTGGATGGCGTCTATGCCGCCTATCGCGCCACCGACGAGCAGGCCGCCGCGATTCAGGCGGTCGCACTGCCGGACGGTGTGGCCATCGTCGAGCCGCCGCAGCACCTACCACGGTTCGGCGGGGAGTGGTTGGCGCCGGACGTCGACGCGGCCCGGGACGCCGCCTGCACGCGGCTCAATGCGCGGCGTGACGCCATCAAATACGGAGTCTACGTGGACAGCCACGGCGTGCGGTACGACGTGCACCGGGATGCCCGGGACAATTTCGCCGGCGTCGAGTCCAAGATCGCCAATGGGCTGGAGCTGCCGGAGGGGTTCACCTGGACCGATGCCGACAATACCGAGCGGCCGCATGACAACGCCAGTTTCCTGGCCCTGACCATGGAGATCCTGCTGTGGTCCCAGGCAGTGCACGCGGCCTGCGTGGCGGCCAAGACGGCCGTGCGGGACGATGCTGCCGATCTGGCCGGCGTGGCCACCGCCGAAGCGGCCGTGTCCTGGCCGTAGCGATCGGGTGGGCGCGGATCCGCGCGCGGGAAGAGGGCAAGCCCCGGTTTGGGCCGGGGCTTGTTTTTTTTGGGTATGGGCTGGCTGGGGGGGGCTCTGTGCGTGTAACCACCCGGCAAGGTTGAGAGGGACCCTTTTGGGTTCGGGGGATTGACCCCGTTTTCCCTTCTGCTACGCTAAATCGCCCGCCACCGAACTGGCCGGTGATGTTGCGACTTGACCCCGTTTTCCCTTCTGCTACGCTTCTTGGTCAGACCGATGCGGCCGACTTGTAGTTGCGACTTGACCCCGTTTTCCCTTCTGCTACGCTCCCGCTGATGGCCGACCAGGACTCCCTGTTGTTGCGACTTGACCCCGTTTTCCCTTCTGCTACGCTTCGGGGCGTGGTGTGGTCATGTTGCCCTCCGTTGCGACTTGACCCCGTTTTCCCTTCTGCTACGCTTGAACTTACGACCGGCGACCTCTCTCCGTTGTTGCGACTTGACCCCGTTTTCCCTTCTGCTACGCTATATAAAATCGAGCATGGCGACACAGGGCTGTTGCGACTTGACCCCGTTTTCCCTTCTGCTACGCTCCATACAGAAATAGCCCCTTGTAATTATGGGCTATTTCTGTGTGGTTTGCCCAAAAAAACAGGCCAGGTAGCGTCAAAACAAGGTGTATTGGTCCCGTTTTTTTCGCGGTGTTCTCCGGCTCGAGACAAATGTGATGATGTTTTCATATTGTTTGTCGGTAATCGTCACGATGTCCACCTTGCCACCTTCGGGAAGAAATCCTTTGATTTGTTTCAGATGGCGCTGCGCAACCTCCTTGCCCGGACACCAGCGCGCATAGACGGATAATTGGCAGCGCTCGAATCCCTGGTTCTGTAAGCGCTTGCGGAATGCATTCGCTTCTTTTCGTTCCTGTTTGGTCAAGACCGGCAGGTCGAACATGACGAGCATCCACAAAATGCGATACCTGCTTAGGATGGCCATGGCAGTGGAGTGGTTTCCCCGAGGGGGATCAGTCCGTCCGGCAAAACAAGTCGCCGTCCGTCCCCTGTAAAGACTTCGGCAAGGGAGGCAGTCAAAGCCGAAAGACAACTCGAGACGGTTCCGGTTTTTTTGCGCAGGGGCATATCCACATTGGGCAAGGCGCTAAGCAATGACTTTGCCTGCTTATCGACGGCATCGTTCCCGTTGCGCTGCAAGCGTAACACCAGCATGTCTACGACAGGTCGGAAGGGCTCCATAACATCGTCAACGAGGGGCATGGAGTTGCGTGCGTTGCAGTGGTGCAATCCAAAAGCGGGGTGCAGCCCGGCCAGCATGACCGCCCGGGCTGTGGCGGCACGCAGCACTGTATAGCCGTAGTTGAGTTGGGCGTTGACGCCAGGAGCGTTGCGGTCACGTTTGAACTTCGCACCAAAGCAAACCTTGAAGTAGATTCTCGCCGCCTCGGCCTCGAGGTTGTCCGGATCTCCGGATCGCACGGCTTTGGCCAGGGCGCGTAGATGTCCGGCTTTGGCCTCGTGCTGCTCGGCGTTGCACGCCTGAAGCAAAATTTTTGCTTGGACAAGCGCCTGCCAGAGTCGTTTGCGCAACGGCACTGAGATGTCCGCCTGAGCCTTGATGCGCTGGCCGCTCAGGTGGTGGCTGCGCAGTGGCCAGAGCACGGCCAACGGCTGCATGTTGCTGCCGCACAAAACGACCGGGATGGCGCGTTCGGCCAACGCGGCAAGAAGATCGTTGGAATATGTTACCCCGTGGCCAGAGACGAGCACGCAAGCCAGGTCGTCAAGGGGGATTTTTCCCAACGGCTCCTTTTTTGTATTGACGGCGATGAAACCCCGTTCCTTCGACAGATGGCGGTTAGAACCGGCAATCTCCAATGTCTGCATGGCGCGGCATCCTCATGTAGGTCACTTTTCCCGTTGGACTGACGTACAAAGGCTTCGCGTGGCACTTCCGAAGAGCTTCCGGGCTACATTTGAATATGTATTTGAATTCCTTGTTTTTGCTTCGTTTGTCGACATTCGCTTCAAAGTGTTCGGCAAGAGCGATTTGGGCTGCGGAGAGTTTGACGACGTATGCTATCACTTTTCGTGCATCATGCTCAAGTTCGATCATGTCTCCCTTGAACAGTCGCGTGATCAAATGACCGTTTTCTTGTCGGGAAAATCTTTCTGGATTGTTGGCTTCAAATGTCGAAACGATATCGCCTGACCATGTGCCGTCGTCACAAAGGTACAGCGGATAGAACGCATTGGAATCGCCAGTCAGGCCCTTGTAGACACGGCCATTCTTGTCCTTGATGGGGATGAGGCTTAAACTTTCCACAAGGCGGATTCTGCGAATGCCTTTCTTTTCGAAGAAGTCTTCCACAGCCGCCTTGAATTGTTTTTCGGAAAGTCCGCCGAGAAATTCGGCAAGCACCGCCCCGGCTTTTTTTTCGCCCGTAGCTTCGCATGTTTCGATGGCGGACAGACATTCCGAAAGAGCTTTGCCTGTACATGCGGCCACGATACGCGCCCTGAGTCCGCGTCCTTTGATCTTGAGCAGGTCTTTGGGTTTCGAGATCGTCTGCGCAGGGACTCGATGCTGTGCGTTGCGTCCCGTTGTTAGCGCGGGATTCAGAATACCGTAGGCGGTGTCGTTGTGCAGTTGCCCGCCCAAACCGTGATCCGGACGGTGCGATACGACGATGCGGTCATGGGCGGCGAGGGTTCCCTCGCGAAACGCGGGCCAGGGTTGTTCCAGCCCGGCCAGGAAACGCTCGACGCCGTTGGCGACTTCCCGCGCGCTATGGTCGGCGACTTTTTTGAGCAGGCTGCGGTCGCAGACCCCTATCAAGGCAGCGTCGAGGGCATGGTGTCGGTGGTCGTCCCGGTTTTTTTTCGGGAAGCCCCAGGCATGGGCCAGCAAACGGGTCAGACGGCCGGGTGTGACCCAGATGTTGCGCTTGGCGTCGTGGGCGCGGTTGTCGAACAGACAGGCCAGGTATTCCCCGGCAATGCGCGCGATGTACTGCGTATCGACCAGTTGCCTGTCCAGGAAATCGGCTTCGCGTTCCAGCCGCTCCATGGCGTCGGAAAAAAAACGCCAGCGTTTGTTTTCAGGCAGGCGTGCGGCGCGTTCGGCGACGCCATCCCACGAGTAGCCATCCTTGGAATCGCCAAAGGCCTCGGCCGGGGTGCGGTTGAGTTTATACCGGTTCGCCCGCCGCATGCAGACGGTTTTATTGGCGGGGCTGTCGTCCAGGCTGCGGCTGAAAGGAAGGATGTGGTCGATCTCCACTGCGTCGGATAGCAGCGAGGTCAGACCGATGACTTCACCGGTATACGGGCAGCGGCGCGTCATCTCGTCGCGGCCCAAATCCTCCCACAGCCGCAGCCGCAGCAGGGCATCGGCCGTGACCTTGACTCCGCATTCCTCGAGCCGGGTGCGACGGCGATCATTGGCGTCCTTCGTTTCCTTTTGCCGTTTCCGTATCCCCTGCATGGCGGTCGGGCCGTTTTTCAGGTCGCGCGCTACTTCCAGGATAATCTGGGCGGGTTTGCCGTGGGCCTTGAGCAGCTCGTTGACGACCCTGCGCAGCTGATTGAGAGCAATATGCACGGTGGGATTGGGAATGCGCCCGAGACGGTCTTCCTGCCGGTGGATGTGCCTGCCTGATCCGGGCTTGATGCTGCGCGGCAGGGCGATCCCGTAGTAGGGCAGGCGCTCGAAGACCTCCCCGGTGGACAGGTCGGAGTGCGATTTGAAGCCCGCTCGGACGACCGCTTCGCTATAGGGGATCACGTCCTTTTCGAGCTGCTCGCACAAGGCGGACAGCGTTTCCCGGCAGAAGCGGGCATAGCCGCCCGGCAAGGCGACCTGGGCCACGGCCGCGGCCTTGGCCGCATCGATGCCGCCTTGGGAGACGAGTGCGGCGGCGAGTTCCTCTTCGTCTTCCATCCCGAGGAGATGGTCCACGATCTCCTCCCGGATTTCCCGGGGCAGGCTGGACCAGGTCTTGCCGTAGTATTTCTTGCCCGAGAGGATCTTCGCGGTGGCGTCGCCTTTGATGCCGTCCTTGGTGTCGGTGTCCAGGTTGAAGACGAGCCCGGCCGGGAGCCCGAGCTTGGCCCGGGCCGCATCGAAGCTCAGATCCTTGCCCGTTTCGAGGATGGCCAGCAGCGTGTCGCGCTCCTTTGGCGTGAGTTGGCGTTCGGCAAAGCTCGAGGGATCGAGGATGCGAAGATGGTTGAGGTCCTGGAGGATGCGGAAGCGTTGGGCCACGGGCAGGGCTTTTGGGGCCCGGGGGCGTGACGGCGTCAACGTACAGAGGCCGGGATCTACGGGTTTGAGGGGACGCTGATAGAAGATAATGTCTCGAAGGCCGCCTCTGCCCTCGACAATATGCTCGAGTTGCGGGTGATAGGGGCGCTGGGCGGCGATGATGGCGTCGAATTCGGCCTCCGCCAGGGAACGCTGGGGATACAGCTCGTAATCCACGCCGACCCCTTTCCTGATCGGTCGGAAGCGGACAGACCGTCCGTTTCGGCGGCATTGGTGCAGGTATTCGCCCAGTGTCCTGGCCCCGGATTCTTGGAGGGTGTCGGTCAGCCTTTCGATGGCCAGCTTGATTTTGCCCGATTCCTTTTCCTTGTCCGTCTTGCGGTTGCTTTTGAAGCCGCGCCGCTGGTTAAGATGGAAAATGGCGCGGCCGAGTTCATCGGGTTCGAGTCGGGCGTCCAACGCCTTCGCGCGGAGCATATACGGATCGAGGGCGGCGAGTTGCTTTCGTTGCCGTTCGTTTGCAGGCATGAGCCCGTGTCGGATCAAGGCGTCGAGGAGATCCCTGCGCCGCCTGAGGAACCGGTCGCGCCGTTTGCGCGCCTGTCTGGCCAGCCGCCTGTCTTCGGCATTGGATTTGCCTTTGGGGTCCCTGCCGTCGGGAAAGATGCGGACGCCCATGTCGATGATGCCGCCGGGAGTGCCTTCCGGGAGCAGTTCGAGCATGCACCAGCCGATGGAGTTCGTACCGAGATCAAGCGCGAGGCGGTAGGGGAGGGGAGTAGCGGACACTTGACGCGCTCCTGTTTTGGGGGCATTTTCCTCGTACCCTTTGTAGCAGAAGGGAAAACGGGGTCTTCAGTAGGTCGTTAACAAGCTGAAGAGCACCAGCAAGGCGGACTCCGGTCCGCCTTTTTTATTTTGGGGCGCGCGAGAAGCGGCCCGGGCAGGGGGGAGGCGGGAGCAGAACGGAATGGCCGACAAACAGCATGGCGGCACACTGACCAGGTGATCCCTTCAAGGTCAGTGCGTGCACGAGAGTGCTTCATTTGGCACCCATGCCACAGAGGTGGATCCCGGCAGACGTATGGCGCTCGTGGTCAGGCCGCCGCCCGGCTCGAGGTGGACCCGCACGCCGCCTTTGAGGGGGCGCAGCAGGTGCCGGGCAATGAGCGCATCGAACGCGGCCTTGTCGCCCTGGTGGGCAAAGTGCTCGGCCTTGTCGAGCGCGGCCTCGGATACGGCGAAATACCAACCCGATTTCGTGGAGCAGGCGAGTGCCTCGCGCTTGGGCGCTGCCTGTCTGGCCATGCGTTCCTGTTCCCGGCCATGAATGCTCCAGGCGATAAGCGCTATGGTGATGCCGGCGACCCAGACGCCGGTGGGGATGCGCATGGACTACCCTCTGCAGAGGGCCTGCGCCCAATGATCTTCGGAGACGATCTGGACGTCCGCGCCCCTCTGCCGCCACTCCAGGGCGGTTTCGATCTTGCGGCCGTAGTGCGCGTGGGCCCAGTCGCGGCTGGCTAGGGTGCCGACCACCACATAGTGGGTGTCCTTGAGCACGGCCGGTCGAACCCAGCCGCCCAGGTCCAGGATGGCCTCGGAACACTCGTGGCGCGAGCCGTAGGCGAATTTGCCTGTGAGCACGAAGATGTGGGCATCGAATTCGATGGGCGGCTGCGGGGTATCGAAGGGCAGGGCGCTCGAGGTCTGCACGGCGGCACAGGCTTCGGATGTGGACCCCGTGTACTTGGTGAGCAATTCGAGCAGCTCGGCTTTTTCGTTGACGTCGAGTTTGCCGTCGCGCAGAAATTCATAGGCTCGGGCATAGATGACGTTGCCCGGCCAATCCTGGGCCACGCATTGGTTGGCCTCCAGCCAATCGAGCAAAAATCGCGTCTCGGCTTCGTTGACTTCGCCGTCGGCGATCATCCCCTTGCACAGGCCAAGCAGCTCGTCGACGCCGCGATCCTTGATGCGTTTGGCATTCAAGGCCCGGTTGCATGGTTGGCCGTGATTGTCCAGAACAACCTCGTAGCCCACGAGTTTCCCCTTATTGAATAGAATTTTTAGATTCCCTCACCAAACTTCGCATGAGGGTCATGCACGTTGTTATAGCCTGGGTTGGCAGGAGGTTCAGCGGTTTTATAGGTGGTCTTGGCGCGAGTTGTTTTGCCCATCGCGATAGCTTCCAAGCCATCTATGATGCGCTCAGGAGAGGCCGCCAGCTCGGTCAGCATCCTCTTATACGTGAGCAACTCCCGTTGGGTGGGGGTGAGCTTTTCGTCGAGTTCTTCCGGGGGGATCGGACTTGCTGTGCCGGAAGTATCTTCATTGTCTTGATCCAAAAATGGCGCCCCCTCGCCAAGCAGCAGCCATCGAGGTGAAAAGTTCAATTTTCTGGCGAGAATTTCGAGGTCATCGGATTGGGGCCTTTGCCCCTTGATCCAGGCGCGAATTTTGCCAACGCCAATACCAAGCAATTTTGCCGCCGCCACAGCTCCCCATTGCTCTCCATTTTCTGCAAGGCGTCGAGAAATTTCTTTTTTAATTATTTCAAAATGTTTTTGTTCGTACATGCGAAATTTCTCTCTTGTTCGATAAATTTAGCGTGACAAACTGTGAAATTTATCGCACTGCTTGGCCGTGCGAAACGCAACGCTAAACACCTGTTCTTACCGCCGGACAGAAGAGCAAGGAGTAGCTGCCCGGCAAAGAGAGGTTTTTCGATGAACAATTTATGCGAAGGACTACGCAAAACACCAACACCGCGTCAAGTCAGGTTGCGGGTTTTCCTTATGGAGCGCGGCATCCAGATTAAAACTCTCGCGGCAGAGCGCGGTATTTCTCCGGGGGGCATGGGGGACGTGTTGTCTGGCCGGAGACCGAATGCCTCCCATATCGAATGGCTCATATGTCAGGGCATTCCGGCTGATCTGCTACCGCAGCCTGCCGGCCCAAAAAAGCGGGGCCCCAAGCCCAAGAAACACCCCTCTGCCGCGTAGGGCTTCCAGCCTCCCCTGGCTAGCCAATTCCCGCGCACCGCACCACGCTAAATCCCATGGAGGATTTGCATATGGCCCGCTACGAATATCCCGCGATCACGCCGATCCTGCACCGGCTGGTCATGCGCGCCCCGTCCGGAATCGGCGCGCAAACCATCGCCAACATGCTGGGCTGGCGATACGCCACCATGATGTCCGAGCTGTCCGGCCAGCCGGGCCACAAGCTCGGCGTCGACAAGCTGCTGCCCATCATGGACGTGACCGGATCGGATGCGCCCATGCATTTCCTGGCCAGCGAAATGGGCGGTGTGTTCATCAAGCTGCCTGCGTTCGAGGAGGGCGACGATCCCGTGCAGCAGCAGTGCATGGTCGCGGTCAAGGAGTTCGGGGAGCTGATTGCCGCCTGCGCCGATGCGCTGGCCGACAACAGCATCAACGCCGAGGAGCGCGCCACGATCCTGCGCGAAGGGCACGAGGCGGTGACGGCCATCATGGCGCTGCTCACCACGGTGGAAGGGTAGGGCCATGGGCAGCCCGACCGATTTTGACGTGGACGCCTGCACCGCCGCGCGCATCCGGCGCGATCTGGCCGAGGCCTGCCTGGACGCCGACCAACACGGCTTGCAGGTGCGGGCGATCCTTGGCGACGCCATGCCCAGCCGGGTGGCCCTGGCCGGCGGCCACCCCCTCGAGCTGCTTGTGCGCCAGCTCGTGCTCCTGCTCGGCAGCCTGGAGGTGGCCCGCAACAGCCGCAAGCGCCTTGACGACATGGGGGTGGAGCCGTGAGGACCATTACCATCGAAGCCGTGCAAAATGGCGTGCTGCTCGATGCCGGTGGCCGGCGCATGGTGTACGAGCTGCGTCCCGGGCAACGCACGCAGGCCGTGCATGATCTGCTCGCCGCCGTGGCCTTGGAACTGGCCGCCGGCATTGAGGTCCGCATCGAGGTGCAGGACCCGCGTGGCCAGGACGAGCCGGTCACCATACGGCCGCAAAAACGGGCATTGACGCAGGATGAGGTCGAGGCCGAGTACGGCATCCCGCCCAAAACCCTGGAGGCGTGGCGGTTGCACGGCAAGGGCCCGGCCTATTCGAAGCCCGGCAAGCGCATTTTCTATCTGCGCGAGGACCTCGAGGCGTTCCTGCGCGCCAATATGGTTGTCACGACAGGCGAGGCCTAGTCATCATGATCCCGCAGCGCGTCATCGATGATGGACAGCTTGCGCCGGCCGCCCCCGGGGATGAGGTGGGCGTAGCGCAGGGTCATCTCGATGCGCTTGTGGCGCATCATCTCCATGAGTTCGTGCAGCGTGACTTCTCCGGACTGGGCCAGCCAGCTGGCGAAGGTGTGGCGCAGGGTGTGGAACCGCACGCGCCGGCGCTTGTCTGTGACGCCGTCATTGAGGCCGAGTTCGGCCACCACGCGATCAAACGTGCAACTGACGCCCCAGGTGATGGGGCCGCCTTGATCGTCCTGGAACACGCGCTCATGCGGCAGACGGCGATAGCCGGCCAGGATCTGCATGATGTCGTCCGGGGCCGGCACGGTCTGCCGCTCGCCGCCCTTCGCCCGGATGTGGATGACCAAGCCGTGCATGTCCAGATCCTGACCGTGGATGCCGAAAATTTCCGTCGCCCGCAGGCCGGTCTTGAGCGACAGCAACGCCATGTCGTGCAGCTGCTGGGATCTGGGGCGCAACGCCGCCAGCAAGGCCTTGGCCTCCTTGCGGGTCAGGTAACGCGTGG
Organism: Pseudomonadota bacterium; assembly: GCA_023426275.1. Classification (GTDB taxonomy): domain Bacteria; phylum Desulfobacterota; class Desulfovibrionia; order Desulfovibrionales; family Desulfovibrionaceae; genus Solidesulfovibrio. The sequence continues at coordinate 16,509 of JAFABC010000183.1, read as the reverse complement.
CTTCGTTGTCGGCCCGGGGGAGCTTGAATGGGCCCTGCCGCTTGATGGCGAAAGGATTCGCGCCGTGCCATTTTTCGACCTCGATCGCGTGATTCACGGCCCGTCGCAGCAGGCCGAAGCAGTGGCGCACGCTCTGGGGGGACATGCCGCGCCGCAGGCCAGCCTTGAGGTCCCACAGCATTTGCAAGGTGATGCAGTCCAGCGGGATGGCGTCCAACCGGGATTTGAGGTGGTTGTCGTAGCGGTTGTGCTCCGGCGCCACATGTTTGCCCTCGCCCTCGGCCCACGCCAGATAACTGGCCATGGCCTGACCGACGGTCAAAGCCGGCTCGGGCGACGGCGCCGGGGTGGGGGGCTTCGCTTTCGCCCGGGCCGGTTCGGCGGGTTGGCCCATGAGCTTGGCGCGGATCTCGTTGGCGTAGTTGGCCCGGATGCCGTCGGAGTGCCAGCCGACCGTGTGCCAATGCGGGCGTCCGAGGGCGTCCTTGTACCAAACCACATAGCAGCGATCCGCGCCGTACGAGCATTTGCGTGTGCGACTTTCCCTGTAAAATACGCCCCTTATGCCGGTTTTGATGAATTTGGCGGCCATGGCGAAAGGATAGACCGGGGGAAGGTTGCTGGGAAGTCACTTATCGAAAACTTATCGAAAAACGAAAAAAGGGCTACGGTATCAACCGTAACCCTTTGTAATCTTTGGTGGGCAATACAGGATTCGAACCTGTGGCCTTTGGCTCCGGAGGCCAACGCTCTATCCAACTGAGCTAATTGCCCGAGGGAGTGGATATGTATCCGGGTCGGGGCCTGACGTCAAGTCTTGTTTTCGCCGGCGGGACAATTCGTTGCCGGCATACCGGTTTGTGGCCGGCTTGTCGGCGTTTCCCGGACGGCGGTCTCAGCCCGCGTTGACCGCGCCCATGGCCGGCCGGTCCAGGGGGGAGGCCGGTCCCCGTCCCGTGCAGACCTGATTGCGGCCGAGCCGTTTGGCCTGATAGAGCGCCTTGTCGGCCTGCTCCAGCAGCTCCTTGCGCTTGAGCAGGGCGCCGGGCTGCAAGGTGGCCAGCCCGATGGATACGGTGATGCCGAAGACCTTGCCTTCGTGGGTAAACCGGGTCTGGGCGATGAGCCCCCGCAGACGCTCGGCCAGGATGGCGGACTGCTCCCCGTTGGTCTGCGGCAGGATGACCACGAACTCCTCGCCGCCATACCGGGCGGTGAAATCCGTGCTGCGCAGGGTTTCGGCCAACAGCCGTCCCACTTCGCGCAACACCTGGTCGCCGCGCAGGTGGCCGAACCGGTCGTTCACGTTCTTGAAATGGTCGATGTCGAGCATCAGCAACGTCATGGCCTGCCCGTAACGCTGATGGCGGCGCAGTTCTTCCACCAGCCGTTCGTCAAAGGCCCGACGATTGTGAATGCGCGTGAGGCCGTCATGGTCGGCCCGGATCTTGACTTGGCTGAACAGGGCCGCGTTTTTGAGCGCCAGGGCCAGATGGTTGACCGAGGCGTAGAGTGTCTGCACCTGATCCTTGCCAAGCGGCGCGCCCTTGGCCCGATACAGGCTCAGCACGCCGAAAGTGTGTCCGCCGGCCCGCAGGGGCAGGGCGATCACGTCTTCCGGGGCGGTGGGAATGCCGACCGGCGTGGCGGCTGAGCCGCCGTCGAGGAACGTGGCCCGGTAGCTGTGCATGGGAGCGCCGGCCAGTCTGGCTCCCTGGCGCAGCAACTCTTCGGTCCAGTACCGCTCGGCGGCGTGGTCCATATCCGGCTCGAGGAACAGCTCGGCCTCGATCGTGCCCGATTCCCGGGCCTGCCAGAGCATGGCCATAAGCCCGCGCATGGGCAGAAGCATTTCCAGGTCTTCCCGGGCGTTGTCCAGGATGACCGTGGGGTCGAGGGATTCCGTGGCCCGGGTGAGAAAGCGGTTAAGGAACAACACCAGATCGGTCTTGCGGGCAAGCAGTTCGCGTTCCAGCATGATCTCGCGGGTCATGCGGAAGATGTCGTCATAGAGGCTTTTGACTTCCTTGGCCCGGAAGATGACGTCGCGGACTTTCTTGTCGGTCAGCGGTTCGGAAATGGCCGACAAAAAGCCGTTTTCCAGAAGTTCGTCGAAATCGGAGACGGATTGGCCGGCCGAGAGCACGAGCACCCGCTGGGGCACTTCCCATTCCTCCAGCCGTTTGCGCGACGCGGCCGACAGGGCATCCCAGGCCTCCTTGACCACGAAAACGACGAGCGGCGCGGCGCGGTTGAGGTCCCGCTCGCCCGGATGTTGTCCGATGGGCCAGTTGCGCAGGACGTATCCACTGCCCAGGGCGGCAGAAATTGCCGCCTCGACGTCCGTTGCCAAGCCAAGGCCCCATACCTGTTCCGGTCGTATGCCGCGCGTCATTGCTGGCCTCCTTTGATCTGGGGACCGCGTTGCGCGTGGGCCCCGCCGCGAACAATGCAAGCACCGGGCCAGATGGTTTTTTCGCTGTGGATTTGACAAGACAGCCCAGGTGTGGCTCCGTCCCTCCCATGTCCGCGCCGCGTCTTTTCGCCACCCTCGATCCGTTCGTGGAATCCGGAGCCGTCATGGGCCGCAAGGTGGCCAATGCCGGCTTTCTGGACGCCCTGATCCGGGCCGACCCCTTTGACGCCTATCATTTTTTCATGCCCTCGCCCCGGGAGCGCGATTGCCAGCAGGCCGTGCTGGCGGCCCGCTATCCCGAAGCGGCCCGGCGCGGCAAATTCAAAATTTTGACGCGCCTTGAACTGCCCCGGGCCCTGGCCGCCCATGACTACGGGGTCTTTCATCTCTCCGACTGCATTACCTCCCAGCCCTGGCTGGCCGCCGCCCGAAACGCCCTGGCCCGCAATCTTTTTCCCATCACCGGCACCACCCATTCCTTGAGCTACGCCGGCTACGGCCAAGCCTTTCTGGCCCATCTGTGGCCCGGGACCACGCGCCGGGACGCCGTGGTGGCCACGTCCACGGCCGGTCAGGCCGTTGTGCGGCGTCTTTTTGATACGTTGCGCCAGGGCTATGGGCTGTCGCCGGAGACGCATCCCGCGCCCGAGGTGGCGCGCATCCCCCTCGGGGTCGCGCCGCAGGGCTGGGAGGCCTTGGCCGGAGCGCGGCGGGAAGCGGCCCGGGCCCGGCGAGACATCGCCGCCGAGGCCGTGGTGCTGCTGGTGTTCGGCCGCATCAGCCACAGTTCGAAGATGGACCCGCTGCCGCTTTTCCGGGCCATCCAGCGGCTGGCCGCGTCCGGCGTCGATCCGGCCGGGCTGTGTCTGGTTATGGCCGGCTGGACGGATGACGACGCGGACGATTTTCTGGCCATTCTGACCGGTCTGGCCGCCAACATCGGCCTGCGCCTCGTGCTGGTCCGGCGACCGGACGAGGCGGACAAGTGCGAACTGTTCGGGCTGGCCGACATCTTCGTCTCCCTGGCGGACAATCCCCAGGAGACCTTCGGCCTGACGCTGCTCGAAGCCATGGCCGCCGGCCTGCCGGTCGTGGCCTCGGACTACGACGGCTACCGCGACATTGTCGCGGACGGGCGCACGGGATTTCTCGCACCCAGCCTGGGGCTGGACGACACCGGCCCGCGGGATGTCCTGGCCCCGCTTTGCTACGACAACCACACGCATTTGCGGCTGGCCCAGGGACTGGCCGTGGATGTGGCGGCGGTGGCCGCAGCGCTTGGCGCGCTCATCGGCGACACCGGATTGCGCCGGGCCATGGGCGCGGCCGGCCGGGAGCGGGTGTTGGCCACGTTTACCTGGGAGCGGGTCGTCGCCGCCCATGTGCGCTTGTGGGAGCGCCTTGCCGCCGCGCCCGTGCCCGACCGGGAAGGACTGCGCGCCATCCCCCATCCTGCGGCTATGGCCTACGGCCGTGTTTTCGCCGGCTATCCGACGACGCAGATCTCCGACGCCGTGCGGCTGACCTGGAGCCGGACCGGGCAGGCCGTCTATCGCCAGCGGGATTTTCCCTTGCTCTATGCCGGGATGGACGCGGAAATTTCCCTTGAAGCGGTGCACACCCTGCTTTTTCTGGCCCGGTCCGGCTGCCCGGCCCTGACCCTGGCCAAACGGCTGGCCGCGGCCGAACCGGCCCTTGACGCCCAGGCGGCCCGCTTCCATGTGCTGTGGGCCCTCAAACAGGATCTTCTGGAAAAGGTGACGGCATGAGTCGGCGGCAACAGCTCGACACGGACAGGACGCGCGCACCCGGGACGTCCCGGACGCCCGAAGCGGCGGCAGGGGAGGACTACGCCCGGCCCAAGCGCAGCCTCGGGCAGAATTTTTTGAGCGACCCCAACATCGCGGCCAAGATCGTGGCCACCCTGGGCATTGCCGCCGGCGACACGGTCATCGAGATCGGACCGGGCCGGGGGGCGCTCACGCCTCATGTCCTGGCCTGCCAGCCGGGCAGCTATCTGGCCCTGGAAAAGGACCGCGACCTGGCCGTGCGCCTGTCCCGCGAGCACCCGGACGCCTCGGTGGTCATGATCGACGCACTGCGTCTGGACTGGACGCGGCTCGACCGGCTGGACCGGGTCAGGGTTGTTGGCAACCTCCCGTATAATATCGCCTCGCCGTTGCTGTGGGAGCTGTGCGCCGGGGCGACGCGGTACGCCCGGGGCGTGTTCATGGTGCAGCACGAAGTGGCCAGACGGTTGGCGGCCGGGCCGGGCGGACGGGAATACGGGGCCCTTTCCGCCTGGGTGGGCTGCCACGCCCGGGTCGAGTATTGCTTCAAGGTGCCGCCCACGGTCTTTCGCCCCCGGCCCAAGGTGGATTCGGCCGTGGTGGCCTTTACCCCCTTGCCGACGCAGGAGCGTCCCCGGGAGCCGGCCGCCTTCGCCCGGCTGCTGAAGCTCCTTTTTTCCTTTCGTCGAAAGCAGTTGGGCGGCATCCTCAAGCCGTATCGCGACGCGGCCGTGGATGCTTGGCTGGCCGAGGCGGGCATCGACGAACGGGACCGTCCGGAAACGCTGTCCCCCCGGCAGCTGTCAGGGCTGGCCAACTTGCTGAAAACGCGCTTGCCCTCTTGACTTTGGGCCTGAAATCGATTTTCTTTTGGCCACTGCTGGCGCTTGTCGCCGGGCATCACACCACGGCGTCGGAGATCGGGCTGGTCGTCCTCGTCACGGGGAGGCGAGCGAGGACCTATCCGCTTTATATTTCGTTGTTGACAATGCCCGCGGGAGAGAGGATCGGGTGCATCGCGCCGTCGCGAAGGCGGCCGGCGTTTTTAACCGAGGAGGAGAGGACTGATGACCAAGGCTGATCTGGTAGGAAAAATTGCCGATAAGACGGGCCTGACCAAGGCCAATGCGGAACGCGCCCTGAATGCGTTTCTCGAGGCCGTCGAGGCCACGCTGGTCGGGGACGGAAAACTGACCCTGACCGGTTTCGGCACGTTTTTGGTGGATGAGCGCAAGGCCCGGACCGGCCGCAACCCCCGCACCGGGGCCGAGATCGAAATCCCGGCTTCCAAGGTGGTCAAATTCCGGCCCGGAAAACTGCTCAAGGACGCCATCCAATAATTAGCTCCGGGAGATTTTCACATGTTGCACGGTGAAACCATTCACAGCCCCCTGCCGCAGGATCTGCCCTGGTGGCAGCCCGACCACTTCGTTTTCTTCAGCGTGTTGTATCTCGTGCTGTTCATCATTGCCTCCGGTATGGGGTACTGCGTGGTCAAGGCCTTTCTGGATACGCGCAAAGCCGAGGCCAACGCGCATCACTAATCGCGCCGGACAGCAATCTTTCTCCTGACTCCGCCCGAGCCCTCGGGCGGAGTCTTTCCACCGGAGACACTTCCCCCTTGACGGTGGGGCCTGTTCAGGATAAAGACTCTTTTTTGCCGCTCGGGAATTTCCCTAAAGAGGGGGTGATGTCAATGCCCGGAGTCTACCTTGACGAATCCGACAACTTCGATGTGGCCCTGCGCCGCTTCAAGAAGCAGGTCGAGAAATCCGGGATTCTCTCTGAGCTGAAAAAGCGCCAGCACTTTGAGAAACCCAGCGTCATGCGCAAGAAGAAAAAGGCTGCCGCCCGCAAACGGCTGCTCAAGAAAATGCGCAAAATCAACATGATGTAATGAATCTTACAGCCCGTATCGAATCCGATTATCTGGCCGCCATGCGGGCCAGGGACGAAGTCGTCGTCAGCGTGCTGCGCATGCTCAAGGCCGCCGCCAAGCTGCGGCAGGTGGAGCTCAAGCGCCCGCTGACCGATGACGAGCTGCTTGACGTCCTGGCCAAGCAAAGCAAGCAGCGTCGGGAATCCATCGAACAGTTCGCCAAGGCGAACCGGGCTGATCTTGTCGAGAAAGAGGAGCGGGAACTGGTTGTGCTGCAAGCCTACCTGCCCGCTCCCCTGACCGACGAGGAGCTTGGCGCCGCCGTCGAGGCGGCCATGGCCGAACTGGATGCCCGAAGCATGAAGGACATGGGCCGGGTGGTACAGGCGGTGCTCTCCGCCCACAAGGGGCGGGTCGACGGAAAACGGGTCAGTGGCGCCGTCAAGGCGCGCCTTTCTTCCTGATTCCAAACATTCCCCTTTTTCTTATGGAATCCAGAACCCTCTCGTTGCTGGAGTTTCCTAAGGTTTTGGAGCGGTTGGCCGGACTGGCCGCCTCGGAACCCGCGGCGGCTGCCTGTCGTTCGATTGTCCCGTTGGCCGATGCGCAGACGCTGGCCCGGGAGCAGCGCAAGCTGGCCGAAGCCATGGAGCTTCGCCGCGACGCTGCTTTTGTCTTCACCTCGTACCCGGACATCGAGCCGCTTTTCCCCATTCTCGACAGCGAGCGGCGCGATCTGGACCTCGACGCCCTGGTGGCGCTTGGACACGTGTTGTCCCAGGTGGGCGCCCTGCGCGAGGCGCTCGGGACCGGAGAGCCCGGCCAGTCGGTCCTTCGTGACGAGGTGGCCGGGGCGCCCTGGCCGCAAAAGACGCAGGCCGCGCTCACCCGCTGTCTGGCCGCCGACGGCCGGCTGCGCGATGAAAGCTCGCCGGAGCTTTTTTCCGTGCGTCAGGAAATCCGCGCCATCCACCAGACCATCATGACGCGGGTCAAGGAATTTGTCGGCGAAAAGGACATGGGGCCGTTTCTCCAGGACGACTACATCACCATTTCCTCGGACCGCTATGTCCTGCCGCTCAAGGCCAACTTCAAGGGCCGCCTGCCGGGCATCATCCACGACTACTCCCAGACCGGCGAAACGGTCTATGTGGAGCCGTTTTTTCTGGTGGAGGTCAACAACCGCCTCCAGGAGCTCAAAAACGAGGAACGCGAGGCCGAAGCCCGCGTCATGGCCTTTCTGACCGGTCTGGCCCGGGACGAGCGCCGGCAGGTGGCCGCCGCCTATCGGCTGCTGGTGGCCTGCGACGTGCTCTGGGCCAAGGCGGCCTTTGCCGACCGCATTGCCGGGACGCTGCCCGAGGTGGCCGCGCAAAACGCCGTGCATCTGCTCGCCGCCCGACATCCGCTGCTGGTGCTGGCCGCCGGCGAGGAGGCCGCGAGCCGGGTTATCGCCCAGGATTTGGTCCTGGCCGAGGAGCAGCGGGCGCTTATCGTCACGGGCGCCAACGCCGGCGGCAAGACCGTGTGCCTCAAGACCCTGGGCCTGTTGTCCGTGATGGCCCTGTCCGCCCTGCCGGTACCGGCCGGGGAGGGCAGCCGGCTGCCGTTTTTCACCAAGGTCTTTGTTTTTCTGGGCGACGAGCAAAGCCTTGAGGACCACCTGTCCACGTTTACGGCACAGATTCGCCACCTGTCCCGGGTATGGTCGGCGATCGACGCCGATACGCTTGTCCTGCTCGACGAATTCGGCGCGGGCACGGACCCCTCCCAGGGAGCGGCCCTGGCCCAGGCCGTGGTGGACGGACTGCTCGATCGGGGCGCGTATCTGGCCGCGGCCACGCATTTTCCGGCGCTCAAGGCCTACGGCCTGTCCCGGCCCGGCGTGCGCGCCGCCTGCATGTTGTTCGACCCGGCCACCAAAAAGCCCGTGTATCGACTGGCCTATGACCAGGTGGGCGCGTCCATCGCCCTGGATGTGGCCCGGGAGCATGGCCTGCCCGAGGAACTGCTCGAGCGCGCCAGCCGCTATCTGCTCCTGGACGGCGGGGATGCCGGACAGGTGTTCGATCGATTAAACGACCTGGCGTTGCGTCGGGAACAGGAAATCGAAGCCCTGGCCGCCGAACGTCGGGAAGAAAAACAGCGGGTGGAAAAGCTCAAGGACGGCCTGCGCAAGGCCCAGGAACACCTTGTCGAGGAAATCCGCGCCATTTCGCGCGACATTTCCCGCCGCCACGAAGCCGGCCGCATCGAACGCAAGGAAGCCCAGCGCGCCCTTGCCGCCGCGAAAAAAAGACTTATTGAAGAAACCAACGCCATAACCGGTACGCAGCCCGAATCGGGCTCCGGCGGACCGGCCGTCGATCTGGCAGCTTTGACGCCGGGCCAGACGGTGCGGATCGTGAGCTGGGGCAAAAAGGGCGTGGTTCGCGAAAAAGACCTGCGCCGGCAGGCGGCCAAGGTGGAAGTCGGCGGGGTAAGCCTTTGGGTGCCCGTTGCCGATATGGCTTTGAGCGAAGGCCAGCCGGCCGCCCCCAGGGGAGGCGGCGTGGCCGTGACCCCGGCCAACCGCGAAGGGACGCCCGCGTCCGGGCTGGGCTTGGTCCTTGACTTGCGCGGGATGCGGGCCGACGCCGCCGAGGCGGAGCTGGCCGCGTTTCTCGATACGGCGATTTTGCGCGGGCACGGGGAATTGGAAATCATTCATGGCAAAGGCACCGGGGCGTTGCGGCGGGAAGTCCATCGGCTGCTTCGGGACCATCCGCAGGTCGCCTCCTTTGCCCTGGCTCCCGAGGACCGTGGCGGCGACGGCATGACCATGGTCACGTTGAAATAAAAGGCCCCCGGTGGCCCGGAACACCATCCCCGACACGCCGTCGGGGAGAAGGTTTTCCGGCCCCCTTTACAGGGGGGATTGTTCCCCTCCCAAAAGGAAACACGGCGGCTTGGTTGGAATACGGCACCGTAACCAAAGGCTCGCATGCATTCGGACCTGTTTCCCTTTCCCCTTTTGAAGATTTTTCGGGGGAAGGGGCGCGGGAAAATTCCTTTTTTTCAAAAAAAGGGGGTTTCCCCGCATCTTCCCACCCCATGAAGCACGACGCGGGAATCGTGGCGGCGGTCAAGGCCCGGGCCGACATCGCCGAAATCGTGGGTCGGTACGTGAACCTGCGCCCTGTCGGGTCCAGGCTGGTGGGGCCGTGTCCGTTTCATCAGGAGACCAAGGGGTCGTTCAACGTCCACCCCGACAAGGGGTTTTTCCATTGTTTCGGCTGTCAGGCCTCGGGCGACGTCATTGATTTTTATTGCCGCATCAATGGACTGGAATTTCGCGAGGGCCTGGAACGGCTGGCGGCCGAGGTCGGCGTGGACATCGGCCGGGCCCGCCGCGATCCCCACGCGGCCAAGCGCCGTCAGGAGCGCGACGCCTGTCTGGCCATGCACGAGTTGGCGGACCGCTATTTCCGCTATCTCCTGACAAAAGACGACGGTGCGGCCGCCCGGGAATACTTGGCCAAACGCAAGGTCAGCGCCGAAATGATCGAGCGTTTCGCCCTGGGCGTGAGCCCGACCGGCTGGCAGGGGTTTCGGGACGTGCTGCGGTCCCGGGGCTTTTCCGAGGACGAGGGCGTCCTGGCCGGGCTGCTCAGCATGGGCAAGAACGGCCGGGTCTGGGACCGGTTCCGCGAGCGGCTCATGTTTCCCATCCGCGACGGCGGGGGACGGGTCATCGCCTTTGGCGGACGCACCATGGGCGACGGCGAACCGAAATATTTAAACAGCGCCGAGACGCCGATCTACACCAAGGGGCAGCACCTGTATGGCTTGTTCGAGGCCCGGCCCAACATGGCCAAGTCCCGGCGGGCGCTTTTGACCGAAGGCTACCTCGACGTCATCACGCTGCACCAGTTCGGCTACACCGACGCCTGCGGCGTGCTCGGCACGGCGCTGACGGCCGAGCAGGCCAAACGGCTCTCCGGCTTTGCCGCCCGGGTGGACCTTGTCTTCGACGGCGACCCGCCGGGGCGCAAGGCGGCATTGCGGTCGGCGCAGATGTTTTTGACCCTGGGCGGCGGCTGCCGGGTGGTGCCGCTTCCCGATGGCGAGGATGTGGACAGCCTGCTGCACGCCAGGGGCCGCGACGGGTTCGAGCAGTGCCTGGAGCAGGCCGAGGATGGCCTGACCTTTTGCCTGCGCGTGGTGCGGGACACGTTTTCGCCCCGGGAAATCGCGGCCTGGGCCGTGGAATTTCTAAACGGTCTCGGTGACCCGGCCCTGCGCGCCGTGTTCATCCCCCGGGTGTCCTCGGGGCTCGGACTGGCGGAACAGGAATTGCGACAGTCCCTGGGACAGGCCGCGAGCCATCATGGCCGGCCGCCGCAGCCGGCCGCCGTTGCCGTGAAACAGCGGCCTGGGACCCTGGACATGGCCCCGCGCGATGCCCATTTGTTGGCCTTCGCCATCCGGCGTGCCGATTACCTGCCCGCCCTGCGCGAGGCCGGCGCGGAAGCGGTCCTTGCCTCGGCGGCGGCCCGGGATTTTTTCACCAGACTCGTCGGAGACGGTCCCGGCGAGTTGGAGACGCGACTGGATACGGCCCAGGCGGCGTTCTGGGCCAGGGCGCAGTTGGAACCGGCGGAAAGCGACGACGAAGCCGCCGCTATTTTTGACGAAATTTGCGTTTTTCTCCACGAGTCCAGGGAAAGCGACCGACGGCGGGCTCTGACCGAGGCCATCCGCCGGGCGCAGGAACAGGGAGCGCACGCGGAAGCCTTGCGGCTTCTGGGGGAACTACAGGCCCTTTCCGGGAGGGGAGATGAGTAATCTCAAGGAAATCCAACAGATCAAAAGCCTCATCGTCAAGGGCAAACAGAAGGGATTTCTCACCTTTGACGAAGTGAACAAGGCTTTGCCTTCCGAGGTGAACAATCCCGAGCAGCTCGAAGAGGTCATCGCCATCTTCGATCAGCTCGACATCAACCTTGTGGACGCCGACAAGGACGGCCGCAAGATCGAAGCGACGAACGCCGAAGCGGACGAAAACCAGGATTCCGATCTGGAACTGACCGAAAGCGAGGACACGCTCGATTATTCCTCGCGCAGCACCGATCCGGTGCGTATGTATCTGCGCGAAATGGGCGCCGTGCCCCTGCTTGACCGCGAGGGCGAGGTCGTTATCGCCAAGAAGATCGAAAACGGCGAAATGGACGTGCTCTACGCCCTGGTCGAAGTGCCGGTGGCCGTGGAAGAGCTCATCCAGGTGGGCGAGGACCTCAAGATCGGGCGCATCAAGCTCAAAGACGTGGTCAAGACCATCGAGGAGGACGATCCTTCCGAGGACGAGATGAACCAGCGCCAGCGAGTCATCTTCCTGCTCGATGAGGTCAAGGCGGCCTTTCGCAAGAAACGCAAGATCTACAGCAAGCTCGACCAGTGCGCCTGTCTGGATCGCCGGGTTTATGGCATCCAGAAGGAAATCATGGTCTTCAAGGATGAGATCGTGATTCGGCTTCGCGACATCAAGCTCGAGAAGACGCTGATCGACCGCATCATCGAGATCGTCGAGGACTACGTGCGGCAGATGCACAACTGCCAGCGCGACTTGTCGGCCTACATCCTGTCCGTGGGCAAGTCCCAGTCGGAAATCCAGGAGATGTTCGCCCAGCTCGACGAACGGAGCATCAATCCCGTGGTCGCGGCCGAATCCATCGGACTGACCGTGGAAGAGCTCTTTTCCTTCAAGGAAATGCTCACGGCCAAGATGGAGATCCTCGACCGGTTGCAGGAAAAATGCTGCCACCATGTCCAGGAGCTCGAAGAGGTGCTCTGGCGCATCAAGCGCGGCAACTCCGCCGCCCAGCGCGCCAAGCAGGAGCTCATCCGGGCCAACCTGCGACTGGTGGTCTCCATCGCCAAGAAGTACACCAACCGCGGCCTCCAGTTCCTGGACCTCATCCAGGAAGGCAACATCGGCCTCATGAAGGCCGTGGACAAGTTCGAATACCAGCGCGGCTACAAGTTTTCGACCTATGCCACCTGGTGGATCCGGCAGGCCATCACCCGGGCCATCGCGGATCAGGCCCGCACCATCCGTATCCCGGTGCACATGATCGAAACCATCAACAAGTTGATCCGCACCTCCCGCTATCTGGTCCAGGAACTGGGGCGCGATCCCACGCCGGAAGAAATCGCCGAGCGCATGGATTACCCGCTGGAAAAGGTCAAGAAGGTGCTCAAGATCGCCAAGGAACCCATTTCCCTCGAAACGCCCATCGGCGACGAGGAGGATTCGAGCCTGGGCGATTTCATCGAGGACAAGAAGGCCCTGGCGCCAGCCGAGGAAGTGGTCAACACCAAGCTCGGCGAGCAGATCGGCAAGGTGCTTTCCGACCTGACGCCGCGTGAGGAGCAGGTGCTGCGCAAGCGGTTCGGGCTGGGTGAAAAGTCCGATCACACCCTCGAAGAGGTGGGCAAGCTCTTTAACGTCACCCGCGAGCGTATCCGGCAAATCGAGGCCAAGGCCCTGCGCAAGCTGCGCCATCCCGTGCGCAGCCAGCATTTGCGCTCGTACTACGAAGGCTAAGATTGAAGATGCCTCCGGCGGCCGGGGGGCATGATGCCCCCCGGTCCCCCTCAAAGGGAGTCCAATGGTGCGAAGTGCCCGGACGCCGGAGGCATCCTGCATACCGCGCCTCCCAGAGGGCGTGGAAAGCAAAAAAGGCGGTCTTTTTAAAGACCGCCTTTTTTGTTTGGAAGCAGTGCCCGAGACGCGGGCGTCTTGCGGGAACGCCTGGGCCGTTAGGCGTTCATATCGGTGAACCCTTCGACTTCCTTTTGTTTTTTCCAGGAAATTTCCAGCGCGAACTTCTCTTTGTCCTTTTTCTGCGAAGCCTTCATTTCCACGTTGACCAGCACCGACGGCTCCAGCGACACGGCTTCGTCGCCGGCGCTCAGGGTCACCACCCCGGCCTTCATGTCCGCCACCAGCTTTTCGAGATTGGCGATGACCTCGGTCAGCTGCATCACTCCTTCGATCTTGATCTTGTTCTTGTCTTTTTCCATGTCGGACGCTCCTTTGGCTTGTCAGCCAATGATTTCGAATTCAACGCACCGGGTGCCCTGTTTGAGGCAGATCGAACCTTCGCGTTTGGCCACAAAGACCCGCAATGGCCGCAAGGTCTCCATGTCCAGCCGGATTTCCGAAAAGAAGTTCCTGAAAAACAGGCCGTTGTCATAAATCCGCAACTGATGGCGTCCCGGCGTCGCCTGGGACAGCCGCACCGACAGGCGGGCCGCCGGGCCCTGCCCATCGCCGGGTTTGCGCCGGGTTTCCTGGACGCAGTCCCGCGGCATGATCAGAAGCTGGAGCACGTGGCTGAAATAGAAAAGTTTTTCAACGGGCAGGCCGAAGGTGTCCGGGGCCACGTCCACATCGATGGACAAGCCTCCTTCAGGCGTGAGCCCGTCGAGCACCCCCTGCAAAAACACTTCGGCCGGGTGCGGGGCATCGGTTGACGCGGGGGCGGGCGCGACGGCGGACGGCGGCGTCCCCATGGCAGTGGCGCACACGGCTTCGGGGCTGGCTGTGGCGGCCGGGAGATTCGTCCTTTCCTGTGGCGTGAGCGGCATGCTCGCGGGAATGGGCTGGATCGGCTCGGTCGAAATGGCGTCGGCGGTCGCGAGGGCGGTGGAATCCCCGGGCGGCAGCATCTCTTCCTGTGCGGCCAGTGGCTTGCTTGCCGGGACAGGCTGGATCGGGTCCGTCGGGGCTGTGGCCGTGGTGGCAGGCGTATCCGGCGATTCAGGAAGGATCGCCGGTTCACCGGCCAGAGGTTTGCTCGTGGGAACGGGCTGGATCGGCTCCGCCGGCGAGGCCTCGACGACAGCAGGCGTGTCCGGTCCCTGTGGCAGCAGCACCTCTTCCGCAACGGGCCTGGGAGGAACCGGCGACGGCGTGGCGGCCTTGGTTTTCGCGCTGGGTCTGCCGGTGTTTTTTGGGGTTTTGCCTCCCGCACCGGCCGCTTTCTTTTTCGGGGCGGCCTTGGCGGTTGTCTTGGCTTTGGCGGCGCCGGCCGGCTTTTTTCCGGCGGCGTCGGCGGTTGTCGGGGCGAGCGGGTCGCGGCCGAGGCGTGAACGTTGCGTCATGGCGGTCCTCTATGGCCGCGTGTGGCCGCGCGCCGGTTGCCCGGTGAGTCCGAGCCGGCCGGCCGCTTCGCGACACAGGGCGGCAAAATCCTTGGCGCCGGCGCTGGCTGGCGCATAACGAAAGATGTCCTGGCCATGGCTTGGCGCTTCGGCCAGGGCGACGTTTTCACGGATGGACGTCCGAAACGGGATGTCGGGAAAATGGGTGTCGAGCGCCTGCTGCACCTCGCGGTGCAGGCGTTTTCGGGGCGCGTGCCGGTTGAGCACGATGCCGACCACGGACGGGGCCGCCTGGGCCGACAGGGTGTCCATGAGCCAGGCCAGACTTTGCAGGGAGAGAAAATCCGGCGTCATGGGCACGATGAGGCCGTTGACGGCCGCAAGGACCTGCCGGGTCAACGGCCCCAGGTGGGGCGGACAATCGCAGAGCATCACGTCGAAGCCGCCCAGGGTCTCGAGCGCCTCGGCCAGCCGGCTGGCCGGCACGGCGTCGCGGGAAAGCGCGATTTCCGTTTCCGCCAGCGCGCCCGAGGCGGGCAAAAGCGACAGGCCGTCCACGTCGAGGAGCACGTCTCCGGCGGCAAGGCGGCCTTCGAGCACTGCGGAAAGCCCGTGTCCGGTCTCTGGCATCTGGCCGAGCGAAGCCGTCAGGTGGGCCTGAGGGTCGGCATCCAGGGCCAGCACGCGCCAACCCGACCGGGCCAGGCCGGCAGCCAGATTGACGGTGCAGGTCGTCTTGCCGACGCCGCCCTTGTGATTGAGGCAGGCCACGCGGACACCGCCCGGGTACTCGGCGTGCATCTTCTGTATCTGCCTGTGTTGTGTTACGATTTGAAGACGGTTGCCGACTTTATGGAAATAATTTCTTCTTTTTCAGGCCGCCATCAGATCGTCACGAATCCGTCAAGTCCGGCAGCACGCGTGCCGACTATGTCCTGCTCACCAGATTACTTCCCCTGGGAGCCGCTATGAGCGCGGCTCTTGCAGCAAGAAAAAGGAACGCTATGCCGATTTTGCGGATTTTGCGGTGGCGGGGACGTCCACGGCAGGTGGTCATGCAGCTGACGGACCGGTGCAACGCCCGGTGCGCCCAGTGTGGCATGAACGTGACGACCGGAGGCGTGCGCGGCGATATGGACGGCGACACGGCCAAGCGCATCATCGACCGCTGCGCCGCGCTTGGCGTGCAGGCCCTGTCGTTTACCGGCGGGGAACCCTTTCTGACCGGCTCGCTGCTCTTCGAACTGCTCAACTACGCCGGTCGGGCCGGCATCACCTACCTGCGCACCGGCACCAACGGCTACCATTTCGCCAACCCCGACGCCCCGGAGTTCACGGACCGGGTGACGCATCTGGCCGAGCGGCTGGCCGCCACGCCGGTGCGCAATTTCTGGGTCAGCCTCGACTCCGCCGATCCGGCCGTGCACGAGGCCAATCGCGGACATCCGGGCGTGGTCGCCGGTCTGGCCCGGGCCTTGCCGATTTTCCATGCTAATGGCCTTTTCCCGACGGCCAATGTGGCGCTTAACCGCTACATGGGCGGTCCCGATCCATTGGGCGGGCAGGGGGAGGGGCTTTACGAGCGGGCCTGCCGGGATCTCTCCGCCTTTTTCACCCAGGCGGCCGACCTTGGCTTCACCATGGCCAATTGCTGCTATCCCATGAGCGATGCGGACCAGGAGAAGGGGGCGCGGGCCGTGTACGCGGCCACGGCCGCCGATGCCCGGGTGACCTTTTCCAATGCCGAAAAGCTGGCGCTTTTCCGGGCCGTGCGCACGGTGGTGCCGCGCCATCGGGGGCGGCTGCGCATCTTCACGCCGCTTTGCGCCGTGCACGCGTTGATCGGGCAATACGGCACGCCGCCCAGACAGGGCAGACCCTGCCTGGGCGGCGTGAGCTTCTTTTATGTGGACCGGCATGGGGACTGTTTCCCCTGCGGCTACCGGGCCGGGGAAAATCTTGGACCGTTCTGGCGACTCACCGAGGATCGGCTTGGCGGCAAACCGCATTGCCGGGCCTGCGACTGGGAATGTTTCCGCGATCCCAGCGAGTTGCTCGGCCCCTTGGACGATGTGGCTGCTGGCCCGGCCGGCTGGCTGCGCCTCCTGCGCGCCGACCGGGAGCAACTCAAACTGTGGCTCACCGACCTGCGCTATTTCGCCGCCTGTGGTCAGTTCGACGGCCGCAAGCCGCCTGTCCCGCAAAAGCTCGCCCATTTCGGCAAGTAAACTGAACGGATGCCTCCGGCGGCCGGGGGCATGATGCCCCCCGGTCCC
>JAFABC010000170.1 GCA_023426275.1 Pseudomonadota bacterium | reverse complement strand
TGGACTCAAAATCCACCGGTCGCAAGGCCTTGGGGGTTCGAGTCCCCCTCCCGGTACCAGAGTGTTTTCTCGGGCGTTCCCTTTGACGGGGAACGCCCTTTTTTTGTGCTTATTTTTCGGGCCGCGCGAGGGGGCGATTTTCTTGTTGCTGGGCTCCCTCGCAAAAACGTCACCCGTCTGGGAAGGTTGTCGTTCGGGCCGGTTGGGAGATGGCCGGTCGCGGCCGCAAGAGGGCGGTGCGCTCCAGTTTGGGGGACAAGAAATAAAGCGATGTCTTCGCAGTGGGATGGACAGGGGATCGACTTTGCTTTCGGTCGCGCGATGGATGGAACAAGACGCCTTGCCCGGAAGCGACGGTATTGCTTCGATGGGTGTTTCTTTTTTTGACAAGAACGGTCGGTGCGGCGACGGATCGGAGATTTTACGCTCGGATCATTGACAATTCGAATCCCCTATGGTGTAACGTAATTACAAGTTTTCTCATGTGGATGGGAACGGCCTTTGGCCCGTGGCGGCTTTTTGCCATGGTTGCCGAAAATCGTGTCCCGTGCCCTCTGCGGAATGTGGGCTTGGTGTGAACCCTTGGTGCGGGAGCGCGTCCATGAAACGGGTGTTCAAGCCACTCCTGTTTGTCGTTGTGGGTGTCATCGTGGCCTTTCCCTTGTTCAGCCTCACCTATTACACCATGGTGCGCACGTCGACGCCCCTTTTTTGCGCCTCCTGCCATGAAATCCAGCCCGCCTACAATGCCTGGCGGACCTCGTCGCACACCAACAATTCCCGGGGCGTGGTGGCCGACTGCATGGACTGCCATTTGCCCGCTCCCCACGATACGTTCGATTTCTTCTTCGCCAAAACCATGCACGGGGCCAAGGACGTCCTGGCGCATTTCATGGAAGACCAGTCCCAATACGATCATGCCCTCAACCGGGCCCGGGCCGCCCGGGACATCAAAAACGACCAGTGTCTCAAGTGCCACCGCAACCTGCTGTATCTCCCCAACAAGCAGGGCGGCATGCTGGCCCATCGGGCCGTGCTTTATCCCCGGCCCGGCTATGAGAAACGCTGTACGGACTGCCACCAGAATCTCGTGCATGTGCCCCGGCCGTATTACCGCTACCTGTCCTGTGACGGCGCGGGAGGATAACGCGGGGGGCTTTGGCGACGCGGCTGTCGGGGCGTCACAACCCGGCGTGGGACAAGGATGCTAAGCCAGGAGGAGGAAGCGGTATGCAAACGGGACGCAGATGGCCGACCATACTCGCGGCGGCGACGCTGATTTTGGGCACCGCGCTTTTCGCCGTGGCCCAGGAGAAAAAAAAGCCGGCCCCGGCCGAGGAGAAAACGCAGGCGAATTTTCCCCAGGTCAAGGAATTCCGGATGGAGCGGGGCATGAGCAAGCAGGCGCAAGCCTGCATCGAGTGCCACAAGGTGGCGACGCCGGGCATCTTCACCGACTGGGCGGCCAGCCGGCACGCCTCGGCCAACATCACCTGCATTGACTGCCATCAGGCCCAGGAATTCGATCCCGACGTCAGCAAGAAGCACTACAAGCAATACGAGCTTTCCGACAACAAATGGGGCACGGCCGAATACCGTGTGCCCATTGCCGGCGTGGTCACGCCCAAGGACTGCTCGCGCTGCCATCCCGACGAGGTCAAGCAGTACTCCCGCAGCAAGCACGCCAACACGCTCGAGATCATCTGGAAGATCGACCCCTGGCTCAACCAGGGCCTCAACAACGCCACCGAGCGCACCACTGGCTGTTATGCCTGCCACGGCACCGTGCTCAAGACCAACGACAAGGGCGAGCTCGAAACATCGACCTGGCCCAATGTGGGCGTGGGCCGCGTCAACCTCGACGGGAGCCTTGGCAGCTGCACGAGCTGCCACACGCGGCACCGTTTCTCGGTCATGGACGCGCGCAAGCCCGAGGCCTGCGGCCAGTGCCACCTGGGTCCCGACCATCCGCAGATCGAAATTTACACCGAATCCAAGCACGGCGACATCTACGCCGCCTTTGGCAGCACCTATAACTGGAACGTGGCCCCGGGCATGTGGACGCCGGGCGTGGACTATCGCGGCCCCACCTGCGCTTCCTGCCATATGTCGGGCGCCGGGCCGGTCATCGGCACCCACGACGTGACCGAGCGCCTGTCCTGGGAGTTGCAGGCGCCGCTGACCATACGGCCGCAGGATTTCGCCGCCTTCCCGGCCAAGACCAACTGGGAGGTGGAGCGCAAGAAGATGCAGGCCATCTGCAACCAGTGCCACAGCGCCACCTGGACCGAGGACCACTACGCGCGCATCGACGCGGCGGTCAAAAACTACAACGACCTGTATTTCAAGCCGGCCAAGGCCCTGCTTGACGAGCTGTATGCGAAAAAGCTCCTGGACGAGAAGCCGTTTTTCCACACCAGGTTCCAGTGGGATTTCTATGAGCTGTGGCACCATGAAGGGCGGCGCGCCCGCATGGGCGTGGCCATGATGGCCCCGGACTATGCCTGGTGGCACGGCTTTTACGAGTGCAAGAAGCGGCTGTGCGAGCTTGGCGAACAGGCCCACGAGATGTTGTCCACGGGCAAGCCGGCCTACAAGTACGACAACTTCCCGGGCATGGGCGGCGACACCACCAGGCCCGCGGCGATCTTCGGCCCGAAAAAGCCTTGAACCAATCCGGTCGGCCGGCGTTCCTGAACGCCGGCCGTGACGCGGCAAAGGGGTCGGCGGCGGCAAGCCGTCGGCCCCTTTGCCATTGCCCGCCGGTATGAGGCGTGACAAGCGCCGGTTCACCCGGGAGGCCTCTTGCCAATTCCGGCCGCGTCACCATACTGTCACCAAGGCCCGGCGACGCTATAGTCCGCCCGGGCCCCACAAGGAGTCCGCATGCCCTTTGACGCCGATCAGGCCCAGCGCCTGCTTGAAAAGAAACTGGCCTCCCTCGCGCAAAAAACCGTGCTGCCGGCCGCCATGCTGGAACTGGTGGCCCAGACGGCCCGGGCGCAATTGCGGGCGCGGGCCGAGGAACAGGTGGACGTGGACGCGTTGGCCCTCGAGGATATCGAGCGGGTGCTGCGCGGCGCGCCCATGCTCGCCCGCGACGCGTTTCCCCTGGATGCCGCCCGGGGCGAGGCCCTCTTCGATACCGTCTCGGACATTGTCCGGCGGGGCGAGCCCCATCTGGCCACGTCCATGGCCGTGATCGACGCGGCCAGGACGCACGGCGAACTCGACCTGCCCCGGGTTTTTGCCCGGTATCTGGCCGGGGATGACGCCTTTTTCGCCGCCATTGGCGAGAACACGCCCGATGCCCCGCGCCTGCTCAATTTCCTGGTCCAGGCCGCCCTGACGCCCAGGCTCGCCGCCGTGGGCGAGGCCGTCTACGCCCGGTTTCCCGACGACCGCACCTGGAGCTTTGGCCAGTGTCCGGTCTGCGGCAGCCCGCCGCTGATGGCCCGGCTGGTCGGCAAGGTCGGGGCCCGGCATCTGACCTGCTCGTTTTGCCAGCTCGAATACCGGGCCAAACGGCTCATGTGCCCGTATTGCGGCGAAGAGGACCACAAGCAGCTCGAGGTCTTCACCGCGCCGGACGAGCCGGGCTACGCCGTGCATGTCTGCCTGCGCTGCAAAAACTACATCAAGACCACCGACTTTCGCGAATTCGATCGCCCCAGCATTCCGGTTCTCGACGATCTGGAGTCCCTCACCCTGGACCTGTCCGCCCACGAGCAGGGTTACAACCGGCCGGTGCTGTCCGCCTGGGGTTTTTGATGCAGGACGCGCCGCTGACCCGCGAAGTCGCCTGCCGGCGCTACAAGAACGGCCGCACCCGGGACATCGTCGACGAGGTGGCCGTGGAGATCCGGGTGCGCCTGCAACTGGCCGGGTACGGCGAACGGGTGCTTTTCGCCGCGCCCATCGATCCGGAAGGGCTCGTCCTGGGCCATGCCGCCCTGGATATGCTGCCGCCGGGACTGGTCCCGTCCGTCTCCCACGTCGAGGGGGTGGTTTTCGAGCTGGAGCCGGTCCCGGACACGCGCGGCAGGCCGGACGCCTCCCTGCCGGGCGCGATGGCCTCGGCCAGACTCCTGGACCTCGTGACCCGCTTTATCGCCGAGCCCGGGCTGTGGGACGGCACGGGATGTTTTCACCGGGCGGCGCTCTTCGACCCCCGGTCGGGCGCGTTCGTGGTCCGGGCCGAGGACATCGGCCGGCACAACTGCCTGGACCGGTTGGCCGGGTACGCCCTGCGCCAGGGCGCGCTCCTGCCGGAACTGGTGTTGTTCGTATCCTGCCGGGTGACGGCCTCCCTGATGGAGAAGGCCTTGCGGGCCGGTTTCCGCATGGTGGTCAGCCGCTCGGCCGTCACGGGCGCGGCCCTGGACGCGGCGGCGGCCGCCGGCGTCACCCTGGTCGGCTTTGCCCGCGACGCCGAATCACGCTTCACCGTGTTCACCGACGCCGCCGGCAGGGTGACGCCATGACCCCGGGCGGGGCCACGCCTGTCGGGGTGATCCTGGCTGGCGGCCGCTCGAGCCGCATGGGCCGCGACAAGGCCTGGCTGACGTTTTTCGGCCAACCCATGTTGTGCCGGGTGGCGGCCGTGGTGCGAAACGTCACCGGCGAACTGTTTGTTTCCGGACGCGACCCGGCCGCCTTCGGCATCGACGCGCCCTGGCTGCCCGATGTCCTGGCCGGGCAGGGGCCGGCCGCCGGCGTCCTGACCGTGCTGGAGGCCCTGGGGCGGTCGTGTCTGGTGGTGTCCTGCGATCTGCCGTTTCTCGACGAGACGACGCTCGGCCGGCTGGTCGCGGCCTGGCGGGCGCGTCCGGCCGGAGCCCTGATGACCACCTACCGCCTGATCGACACCGGCTATGTCGAATCCCTGGTCGCTGTCTACGACCCCGAAGGCGCGCCGCGTCTGCGCGCGGCCCTGGACCGGGGGCAGCGGCGGCTTTCGGCCATATTCCCGGAGGACCTGCGCTGGCACATCGACTACGATCGGTCGGATCTGGCCGTGGCGCGGGCCTTTTTCAACGTCAATTCGCCGCCGGACCTCGTCCTGGCCCGGGGCATGGAGACCGGGTCATGAATGGTACGCACAAGCGCCTGCACGACGGGCGGGGCCGGGAGATCAGCTACCTGCGCCTTTCGGTCACCGACCGCTGCAATCTGTCCTGCATGTATTGCCGGCCCAAAAATCATATCCCCTTCATTCCGCACAAGGACATCCTGCGCTACGAGGAGATGCTCGATCTCGTGGCCCTGGGCCGGGAAATCGGCATCAGCAAGGTCCGGCTCACCGGCGGCGAACCTTTTGCCCGCCGCGATCTCATGGTGTTTATCGAATCGGTCATGCGCCGCTATCCCGATCTCGACCTGCGCCTGACCACCAACGCCACCATGCTGGCCGGCAAACCGGCCATGCTGGCCGAGATGGGCGTGTCGGCCGTCAATATTTCCTGCGACACCCTGGAGCGGGAGAAGTACGCCCGCATCACGGGCTGCGACCGCCTGGACGTTGTGCGGCAGGCCATTGACGAAAGTCTGGCCGCGGGGTTGCGGGTCAAGATCAACGCCGTGGCCCTGCGCGGCATCAATACCGACGAGATCGCCGACTTCGTGCGTCTGGCCGCCGAGGCGCCTTTGGACGTGCGGTTTATCGAGTTCATGCCCGTTGGCAGCGGCACGCTGTGGAAGTCGGAAAACTATATCGCGGCCAAGGACGTGCTGGACATGGCCCGGGAGGTGGCCGACCTCGTGCCCGAGAAAAACGAGCACGACACCGGCGGGCCGGCCAGGATGTACCGCGTGGTCGGCGGCCTGGGACGCTTTGGCGTGATCTCGCCGTTAAGCGAGCATTTCTGCGATTCGTGCAACCGCTTGCGCATTACCTCCGACGGCAAGCTGCGCACCTGTCTTTTTTCCGAGCGCGAGTACCGGTTGCGGCCGCTGTTGCGCAATCCCAAGCTGGGGTTGCCCATGGTGCGGCGGGTCATCGCCATGGCGCTGCGCAACAAGCCCCTTGGCTACGAGGTCTTAAACCCCGGCGCCTCGCCCAAGGCCCGGGACATGTCGGCCATCGGCGGCTAAGGCCCGGCCGTCCATGGCCATGGACATCCGGCGACTGGCCAGGAGCGAGGCCGGGGCGCGACGGGCCATCGTCCGGCAGTGCTGGCCCTCGGGGCATCCGGTGTGCCCCCGGTGCGGCCAGGAAAAGACCTACGCCTTGGCCGAGGGCCGGGTGCGCTGCGCCGGTTGCCGCTACACGTTTCACGTGCTCAGCGGCCGGTTCGCCGGGTTGACCGGGCTGTCGCCGGTCCAGTGGCTGCGGGTGCTCGTACTGTTCGCCGACGAGGAAACCGCCCATGCCATGGCCGCCAGCCTGGGGCTGGCCTACAACACGGCCTACAAGGCGGCGACGCTCATCCGGCTGGCCATCCTGGCCGCCAGCCTCGACGGCCGGGCCATCCTGTGCGGCCCCCTGGGCCGCGAACTGGGGGTTGCCAACAAGACTCTGCGTCCCCCGGCCGCCGACGTCCCCCTCGCCACCGTGCCGGTCTTTGGCATTCTGGAGCGGGGCGGTCTGGCCTTTGTCGACTACCTGCCCGACATGAGCCCCGAGGACATCCTGCATTTCAATCTCCATTTTTCCCTGCCGCTGTCCCGCCTGGGCTCCGTCGTCTATTCCGACCGCTATCAGCGCTACGAGACGCTGCTTGCCTGCGGTTCGGACGTGTTGGCCCGGCGGTTCGTGGAGGTGGCGGGCCGGGTGCCGGCGGTGACGCCGCGCCAGGACGGCTTCTGGGCCTTTGCCCGGGAGCGGCTGACCCGTTTTCACGGCGTCACGGCCCGCAAATTTCCGCTCTATATCAAGGAACTGGAATTCCGATACAACCACCGGGAAACAGACATCCTGCCGATTTTACTTGCCAATATCTGCGCGTTCGTGCCGGATCTTGAGTAATTCTTTTTTCTTTGACCGCGTGTCACTCCCTTTTTAGATAAAAGGTGACTGCATAGTCCAAAGTCTATGTTATTTTTAACTTATGCTTAAATTAACATAATAAATGCCTTCCCGCTTCGGCCCCGGCCTCCGGGAAGGCGGTACGCCTCGCGGCAAAGGAGATGCAAACATGGAATGGAACCGGCGGGAGTTTCTCAAGATCGCAGGCGCGTCCACGGCCGTGGCCGCGTTTGGCGGCCTCGGCTTCGATTTGCGGCCGGCCAGGGCGCAGGCCCTGGCCCAGGTGGACAAGCTCAAATTCACCAAGCAATCCACTTCGGTGTGCTGCTACTGCTCGGTCGGCTGCGGCCTGATCGCCAGCACCGACAAAAACGGCGAGGGCAGGGTGGTCAACATCGAGGGCGACCCGGACCATCCCATCAGCGAGGGGTCCCTGTGCCCCAAGGGCGCGTCCCATTACCAGCTCGGCAACAACGACCGGCGCATCCAGAAAGTGCTTTACCGCGCGCCGTACTCCGAGAAATGGGAGGAGAAAAGCTGGGATTGGGCGCTTGATCGCATCGCCCGAAAGGTCAAGGACGTGCGCGACGCCACGTTCACGACCAAGGACGCCAAGGGCCGCACGGTCAACCGTTGCGAGGGCATGGTGTCCGTGGGCTCGGCGGCCATGGACAACGAGGAGTGCTGGATCTACCAGGCCATGCTCCGGGCCATGGGGTTGACCTACATCGAGCATCAGGCCCGTATCTGACACAGCGCCACTGTAGCGGCTCTGGCAGAGTCGTTCGGACGCGGGGCGATGACGAACCACTGGATCGACATCGCCAATTCGGATTGCATTCTCATCATCGGCAGCAACGCCGCCGAGAACCATCCCATTTCCTTCAAGTGGGCGCTCCGGGCCAAGGACCGGGGGGCCACGATCATTCACGTTGACCCGCGCTTCACCCGCACCTCGGCCCACGCCAACGTCTTCGCCAGGATGCGCTCCGGCGCGGATATCGCCTTTTTTGGCGGTCTTATTCGGTATATCCTGACCAACAACCTGTACTTCAAGGACTATGTCGTCAACTACACCAACGCGGCGTTCATCGTTGGCGACCGTTACGGTTTCAAGGACGGGCTTTTTTCGGGCTACGACCCGGACAAGCGGGCCTATGACAAATCGGCCTGGGCTTTTGCCAAGGACAGTCGGGGCCGCATCCGGAAGGACCCGAGCCTGACCGATCCCCATTGCGTCTTCCAGGTCCTGCGCAAGCACTATGACCGGTACACGATCAAGACCGTTTCCGAGATCACCGGCACGCCCGAGAGCGATCTGCAACTCGTCTACAAGACCTACGCCGCCACGGGCCAGCGGGAGAAATCCGGCACCATGCTTTACGCCATGGGCCAGACCCAGCACACGGTGGGCGTGCAAAACATCCGGGCCATGTCCATCGTCCAGTTGCTGCTCGGCAACATGGGCGTGGCCGGCGGCGGCATCAACGCCCTGCGCGGCGAGGCCAACGTCCAGGGCTCCACGGACCATGCCCTGCTCTACCACATCCTGCCGGGCTATCTGCCGACGCCAAACGCCGCCATGCAGTCCCTGGCCGTCTACGGCGAGAAGACCACGCCCATGACCAAGGACCCCCAAAGCGCCAACTGGTGGGGCAACCGGCCCAAATACATGGCCAGCTTCATCAAGTCGCTGTATCCCGAGCAGGATCTGGACACGGGCTACGGCTATCTGCCCAAGCTCGAACCGGGCAAGAACTACTCCTGGCTGTCGATGTTCGACGCCATGTACAAGGGCGCGTTCAAGGGCTTTTTCGCCTGGGGCCAGAATCCGGCCTCCAGCACGGCCAACGCGAACAAGACCCGGCAGGCCATGTCCAAGCTCGACTGGATGGTCACGGTCAACATCTTCGAAACCGAAACCGGCTCCTTCTGGAAGGGCCCGGGCATGGACCCGAAAAAGATCAAGACCGAGGTCTTTTTCCTGCCCTGCGCCGTGGCCTTTGAAAAGGAAGGCTCCATCTCCAACTCCGGCCGTTGGATGCAGTGGCGCTATGCCGCCCAGAAGCCGCTTGGCGACACCAAGCCCGATGGCGACATCATCTACGAGCTTTTTGGAAAGATCCGCGCGCTCTACGCCAAGGAGGGCGGGGCCTTCCCCGATCCCATCCGGGACCTCAACTGGGACGTGGCCACCAACCACGTCTATGACCCACACAAGGTGGCCAAGCGCATCAACGGCGTCTTCCTGAAGGAAAAGACGCTCAAGGTCGGCGACGCCGACAAGACCTTCAAGCCCGGCGACCCCGTGCCGAGCTTCGCCTTGCTCCAGACCGACGGTTCCACCTGCTCGGGCAACTGGATCTATTCGGGCTCCTACACCGACAAGAACATGGCCGCCCGTCGCGACAAGACACAGACGCCCATGCAGGCCAAGATCGGTCTCTACCCGGGCTGGACCTGGGCCTGGCCGGTCAACCGCCGCATCCTCTACAACCGCGCCTCGGTCGATCCCAAGGGCCGGCCCTGGCAGCCGGACAAGCCGGTCATCGCCTGGCGGCACGGCAAGTGGGAAGGCGACGTGCCCGATGGCGGCTGGCCGCCCATGGCCGATTCCAAGAAGGGCAAGTATCCCTTCATCATGATCAGCGAGGGCATGGGCCAGATCTTCGGTCCGGGCCGCAACGACGGTCCGCTGCCGGAGTATTACGAGCCCCTGGAATGCCCTGTTGGCGAACATCCCTTCTCCAAGCAGCTCAACAACCCCACGGCGCTCAAGTTCGAGGGGCCCACCGAGGTCCACGCCGTCTGCGACCCGCGGTACCCGTTCGTCTGCTCCACCTACCGGGTGACCGAGCACTGGCAAACGGGCGTCATGACCCGCAACTCGCCCTGGCTGCTTGAGGCCGAACCGCAGATGTTCTGCGAGATGAGCCTCGAACTGGCCAAGATGCGCGGCATCAAAAACGGCGACAAGGTCATCCTGGAAAGCACGCGCGGGTCGCTGTGGGCCAAGGCCATCGTCACCGAGCGCCTCAAGCCCTTCACCGTGCTCGGCCAGACCATCCATCAGGTGGGCGTGCCCTGGCACTACGGCTGGACCTGGCCCAAGGAAGGCGGGGATTCGGCCAACATCCTGTGTCCGTCCGTCGGCGATCCCAACACGGGCATCCCCGAAACCAAGGCCTTCATGGTCAATGTGAAGCGGGCCTAAAGGAGCGATGCCATGAACGGAAAAACCTTCTTTGTCGATCTGTCCCGCTGCACCGGCTGTCGCGGCTGCCAGGTGGCCTGCAAGCAGTGGAAGAACAAACCCGTGGAACCGACGGAAAACACCGGCTCCCACCAGAATCCGCCCGATCTGTCCTGGCAGACGCTCAAGGTCGTGCGGTTCACCGAAACCACCATTGACGGGAAGTTTCATTGGCTGTTCTTCCCGGATCAATGCCGCCATTGCCTGGACGCCCCCTGCAAGATGGCGGGCGACGCCGAGGTGGAAAACGCCATCGTGCAGGACCCCGAGACCGGCGCGGTGGTGTTCACGGAAAAGTGCAAGGGGCTCGATGCGGATTCCATCCGCGAGGTCTGTCCCTACGACATTCCGCGCGTGGACCCGCAAACGCGGCTCATGTACAAATGCGATATGTGCAACGACCGGGTCCATGCCGGCCTGCTGCCGGCCTGCGTCAAGACCTGTCCGACCGGGGCCATGAACTTCGGCGACCGCGAGGACATGCTGGCCCTGGCCCGGGAACGGCTGCACGCGTTGAAGTCGACCTATCCCCACATCGAACTGGTGGACGCCGACACGGTGCGCTGCGTGTTTTTGTGCCCGCAGCCGCCAAGCGCCTACTACAAATACGTCCAGTTCGGCGACGCGGGCCCGCGTCCGCTGAGCCGCAAGGCGCTTTTTGCCAAGGTGCTGCGCCCGTTGCGGGCATTCGGCTAGCGTGACGGTCGAGGCAGGAAGCAATGCCTCCGGCGGCCGGGAGGGGGATCATCCCCCTCCCGGACCCTCCGGAAAGGGGGGCCGGACGTTCGGTGCCGCCGGCGTCACTTCGCGTCGCATCAAGCCCCGGTGGTGAGGGTTCGGGAGAGGGAGCGCCTCTTCCCGATTCCCGGCGGCGGTCCGCCCGCGCCGGTTGACCACATTACCCGATCTGGTATTTCCGAGCCATGGTCATGGGACGTCTGCTTTTCCGACTGGCGGCCGGGTGCGCCGCGCTGGTTGCGATGTGGCTGCTTGTCGCCTGCTCGGGTGCGCCCGCGCGTGAGGAGACGACGGCGCATGTGCCGGGTGTGAGCGCGGATACGGTGGTGGTCGGCTCGTCGCTGCCGCTGACCGGGCACGCCAGCTATCTGGGCCGACAAACGCTGTTCGGCGCCCTGGCCTACATCAACGCCGTCAACCAGGCCGGCGGCGTGGCCGGACGCCGGATCAAGGTCCTGGCCCTGGACGACAGCTACGATCCGCCGCGCTGCGTGGCCAACACCCAGCGCCTGATCGTCGATGACCGCGTGTTTTGTCTTTTCAGCTACGTGGGGACGCCCACGACCGTCAAAATCATTCCCCTGCTGGAAGAGGCCCGGGTGCCGCTGGTCGGCAGCTTCACCGGGGCCGATGCCCTGCGAACGCCGTTTCGCCGCTATATCATCAATATCCGCCCGTCCTACTACAAGGAAACCGCCGCCGCCGTGACGCACATGGTCGAGGACCTGGGGCTGACGCGGGTGGCGGTCTTCTACCAGTACGACGCCTATGGGTTCGACGGCCTGCGGGGCACGGAGATGGCGCTTAAAGCCCACAACCTGACCCCGGTGGCCCGGGGCTCGTACATCCGGGGCACCATGGAGGTGGAGGAGGGGATTTCGCGCATCCTGGAGGCCAAGCCCGACGCCATCGTCATGATCGGCACCTCCGGCCCCTGCGCCAAGGCCATCCGTCTGGCCCGGTCCCGGGGCTATGCCGGCCTTTTTTACGCCGTCTCCTTTGTCGGGGCCGACGAAATCGCCCGGATGCTCGGACCGGACGACGACACGCCGCTTTTGATGTCCCAGGTCGTGCCGCCGCCGGGACTGCCCGAATCCCGGGCTCTGCTCGCCGGCGTCATGGAATACGCCACCTTGCTCAAACGGTTTTTCCCCGAGGAACAGCCCAATCTGGTTGGACTGGAGGGCTTCGTCAATGCCAAGGTGCTGGTGGAAGGGCTGCGCCGGGCCGGCCGCAATCTGACGCGCGAACGCTTTTTGGACGCCATCGAATCCATCCACATGTTTTCCGTGGGACTGGCCAGTCCGGTCAACTACGCCAAGGACCGGCATCAGGGACTCAGCCGGGTCTATTTCACCGTGCTCGACGGCGGCTCCTTCCGTTTGGTCATGGATTGGGCCAAGCTCCGCGATGCGCTCCCCACTGCGGCCGGCAAGACCCGATAAGGCAACGGAAAAGATGCCTCCGGCGGCCGAGAGGGGCACTGCCCCTCTCGGACTCTCCCGAAAGGGGGGAGCGGACGTCCGGCTGGTCGGGCTCCTGCCTGTTCGGTTGCGCGATCTGGCCCTGGCAAAGCCAGGGCCAGATCGC
>JAFABC010000005.1 GCA_023426275.1 Pseudomonadota bacterium | reverse complement strand
GGGGTTGTTGTCGCCCCCCACCCCCGCAAAAACAACCGCGCCCGGCATCAAAGGGGACCGGAAGAACTGCCTGCCTTCCCATCGAGGGGGACCATATCCGCTCCCCCTGTCCCGTGAACGGACCCGGGTGGCAACCCATAGCAAATACGGCGTTTCAGGCCAAGAGGCGGCCTGACCTCTCCGGACGGCTTGACGCGTCCGGCCGGCAAAGCTACTCTTTTTTACATAGGATACAAGGCAGTTATGCAAGACCGCCCGCCCCATACCCCGCCAGTTCGGGAGGTATCGCCGTTGGTTGCGCCCGGATCGTCCGGGCCGCGGCCGCAGCCTTTTTTCGCGCGCCTGCATTTCGATCCCGGGGACCGGGCCCTGCTCGATCTGGTCAACGACGTTCTGGCCAAGCCGTCGTCGAGCCTCAAGCGCCTGCTCGCGCCCTACCTGCACCCCCACGGCATCAAGGAGCTGGCCGCGCCGCGCGAGTTGCGCATCGCCTACGCCACGGCCCGGCTCCTCGGCTCCCTGGATGCCGATCAGGCCGAACTGCGCCTGTCCGCCCTGCGGTCCCTGCACGACGAATCCCTGGCCACGGCCGAATCCGGGCTGCACAAAAACACCGCCCGGGTGCTGTTGCAGATCATGAAGGATCTCGTGCGCGCCAGCGGCGATCCCCGCCGCCAGCTGGAGCTGGCCCATGACTTTCGCAGCGCCGTGGCCGGCAAGCCGCGCGTGGTGCGCCGCCTGCTGGCCGAGCGCCATCTGCTGGAAATGCCCGAATCCTGGACCCAGCTGGCCTTTGACGACCACGTCCACGACGCCAACTCCAAAGGCCGCAAGTCGCCCACCCACCTCATCATGGACGCCTGGATCAAGGGCATCCGCCAGCTGACGGTGGTGCATTACCACTATGTGCGCCGGGACACGGCCGCCGAGCTGCTGGAAGCGGCCGCCATCATGGGCATGGAGGCGGACATCGCCATCGAGTGCCTGACCCGCCACCACGACGCGCCGGTCAAGCTGTTGTGGACGCCCCTGGGCCTGACCGAGCCCTGGCGGTTCGCCGCCTTTCTCGAGGAGCCGGACGTGCGCCGGTTCATGGATGCGGGCCGGGACG
Organism: Pseudomonadota bacterium; assembly: GCA_023426275.1. Classification (GTDB taxonomy): domain Bacteria; phylum Desulfobacterota; class Desulfovibrionia; order Desulfovibrionales; family Desulfovibrionaceae; genus Solidesulfovibrio. The sequence continues at coordinate 3,389 of JAFABC010000005.1, read as the reverse complement.
TGGCCGCCCGCTGGCGCGAGCACGCCCTGGCCCTGCTCGACGCCGTCAACTCCCGCCACGCCGCCGACTTGCAGGCAAAATTCGGCATCAGCCTGCCGCGGCTGGACCGCGAGGACTTTCTGCGGTTCGTCGGCGCGGGCCAGCCCAGCGTCTTCCATCTGGCCCGCTTTCTCCACGAGCGGGCCCAACCGGAGCTGTCCGCCCGCACGGCCGCCGTGGCGGACAGCCGGCCCGACGCGCCCGAATGGCGCGACGCCGTGGCCGCCTGCGACGCCTTCGAGGTCGAAGCCCTGCTCGACGGCTGTCTTTCGCCAAAGGCCAACCCCGACATCGCCCCACCCGACGCGGCCGCCCCGGATACCCCCCTGCCGGAGCGCCTGGGCCAGTCCCCGGCCGCCCTGGCCCAGGAACTGGCCCGGCTGCACGGCCAGAACCGGATCACCCTGGTCACGGCCGAAATGCACCCGGCCGACGTGCTGACCGTGCTGTTTTCCTGCAAGGGGGCCATCACCCATCTCGACGCCTTCAACCTGCGCGTGTTCGAGACCACGGGCCGGGCCACGGGCGAGGCCCTGGAACTCATGGCCAGCCTCAATGCCGGGGACGTGACCGCCATCAAGCGGCTGCTCGTGCGCACGTCGGCCCAGGCCGAGTCCGACGGCCATCCGGAACGGGCGGCCCGGCTGCTGGCCCTGCGCCAGGAAGCGGCCGCCCTGGCCGCGACCTACCGCCACGCGCCCCTGGGCGCGCGCATCGGCTCGGACTCCACGGGCCGGTCCACCCGCTGCCACGGCATGGGGCTGGTGGTGGCCGACACCCTGCCGGCCCGGGCGAGAAACCATCTGGCCCGGCGGGCCAAAAATCCCCGCCGGAGCCTGCGCCGTTCCATTCCCGTGGGCGTGTCCGTGTCGCCGCGCGAAACCGCCGCCCCGGACGTGTTCCGGCCGGGCCTGTTGCTGCGCTGCCTGCGCCGGCTGCGCGAACTGCCGGGCCTGCGCCGGGCCGGCTACCGCTGGCGGCTGGACTGGGTGGTGCGCCGCTACTACCGGGCGACACCGGAGACGGCCAACATCCACACCCTGGGGGGCATGCAGGAGCGGGCCGGCGAGCGGCTGCGCGCCGCCCACCAGGCGGCCGGCAGCGGATTGCGCCCGCGCTACGTCAGCGGACGGCTCAAAAACGCGTTCAAAATCCTGATCGGCTTCGCCGTGGCCGCCGTGTCCTTCGCCTCCGTCAACTCCTGGTGGGTGCTGGCCTATGGCGGCGCCTTCATCTGGTTCGGCATCACGGGTTTGCGCAACCTCATCCAGGCCGCCATCGGCTGCGGCGGGCCGCGTCAAAGCCCCCTTGTGGCCTGGCGGCAGTACGTCAGCGTGGACCGCATCGCGGATTCGCTTTTTTTCACCGGCTTCTCGGTCCCCCTGCTCGACATCCTGGTCCGCATGGTGCTGCTGGAAAAAGGCTGCGGCATCACCACGGCCACCAACCCGCTGGCGCTGTTCGCGGTCATGGCCCTGGCCAACGGCCTGTATCTGGCCAGCCACAACCTGTATCGGGGGCTGCCCACCGCCGCGGCCGTGGGCAACCTCTTTCGCACCATCCTGTCGATCCCCCTGGCGCTCGGCATCAATCAGGCCCTGTCCCTGCTGCTGGCCCAGGCCGGGGTGCTCCGGCCGGACACCGTGCTCGAACCGTTCGCGGCCATCATCTCGAAATTCGCCTCGGACTGCGTGGCCGCCGGCATCGAGGGGATGGCCGACCGCGACCGCTACGCCCGGATGCGCTTTCGCGATTACCGCCACAAGTGCCGCCAGCTCTACGCCGCCCATGCCCAGATCGAACAGGCCTACCCCGACGCCGATGCCCTGCGGCTGCTGGAATCGCCCAAAACGCTCATTTCCGACCTGCGTGAACGACGGACCGATCTGGAAAAGATCGTCATCGTCAACGCCCTGGACTTTCTCTATTTCTGGATGCACCAGCCCCAGGCCCGGCCGGTGCTGGCCCGGACCATGCGGGGCATGACCATGGAGGAGCGCCGCATCTTCCTGCTGTCCCAGGACGTGCTGCTGCGGGAAAAGGAAATCAGCCGGCTGTTCATCGACGGGCTGGTGGGCCGCAATTTCGCGCCGGCCCTGGCCTTTTATCTCAACAACGCCCGACGCTATCTGGCCGACATGCGCGCCCTGGCCGTGCGCTATCCGCCGGCGGCCAGCCTCAGCCTGGACAACACCCTGCCCGGCCGCCACGCCGACGCGGACGCGCCCTGACAGCCGGCAACCGCCACGTCCCCCGCCACCGGTCGCCCGGCAAGGCCCGGCGGCGGGGAACACCGTGACGGCGGCTTACGCCGAAGTCGAGCCGGCACCGGACAACGCGCCGGAAATAATGCTGTCGATGTTGGCCATGGGGTTGTTCGAGGACGTGCTGGCGGCCGTGTTGCCATAGGCCTGGGCGGCGGCGGCCTGCGGGCCGGGCGCGCCGCTGGGGGGCGCGGACGGGGTCAGGCCGGACATGCTGCCGCTTTTGGCCGCGTCCGCGAACTTGGCGGCCATGTCGCTGTACAGGCCGGCCTCGTTGGAGTCGCCGGCATTGTCGGCCGCCTCGCTCAGGCTGTCCGAAATATTTTGCGCCACCTGCTTGAACTTTTCCGGGTCGGAGCTTTGCAGCGCGCTCAACTGCTGCATCATCTTGGCGCCCTTGGAAAATTCCTTATCGTCGCCGGACACGGCGAAGTCCCCGGAGGCCTCCGCCGTCTGCGAGGCCGTGGCGGCGCTCGTGCCGGTGACCCCGGCGGTCAAAGAGGTCAGGGTATCGGAGCCGTAATTGAGGCTGATCAGATCGGTGCTCATAACCGTTTTCTCCTTCTGGTTTGCGCAACCTTGCCTGCCTGGCTCTATCGACCGTCTTTGGAAGGAGTTTATAGGGAAAAAATATATTTTTCCATGTAACCATTCATAAAAAACGACGTCACATCAGCATTCTCCACAAAAAATCATATTATTTCAAAGCACCTTCAAAATATACTTCTGCATCAGTCCAGAAAAATCACCAACTTTCCATCCTGAAAAATTTTCCATACACACTTTTACATTGCATAGATCATACTCAAACCGCCACTCCAAGCATTATATTCCACTCTTTCCAACCAAATGTCACCAACAATTCCCAAAAAGTATATTCCGGGCGCCACAACGGCACCAAACGCCAGCGCGCCCCGCCGACACGGGGTCGACGGGGCGCGCTGCAGGCACACGGTGGCTCGAGGGAAGAGAAGACGCCTCCGGCGGCCGGGGGGCATGATGCCCCCCGGACCCCCTCGACGGGTCTTTGACGGCGCGAAGCGACGCTGGCGCACCTTGGCGGCGCACTTTCGCCCAGGCTTTGCC
>JAFABC010000345.1 GCA_023426275.1 Pseudomonadota bacterium | reverse complement strand
CCCCCCCCCCCCCCCCCCCCCCCCCCCCCCCCCCCCCCCCCCCCCCCCCCCCCCCCCCCCCCCCCCCCCCCCCCCCCCCCCCCCCCCCCCCCCCCCCCGCCGGAGGCATTCTTCTTCCCCCTCTGCGCTCACCCGGCCAGCGCCGCCAGCACCGCGGCGGTCCGCCGCGCGCCGTCGAGATCGACCGCGGCCCGGGGCGGCTTTGGCGCGCGCAGGGCCGCTTCCAGGCGATCGGCCAGACGCTCCGGGCCCAGGTCCGCCCGTTCGAGCAGGCCGAGCAGGCCACGGCGGGCCAGCCGGGCCGCCCGCAGGCGCTGTTCCCGGTTCTGGTCGAAAGGAAGAACCAGCCCCCGCGCTTCGGAGGCGAGCAGGGCCATGACGGTGTTGTAGCCGGCCAGGCTGACCGACAGGTCGCAGGCGGCCAGGATGTCGGGAAAGCCGTCGGCAAAACGGACCACCCGCGCGTCCGGCAGGTGCGCCGCCGCCGCGTCCAGGGCGACGAAGGCTTCATCCGGGCAAAACGGCCCGGAAAAGACCCGCACCGCCGTTCGGGCCAGACGCGGCCGGCAGCGGCAGGCGGCCAGCAGCGCCGCCAGCAGTTCGGAACCCACCTTGCCGCCGCCGGCGCTGGCCACCACGAGTTCCTGTCCGTCGGCCACGTCCAGGGCCCGGCGCACGGCCCGGTCCTCGCCGGCCGGCCCGGGCTCTCCGGCCACATAACCGGTGTAATGGACCGGCACCGGGATGTCCGCCGCCCGGGCAAACGTCTCCGACAAGGGGAAAAGCGCCGGGTCGGCGTGGACGCAGACGGCGTCGAAATACCGTTCGAGCCGGTCGAGCACCCGGGCTTCGTAGGCGGCCTGATCCTTTTTTTCGACCAGGATGTCGCGCACGCCGCAAACGGTGCGGCAACGGCCGAAGCCCCCCTGCCGGGCGGCGGTGAGCGCCGGAACCAGCTCGAATTCGAAGGACTTGCGACCGAAGGGATAGAGCTCGACGAAAAAGACATCCGGCGCAAAACGGTCCAAGGCGGCGAGCAGGGTTTCCCGCCGCTCTTGCTTGACCGCTTCCAGGGCCGGCCCGGCCAGGGTCAGGCCGGAAAAATCCGCGTCCATGCCCAGGGCCGGCAGTCGCGTCACGGCCACGCCCGGCGGCAGGCCGGCCGGCGTCCGGGGGCCGCCGAGCACGAGCAGACGTTCGTGCCCGTCCAGGGCGGCCAGGATTTCCAGCGTGCGAAACAGATGCCCCATGCCGAGCACATGCTGGCAATAGACAGCGATTTTCACGAGGCGTCGGGCGGGTTGGGGGCGTCGGCCGCTTCGGGCAGGGGAATGTCCAGACCGTCCACCCGCAGGACGCCGTCCTGGCAGATCAGGCGCTGGATGCGGGCGGGGTCGAAGGCCGGGGGCTCGTCCGGCAGGTAGGCCCGGCCGAGCAGATGGTAGAGCACGGCCTTCATCACGCCCTGGTGGGTCACGACCAGGACGTTGCGGGAGGCATTGGCCCGGGCGGCGTCGATCAGGGCGCGTGCGGCCCGCAGCCGCACCTCGGTGCGGGACTCGCCCTCGGGCGGGGTGAATCCCCAGCCCGCCGCCTCGGCCGCGCGCAAGGCGTCCCCGGGCACGTCGCGCCAGTACTTGCCGGTCCAGGCGCCGAAATGCTGTTCGCGCAGCCGCTTGTCCAAGGTCACCGGCAGGCACAGCCGCATGTTGAAAATCCCGGCCGTGGCCTTGGCCCGGCCCAGGTCGCTGGCCACGATCCGCGACAGGGACAACCCGTCGAGCTGGCGGGCCAGGGCGGCGGCCGCCGCCTGTCCGGCCGGGGCCAGTTCGCTGTCCCACTGCCCCTGGATGCGTTTGTCGAGATTCCAAAAGGTGGCGGCGTGCCGCGTGAGATAAAACACCGTGCGAGCCATGAACTGCGCTCCTTGTCAGGCTGGACGTCCCGGCGCGGCCGGGCGTCCGCACAACCGCGACCGGCCTACCCGCCCACCCGGTGCAAAAAGGCATCCATGTCGGCCACCACCGCCCGGCAGGCTTCCCGCAGGCCGGGGACCAGCGCAACGACTTTGCCGGCGTCGTCGACGGCGGCGGCGATTTCCATATCGGCGGCCAGGGCGCGCATGGTCTTGGCCCCGAACATGGCGGCGTTGCCCTTGAGGGTGTGCGCCACGCGTTCGCACACCCGCATGTCGCCCTGGTGCAGGGCCGCATCCAGGTTTTCGAGCTGCTCGGGCACCGAGGCCACGAACTCGCGTCCCACCCGGACGAGCAGCCCCGTCTTGTCACGATATTGCTTGAAAAGTTCTTCCGTGTCGATCACCCCGGCCAGGGACGGCCCCGCCGGCTCGGGCCGGGCCAGGGGGCGGCCCCGCCGCAGCAGCACCCCGCGCACCGCCGCGAAAAAGGACTCCAGATCGACGGGCTTGGTGATGTAGTCGTCGAGCCCGGCGGCCAGGAACCGTTCGCGTTCCTGGTCCATGGCGTAGGCCGAAAGGCCGATCACCGGCACGGACGCGTCGATGCCGCGCTCGCCGGCCCGGATGGCCCGGGTGGCGGTGAGCCCGTCCATGACCGGCATCTGGATGTCCATGAGCACCACGTCCACGGCGTGTTGGGCCAGATAGTCCAGCGCGACCTGGCCGTTTTCGGCCATGACCACTTCATGCCCCCGGCTTTCCAGGAGATCGGCGGCGAAAATGCGGTTGACCCGGTTGTCCTCGACCAGCAGGATGCGCAGCCGCGGCAGCGCGCCCGGACAGCTCGGCCTGACGGCGTGGCAGGCGTCGGTCTGGACGTCGCCCTCAGCCACGATGAACGGGCATTCCAGGAAAAAGGTGCTGCCCTGGCCGGGCACGCTTTCCAGACGGACGTCGCCGCCCATGAGCCCGGCCAGCCGGCGGCAGATGGCCAGCCCCAGGCCCGTGCCGGCCTGCCGCTTGGTGAGGCCCTCGTCCACCTGGGTGAAGCTGTCGAAAATGGTGGCCTGCTGTTCCAGGGGGATGCCGACGCCGGTGTCGATGACGGACAGGCGCAACAGCACGCGCTCGCCGGCCGCGCCCGGCACCGCGCCGGTGCGCTCGGCCCGCAGCGTGACCCCGCCCTGTTCGGTGTACTTGACGGCGTTGTTGACGAGGTTGCGCAGCACCTGCCGCAGCCGCAGCCCGTCGCCCCGCACGTGGCACGGCACGTCGCCGCCGATATCCAGGGACAGCGACAGTCCCTTGTCGCGGGCCAGCACCTCCTGCTCCTTGAGCACCGCCTCCAGGCAGCCCATGAGATCGAAGGCCTCGGCCTTGAGCTCCATGCGGCCGGCCTCGATCTTGGAGTAGTCCAGGATGTCGTTGATGATGGACAGCAAGGTGGTGGCGGACTCCTCGACCACGGCCAGCCGCTGGCGCTGCTGGGCGTCGAGCCGGTCGCCGAGCATGAGCTGGACGTAGCCGATCACGGCATTGAGCGGCGTGCGGATCTCGTGGCTCATGTTGGCCAGAAACGCGCCCTTGGCCCGGCTGGCGGCTTCGGCCCGCTCCAGGGCGGCGGCCAGTTCCGCCTCCAGACGGCGTCCGGCCGTGACGTCGCGCACGATTTCCACCACCCCGGCCACGGCGCCGTCGTCATCCAGAAGCGGGTGGCAAAACAGCTCGACCCAGCCCGCCGCCTCCCCGCCATCGCGCCGGGGCACGAGGCTCATGGCCATCTTGCGGCTGACAAACGCCCGCACGGACGGGCAGTCCGTACAGGCCGTTTCGCTGCCATGGAAGACCTCATGGCACTTGCGGCCGACCATGTCGCCCTGCCTGGAATACAGCGCCCGCAGGGCCCGGTTGACCGACACGACGGTCATGTCCGGCGACAGCACGCACACGCCGTCGCTGACGGCGGACAGCACGGTATCGAGAAACTGGCGGCTGTCGCGCTCCCGGGCCTCGGCCCCCCGGCGCAGGTTGATTTCCGCCTCCATGCGCTGGGTCCGACGCACCAGATCGGCTTCCAGGGCGTCGCGCACGGCCGTGGCCGCGGCCTCGGCCCGCCGGCGTTCGGTCACGTCCAGGGCCACGCCCACGATGCCGGCGGCCGCGCCGGTTTCCGGATCGCGCACCAGGGCCTTGTGCACGCGGATATGGCGCAGGCCGGCCGTGGTCGGCAGGTCGGCCTCGTAGACCTGCCGGCCGCCCCGGGAGAGCAGCTGCCGGTCCATGTCCTCGTAGGTGGCGGCGTTTTCGCTGGGCAACGCCTCGGCCAGCCCCTTGCCGAGCAGGTCCTCGCGCCGGACGCCGCACAGAAGCTCGAAGGCCTGATTGCAGCCGGTGTAGCGGGCCTCGGCGTCCTTGGAAAAGACAGGGACCGGCAGGGAATCGAGCAGGCTTTTGATCTGGAGCGCCTGGCCGCGCAGCTTGTGCTGCACGGTCTTGCGGGCGGTGACGTCGCGGCCGACGCACTGGTATTCCAGCAACTCGCCGGCGTCGTTGAAAATGGCCCGGCAGGTCCAGCGCTGCCAACGCGACCGGCCGTCGGGCCGGACCACCCGGTGCTCGAACCCCGTGGTCGGTCGCGCCGGGGTGAGCGCCTCCATGCGCGAGCGCCGCATGGCCGCGTCCTCGGGCGGAACCGGCGGCCGGAAATCCTCTTCCAGGCAGGCTTCCGGCGTCCTGGCCCAGTAGCGGGCATAGGCGGCGTTGACGAACAGCAACCGGCCGTCCGGGGCCAGACGGCAGATCAGTTCGGTCTGATGCTCGACCAGGGAGCGGTAACCGGCCTCGTCCGCCTGACGCCCGGCCGGCACCTGAAACGGCGTGTCGGCGCAAAAGCCTTCCAGGTATTGCGGACCGCCCAGGGCGTCGTGCCGCACGCGCATGGCGCAGGAAATCCGGGAGGTGGAACCGTCGTGGTTGTAGACGCGGGTTTCGAAAAACACGGGTTCGGGCTGGGCCAGGGCCCGCACGAGCAGTTCGCGCCGCTCGGGCGCGTCCAGGCACAGGGGATGCCCCGGCAGTCTGGACTGCCGCAGGCACTCGGCCACATCGCGGTAGCCCAGCAGCAGGGCCAGGGTCTTGTTGGCCGCCAGCATCCGGCCCGAAGGATCGAGGCGAAAGAGCCCCTGGCCGGCGTTGTCGTAGAGATCGCGGTAGCGCTCGACCCGCTCGCGCAACAGCGCGCCCTCGCCCTCGGACAGCACCTGGGACAGGGTCCCGGCCACATCGGTCCAGGTGAGCAGGCCGACCAGATAGCCGGCGGCGTCGGTGACGGCCAGCCGGCCCGCGCCCGCGCCGTCCATGCCGCCGATGGCCTCGGTCAGGGGCAGCTGGGGCGAGATGGCCACCACCGGAGCGCGCATGACGGCCTCCACCGGCCGGTCGCGGACATCGTGACCGCCGGCCAGCAGGGCCACGGCGTCGCGGGCCGTGAAGATGCCGCGCGGCCGGTCCCCCTCGGCCACGACCACGCCGCCGACGCCCATGCGGACCATGCGGTCGAGCACCACGGGCAGGGCTTCGCCCACGGTGGCCGTGACCACGGCCCGGGCCATGGCGCTGGCCACGGTGCGGCCGTCCAGTTCGTCCAGATCGCCGCACAGCCGGGCCACATGAAAGGGGGCCAGAATGCCGCGCGCCCGGCCGGTGGCATCGACCACGGCCAGCCGGCGCGACGGGGCGGTGAGCAGATGGCGCAGGGCGGCGGGAAGAAAATCGAGTTCCGGGGTGACGGCCACGGGGTCCATGAGGTCGCGCACGGCCAGATGGCCGGCCTGCCCGGCCTCCTGGACGAGCACCCGGGCCAGCCCCCGGGTGGTGACCACGCCCAGGGGGCGGCCGGCGTCCAGGACCAGCGCCTCGCCGGCCCCGGCGTCGAGCAGGGCCCGGGCGGCCTGGGCGGCGGTCGTCCACAGTCCCAGCGTCAGGGGCGTTGCCGGAGGCAGATCCCGCAGGCGGGCTTCGCAGAGATTGGGCATGCTCCGTGCTCCAGACCTCCCCGCGCCTTTGCACCCCGCCGAGAAGGTCCGTTTATATCTAAAAACTATTATTTACGATACAGTTATATATTCTATCCGAAAAGCGCCCGGTTCGGCCAGCAGCAATTTCACTCCTCCCCGGCCAATCGG
>JAFABC010000335.1 GCA_023426275.1 Pseudomonadota bacterium | reverse complement strand
CGCCGCACAAAGAACTATCGGGGGGGACCGGGGGGCATCATGCCCCCCGGCCGCCGGAGGCATCTTCGTCTTTCCTCAGGAACTTTTGCCCAGGCTGCCGCTGCGCCGGATGGCCCGCAGCAGCCGCAGGCCCAGGAGCAGGGACCAGACGCAGCCGGCCGCGCCGAAAAGCGAGATGTCGAAGAGCAGCGGCGGTACCCGGCTGGAGAGCACCATGCAGGAACCCACGAACAGCGCCGAGGCGAGCAGGCCGTAGACCAGCCGGTTGACGATGCCGTCGAGGCCTTTGTGGTCCAGGCGCACGTCCAGCCGGCCTTCCCGGCCCCGGCGCAGGATTTCCGACAAATCCTTGGGCAGGCTCTCGAACAGCGTGTTCCAGTCCCGGTAACCGCGCCGCAGCCGGGCGAACAGTTCGCCGGGGGAAAAGCGGCGGGCCAGGATTTTCGCGGCGTAGGGCGTGATGACCTCGATCAGGGAAAAGCCCGGGTGCAGTGTGCGCGAGGCGCCTTCCAGCACCACGAACACCTTGATGAGATGGGCCACGGCCGGCGGCAGCAGGATGCCGTGGCGGCGCACCAGGGCCGAGACGTCGGCCAGGGCGCCGGTCAGGTCGAATTCCCCCACGGACTGGCCGGCGTAATCGGCCACGAACTCCTCGACTTCGCCGGCCAAAGCCTCGCGGTCGAGGCCCGGCGGCACGCGGCCCAGGCGCATGACCTGCTCGGTGAGGGCTTCGGCGTCGCCCGCGGCCACGGCCACGAGGGCGTCTTCCAGGCCCCGGCGGGTGCGCTCGTCGATGCGCCCGACCATGCCGCAGTCGAGCAGGCCCAGCTTGTCGCCTTCCAGGACGAGGATGTTGCCGGGATGGGGATCGGCGTGGAAGAAGTTGTCGCGAAAGATCATCTCCAGGAAGATGTCGGCGGCGTTGCGGGCCAGGGTGTTGCGCCGCTTCGCGTCCGCGTCCGAGGGCGTGGTGCCGGCCAGGGAGGCCACGGACGCGCCGGAAAGCTCCTCCATGGTCAGCACGCGCTTGGCGCACAGGTCGGGATGGGGTCGGGGAAAGATCACCCGGGCGTCGCCTTCGAAATTGGCGGCGAAGTGGCGCAGGTTGCGCTCCTCGCGGGTGAAGTCGAGTTCGCGCAGGATGGTGCGGCGCATCTCGGCGGCCACGGCCAGGGGCTGGTAGAGGCGCAGTTCCACGATGCCGCGCTCGCCCAGTTCCGCCAGTCCCATGGCGATGTCGAGGTCGGCGCGCACGTTTTCCTCGATGCCGGCGTGCTGCACCTTGACCACCACCCGGCTGCCGTCGTGGAGCACGGCCCGGTGGACCTGCCCGATGGAGGCCGAGGCGATGGGCGTTTCCTCGAAGGCGGCGAACAGTTCGGTCACGGGCGCGCCGAGCTCCGTTTCGATGGTGGCCCGGGCCAGCCCCGGGGCGTCGGGCGGGGTGTCATCGCGCAGCCGGGCCAGTTCGGCGGCCGCCTCCGGCCCGATGAGGTCGGGCCGGGTGCTCAGGATCTGGCCGATCTTGACGGCCGTGGGGCCGAGTTCGGACAGGGCCAGCCGCAACCGTTCCTCCCGACGCATGGCGGCGAGGCTGTCGCCGGCCGGCCCCACGAGATGGTTCTTGAAAAAGGACGGGTCCGTGGCCGAGAGGAATTCGGCCAGCCCGTACTTGGCCAGCACGCCGGCGATTTCCTTGAATCGCCGGGCGTTGCGGGCAAGATGCGGGATCGAGGCCAGCGAAAACACGGGCCTTCCTAGTCCACGGGACAGGCCGGGGGCTGCCGCCGCCAGCGAAAGGCCTCCACGGTGTTGGCCATGAGCGTGGCGATGGTCATGGGGCCGACGCCGCCAGGCACGGGCGTGATGGCCGAGACGATGTCCTTGACGCCGTCGAAGTCCACGTCCCCGGCGAGCTTGCCGTCGGGCAGGCGGTTCATGCCCACGTCCACGATGACCGCGCCGGGCTTGACCATGTCGCGGGTGATGAGTTTGGCCTTGCCGATGGCCGGCACGATGAGGTCGGCCTGCCGGCACATGGCGGCCAGATCCGGGGTGCGGGAGTGGCAGACGGTCACGGTGGCGTTGCCAAAGGGCGTGGGCGCGGCCAGCAGCATGGCCATGGGCTTGCCCACGATGTTGCTGCGTCCGACCACCACGGCCTGTTTGCCGGCCGGGGACAGACCGTAATATTCGAGCAGCTTCATGACGCCGTAGGGCGTGCAGGGCTTGAGTCCCGGCAGGCCGATGGACAGGCGGCCGACGTTTTCGGGATGGAAGCCGTCCACGTCCTTCTGGGGATTGACCAGGGACAGGCAGCGGCTGGCGTCCAGGCCGCGCGGCAGGGGCAGCTGGATGAGGATGCCGTCGATGTCGTCGCTGCCGCTCAGTTCCGTGATGAGTTTTTCCAGGGCGCACTGGGTGGTGCCGGCGTCGAGCCGCCAGATGCGCGAGACGATGCCCACTTCCTCGCAGGCCTTTTCCTTGTAGCGTACGTAAATCTGCGAGGCCGGGTCCTCGCCGACGAGCACCACGGCCAGGTGCGGCGGGCGGCCGTATTCCCGGGCAATGGCGTCCACGTCGTTGCGGACCTTCTGGCGCAGTTCGGCCGCGACTTTTTTTCCGTCGATCAAAAGCATGGGCATTTCTCCTTCGGAGGCCGGAAACCGGGGAGGACCCCCCTTTGGCCAAAGGGGGGGCC
>JAFABC010000307.1 GCA_023426275.1 Pseudomonadota bacterium | reverse complement strand
TGCGCCGCCAAGGGTGCGCCAGCGTCGCTTCGCGCCGCCAAAGACACATCGAGGGGGTCCGGGGGGCATCATGCCCCCCGGCGGTGAGGGTCCGGGAGAGGCAGCGTCTCTCCCGGTTCTTTCCTTTGGCTTACCGGTGCGAACGCAGCCAGTGCACGAGGCCGAAGCAGGCGGTGAGCATCATGTCGCCGCCGGGGCTGGGGAACTCGACATCAAAGCCCGCCAGGGAGGCGCGTTTGGGGCCGATGACGGAGGTGTAGGCAAAGATGCCGGCCTGCTGGGGCAACGGCAGGGTCAGGCAGCCGTGTCCGCCCGTGTCGAAGACTTCGGCGTTGGTCAGGTGGCCGCGCCGGAACCGTTCGAGGTCGTTCCACAGCGCGTCCGGCGGCAGCATGCCGGTATGGTGCTCGTAGATGCCGTGGATGCGCTGGCGAAAAACCAGGGCGGCGACGGTGTGGCTGTTGCCGACATTGACGAGCATGACGCCGGTGGAATCACTTTTCGCCTTGACGGCCGGATCGGTGAGCAGGCCGAGCACGGCGGCGGCGGCGGAATCGGCCACGGCGCCACCGCCAATGGATTGCTGGAGCGTGGCCAGACGGGTCAGTTCCACGGGCGGCGTCTCATAGACGAGCGCCTCGGGGTGTCCGTCGGCCTCGCGCAGAAAACGTTCCCAGAGTTTGAACCGCCCCACGCGGCTGCTCTTGCCGGGGTGCAGGCCGTGGTCCTGGGCGCAGGCGATGACGCGTTCCGGCTCCGGCAGGCCGGCGGCGGCGAGAAAGGCCTTCCAGAATCCGGGCTCGTAATCGGCCAGGGGCAGGGGCACGTAGCCCTCGGGCCGGCGGTCGGTCACGACCACGCCCATGGTGGCGTGCAGCCGCTCGGGATCGTCGGTCAGGGCCCAGACCGCGTCGGGGTGGGCGGCCAGGGGCAGCCCGGCTTTGATATGGGCGCGAAAGGCCTTGAAAAAGCCGCCGCCCATGTTGCGCCCGCACAGGTAGACGGGCTTGCCGGCGGCGGTCAGGGCGGCCAGCCGGGCGCCGACCTGCCGGGCCGGGGCGGGCAGCACGAATTTCGGGCAGTTCTCCGGCTCCAGATCGGGATTGTAGTAATACACGTCCTGGGTGCCGGAACCGATGTCCAGGCACAGCGCGCGATCGGCCATCACAGCCTCCTTGCTGATTCAGGGAGGCCGTTGTTACGCGCAAACGCGCCAGGGCTCAAGAGAGTGAAACGTGGTTACGAAATTGGCTCAATCGGGGACAGGAGTGAGAAAAAATTGCACACCCGGGAGAAGGACGCCCAAACCGGCCCCGGACCTGCTCCCGGCGCGGCGCGCCGCGTCGGATCAGGCCCTGACGGCCGACGACGCGGCGCTTAATGAAACAGCAAGCCTTTGTAGATGAACCGTTCGTAGACGGAACACACGCGACGGGCGTTGTGGCTGGCCAGGCCGAAATCCAGCAGCCGACAGTACATATGCACGGGATTGAGCCGGTGTTGCAGGTAGTTGCGTAAGCGATTCATAATGCCACCTCGACAGGGGATCAGCCCCCGTTCACGTATTCTTAAGCAAGAACCGTTCCTTTTCCCGGCATCCGGGAGGTCTTCGTTCTTCTTATCGGTCATCCGCGCCAAAGGTTGAGCCGGATGGTCCGGTGCAATAAAAAAACCCGCGCCGGGAAACCGGCGCGGGCTGTTGTCCCCGGGGGGACGAGTGCACTTACTTGCTGATGGCTTCGGCGGGGCAAGCGTCGATGGCTTCGTCCACGCAGTCGGCGTCGCAGTCAGCGTCTTTCACGATAGCCTTGTCGCCGTCGCTGTTCATCTCAAACGCGTCGGGGCAGGTTTCCACGCAAGCTTCGCAACCCATGCAAGCATCTTCATCGATAGCAATGGCCATGTCCGGTCCTCCTACAAGGTTTGGCCCAACACCGTCATGCCCGGCTTTCGCCTGGAAAGCCCCCACACGGCGTCCGGCAGCATTTGAAACCCTTTTTACCAGGATGTTTCCACAAGAACCTTAGCCGCTCCAGGGAGAGCGTTCACCCTGGAAAATATCCGTCCGCATGTATGGTTCGCTCCGGCAATCCCCGTCGCAGCAGGGCTGCCGTCGCTCGTTTCCGGGATGACACGTTGCCCGGAGAATTCGTCTATGACGGGGGCCACCCGAAAAGTCAAGGATGGACACCCCGGATTTTTCTTTGGGAAAAAGTGGACAACACAGCGTTTTTATTGTGATAGTCACTTCATTGAACGTTTCGGGCCCGCCCGCTGCCGGGCGCGGGGCATTTTTGACGGCTCCGGGTCCCGATTTGGCCTTTGACGCTCGGTTTTAAAAACATTACAAATTTTCCTCGTCGGTGCAGGCCATCGCCCCATCACGGCTCAACAAAGCGACCAAGGGACATGCTTCCCGAACCTTCCGATCTGCTGGCAGCCATCCCTTCCCACGCCGCCGTCCTGGATGCGACGGGGACCATTGTCGCGGCCAACGACTCCTGTCTGGCGCTTTTCCGCGAGGTGGTCCCGACCGCCACGGTGGGCACCCGCTTTGCGCACTACTGCGACAAGGTCCTGACGCAGACCGCCGCCGCCGGCGTGCACGAAGGACTGACCTCGGTGCTCTCGGGCAAGGTCCCCCGCTACGACATGGACCTGTCCTGCGGCCAGCCGCAGCATCCGGTCTGGCAATCGCTTTGCATCACGCCCATCCCGGGCGGGGTTCCCGGCGCCCTGGTCATCCTCACCGACATTTCCCGCCAAAAACAGCTGGAAGAGCACATCCTGCACGATGCCTTCCACGACACCCTGACCGGGCTTTTCAACCGGGCGCTGTTCCTCAACCGCCTGGGGCAGTCCATGAAGCGGCTCAAGCGCAACCCGAGCGCCCTGTACGCCGTTCTCTACCTCGACATGGACCGCTTCAAGCTGGTCAACAAGACCTTCGGCCACGTCACCGGCGACCGGCTGCTCATGATCATCGCCAACCGGCTGCAAAAGCTCCTGCGCGACGTGGACACGCTGGCCCGGTTCGGCGGCGACGAATTCGCCATCCTGATCGAGGACATCGCCGGCATCAACGAGGCCAGCGCCATGGCCGACACGGTGCTACGCCAGCTGGCCGCCCCCTTCCGGCTCAAGAAGCAGGAAATCTTCGTCACGGGCAGCATCGGCGTGGTGCTCGGCTCCTCGGCCTACGAGCATCCGGACCAGGTGCTGCGCGACGCCGACAACGCCATGTACAGCTCCAAGGAGCACGGCGGCGACCACTACACGATTTTCGACGCGGGAATGCGCGTGGTCACCCAGCAGCGCATGGAAATGGAACTGGCCCTGCGGCACGCCCTGGAATTTGACGAAATACGGGTCTATTACCAGCCCATCGTCTCCCTGACCACGGGGGAGATCACCGGCTTCGAGGCCCTGGCCCGCTGGCAACATCCCCAGCGGGGCCTCATCATGCCAAACGCCTTTATCCCCATTGCCGAGGAAACCGGCCTGATCAACGAACTCGGCGCCCTGGTGCTGCGCCAAGCCTGCCTGCGCATGGTGGAACTCGCCCACCACCATGCCCACGCCGCCGCCCTGACGCTTTCCGTCAACATCTCCGGCCGGCAGTTCAAACGCCCCGAGTTTGTTGCGGAAGTGGCGACAATTCTTTCCGAAACCGGCATCGACCCGGCCCTGCTGCATCTGGAGCTGACGGAATCGATCCTCATGGACAACGCCGATCAGGCCGTGGCCACCATCAAGAGCCTCAAGGCCCTGTCGGTCAAGGTGGTCATCGACGACTTCGGCACGGGCTATTCCTCGCTGTCCTACATCCAGCGGTTTCCCTTCGACAGCCTCAAGGTGGACCGCTCCTTTGTCGGGAACATGCACGAAGCCGAGCAAAATATGGAGATCGTGCGCACCATCATCGCCATGGCCCACAAACTGGGCCTGGAAGTGGTGGCCGAAGGCGTGGAGCACGAGGAACACCGGGCCGCGCTAACGGCCCTCAATTGCGAACGCGCCCAGGGGTTTTATTTTTCCCGCCCGGTTCCGAGCGAGCAGCTCGACGAAATCATCCAGCGCGATTGGGGCTCGCGCCGCGCCGTCCATTCCTGACCAATCCCCGCACACCAGACAAAAAGAGATTCGCCGTCAACGCAGGAGCTGCTTATACAGCTGGTTCCGAAGCCTGCTTCGGGAACTCTTCCTAGCACGTCTGGCGAATCTCGGAAAAGTGCGCCTCGATGCGCTCGTTATGGATGGTGGCATTTATTTCGCTCGTCCCTCCGTTGTGGTTCCTCTCATATTTTAAGGGGACCCTTTCCCCTTGCACTTTATACATAAGCATGCGCGCCCCGTTGTAAAGAGGAGCGCGCTTCGGGATGGGCGGGGGATGCCTCCCGACGGCCCCTCCCGGACCCTCCCGAAAGGATGCGTGCGGCCGTGCGCTCGGCACCCTCCCCTTCGAGGGGGACCGGGGGGCATCATGCCCCCGGCCGCAGGAGGCATCTTTTGCCCTCGCCCCTAGCGTTCCTCCGCCCGGAGCAGGGCTTCGATCGCCGCGAGCAGGCGGTCGGGCTCCACGGGCTTGGGCAGCACCATGTCGGCGTTTTGGCAGGCGACGTCGCCATGGCCGGTCACGGCCAGGATGGGAATGGCGGCCAGGTCCGGATCGCGCCGCAGGGCCTCCATGGCCGCCCAGCCATCCATGCCCGGCATGGCCATGTCCAGGCTGATGACGTCCGGCCGCAGCCTTCTGGCCGCGTCCAGGGCCGATTCGCCGTCATGGGCCGCGGCCACGCGGTAGCCCTCCCCTTCCAGAAACTGGATGAGAAACGAGGACACGGCCGGGTCGTCGTCCACGACCAGCACCAGCGGCTTGCCCCGTCGCGCCGGCGGAGACGGACATTCGCCCCAGACCGTGGCCACGGCGTCGGTGGTCGGCAGCTCGAAAACAAAGGAGGCGCCGCGTCCGGGCGCGGGCTCCACCCAGATCCGCCCGCCGTAATGGGTCACGATCTCGCGGCAGATGGCCAGTCCCAGGCCCGTGCCCTTGGACGGGGCCGATCCGTCCGGGTCGCGGCGCACCTGCCGGAACTTGTCGAAAATAACTTCCCGGTCCTCGGGCGGGATGCCCGGACCGGTGTCGCAGACCACGACCCGGGCCCGCCCCGGCCCGGGCCGCGTCAGGCTGACCGTCACCGCGCCCACGGCGGTGAATTTCGCCGCGTTGCCGATCAGATTGAGCAACACCTGTTCCAGGCGGTCCGGATCGGCCAGGACCACGGGCGAAGCCTCGGGCAGGCGCATTTCCAGGTCCACTTCGGGGCGCGAGGCAAAAAGGCCCGAAACGGCGCAAATGGCGTTTTGCACCACCACGCCCAGGCTGACCGGCTGGTCGCGCCACTGCATCCGGCCGGACTCAATGCGGGACAGGTCGAGAAAATCGTTGAGCAGCCGGGCCAGCCGTTCCCCCTCGGCCGACAGCACGCGCAGGTTTTCCTCGATGCGCGCGCCCCGGCGGGCCAGCACGGGCTCCTCCCCGGAAAGCGGCTTGAAATAGCGGACAAAATCCCGGGCAACCAGCTTGGAAAAGCCCAGCAGGGAGGTCAGGGGCGTGCGCAGTTCATGGGAAACGGACGACAGAAACGCGCTTTTGATCTCATCCATGCCGCGCAGCCGGGCATTGGCCTCCTCCAGCTCCCGGGCCTGGGTCGTCAGGTCGCTGGTGCGCGCCACCACCAGCGCTTCGAGGCGGCGCGTGAGATCGGCGAGATTGTCCTCGGCCTGCCGGCGTTCGGTGTCGTCGCGCACCATGAGCACGAACCCGCCGGCCGCGCCTTCCTTGTCGTAGATGCCGGACACCCGGGCCGTGTAGCGACGCGGCCCGGCCGGATGTTCCAGGGCGAAGCCGAAGTCGTGGCTGCGCAGGGGCGAAATGGCGCCCAGCCCGCGCTCCAGCGCGCCACGGGGCACGCCGAAGTGCACGTGGACTTCGCGGACATCGCGGCCGATCAGTCTGTCCCCGGCCATGGCGAACAGCTCCTCGGCCGCCGGGTTGACATAGGTGATGCGCCAGGTTTCGTCGGCGGCCACGATGCCCATTTCGGCGCAGCGCAACAAGTTGTCGAGAAACATGGTCTTCTCGACCAGTGACCGGCCGATGTCCTCCAGCGCCTGATCCTTTTCGGCCAGAGCCGACTTCAGGGTGCGCACATACTTGCTTTCCAGCCCCCGGACGATGTCGGACTGGGTGACGAGGCCGGCCACCCGGTGATCGTCATCGACCACCACCAGCCGGCGCACCCGGCGCTTTTTCATGACCAGGGCCGCCTCGAAAACCGGCCGGTCGGCTTCCACGCACACCACCGGACAACTCATGATGTCGTAGAGCCGCAACCGGTCCAGCCGGGCGCGGTCACCGAGCAGGCGCACCACGTCGCGTTCGGTGATGATGCCGGCCGGGCGGTTGTCCCGGGCCACGATAAGGCAGGAGATGGAGCGCATGGCCATGCGGGCCACGGCCTCGCCCACGGAAATGCTGCCCGGCGCGGTGACGACCTCGCGGGTCATGATGCTGTCGACGCGCCGGATTTCGGAGAGCGAATCGTAACCCAGGCGCTCGATGAGATCCGACTGGGTGAGCACGCCCCGGATCAGGCCGGCCGCGTCCACCATGACCAGATGCCGCACCCTTTTTTTGGCCAGCAGGTGGTAGGCCTCGACCAGCATGGTGTCCTCGGGCACGGTGATCACGGGCGCGGTCATGAGCCCGGCCACGGGGCGGTCGGCGAAATCCTCGTCGCGATGCGCCGCCGCCCAGAGCACGTCCCGTTCGGTGACAATGCCCACGGGCCGACCCGCGTCGGCCACGACCAGACAGGACACGCCCTGGTCGCGCATGACGGCCAGCCCCACCCGCACCGGCGTTCCGGGGGAAACGGCTATCACCTCGGGGGTTATGATTTCTGCCAGACGCCTGTCGCCCATACACCCTCCCTGGACACGATTCCGCTGTCGGTCAGGCAGGCGGGATGCCCGAATCGGATCGTCCTGGCAAGACGCGCCCGGCCCCGCAAGGCCCGGCTCAAGAAGCCGGCGAGGCGGCGTATTCCGTGGCCTCGATGCGATGCTTCTGGATTTTATTCCAAAGATTTTTAGGACTTACACCAAGCAATCGGGCGGCGTCCTTCTGCACGCCGCCGGTTTTCCGAAGCGCCGCCAAAATCATGTTCCGTTCCATGTCCTGCAAGGTGTCGCGCAGGTTGCCGGTTTCATGAAAGGCGGCCTGGGGCTCGTCGGGCAGGCGGCGGTTGGACACGTCCAGGGCCCGGCCCACGTCCGAGGCCGTAAGCACGTCCCCGGAACTCAAAATGGCCGCCCGCTCCAGGGTGTTGGCCAGCTGCCGGACATTGCCGGGCCAGTCGTGGTCGAAAAGCAGCTGCATCCCCTCCCGGGAGACGCCACGCAGGTTGACGCCCACGCGCGGATTGATGCGTTCCAGGAAGTGGGAGACGAGCAGTGGCAAATCCTCCTTGCGGTCGCGCAGGGGCGGCAGGGGGATGGCGGCGACGCTCAGGCGATAATAGAGGTCGGCGCGAAACTTTTTTTCGGCCACGAGGGTTTGCAGATCCTGGTTGGTGGCCGCCACGATCCGGATGTCGATGTCGATGGGGCGCGAGCCGCCCACGCGCTCGATCTGTTTCTGCTCCACGGCGCGCAGCAGCTTGGGCTGCAAAAAAAGCGGCATGTCGCCGATTTCGTCGAGCATAATGGTGCCGCCGGCGGCCAGCTCGAACTTGCCCTTTTTAAGGGCCACCGCGCCGGTGAACGCACCCTTTTCGTGGCCAAAGAGCTCTGATTCCAGCAGGTTTTCCGGGATGGCGGCGCAGTTGACCTTGATAAAGGCCGCCTGGGACCGACGGCTGAGCGCATGGATGGCGTCGGCCACGACTTCCTTGCCCGCCCCGGACTCGCCGGTGATCAGCACCGTGGAGTCGAGGGGCGCGACCCGGCGCACCATGTCCACCACGGCCCGCATGGGCGGCGACTGGCCCACGATGACCGGACCGCGTCCGGAGGCCATGGCCGACTTGAGGCGGGTCAGTTCGCTGACCAGGGCCCGGCGCTCCAGGGCCCGGCGGATGACCACCTCCATCTCGGCCAGGGAAAAAGGCTTGGCGAAAAAGTCGTAAGCCCCCAGGCGCACGGCCTCCAGGGCTTTTTCCTTGGTGGCGTAGCCGGTCATGACGATGACCTCGGCCTGCGGGCAGGCGTCCTTGAGCCGGGACAACCCTTCGAGCCCGTCCATGCCGGGCAGCATGACATCGGTAAGCACCAGATCGAAGTCTTCGACGCGGGCCCGGGACAGGCCGTCCTCGGCCGAGCCCACGCCCACCGGTTCGTAGCCCCGCGAGGTCAGGGCCTCGCACAGCATCTCGCCAAAGGCCGCATCGTCCTCAATGACCAATATTCGGGCTGGCATCAGCGCTCCAGCGGGTATCGCCCGACCCACGTCATGGCGGTCCGGCCCTGTCAGGGAAAAAGTCGCGCATGGTCTCGTCCAGACGCGCCTCCATAAGCGGCACCATCCGGCCAAGGCGCTCCCCGGTCAGCCCCAGGGCGTCCCAGGCCGCCGGAACAAGCGGCGGCACCTGCCGGTTGCCGCTGCTCCCCCAGCCCATGGCCGTGGCCACGCAGTCGGCCAGGTGGATGATGGCCGGTTCCTCGATGAAAAGCGGCTCGTCGAGATCGTGATGATACCGGACCATTTTTTCCAGGTTGGCCGGAAACTGCCACTTGCGCAACAGCTCCCCGCCCAGGGCGGCATGGTCGAAGCCGAGGCGTTCGCGCTCGGTTTCGTAGAGGGGCCGCTTTTCGGCGGCGGCCTGGGCCATGGCGGCGGCCATGTGCTGGGAAGCCTGCTTGAACACGATGAGCCGGCCGATGTCGTGCAGCAGTCCGGCCACAAAGGCCGCCTCGGCATTGTCCCGGCCAAGCTCGGCGGCAATGACCTGGGCGGCGGCGGCGCACCCGACGCTGTGCTCCCAGAAAACGCGCATGTTCACCCAGCGGGGCGGGATGTCCTGGAAAAGCGGCAGCACCGAGATGCCAAGGGCCAGGGTGGCCAACTGCCGGGCCCCGACCACCATCACGGCCCGGGACAGACTGTCGACCTTGGCCGGAAACCGGCCGCGCACGGCCCGCATGGTGCGGGTGTAAAAGGAACTGTTGACCAGCCGCAGCAGCTTGGCCGCGAGACTGGGGTCGTGGCTGATGCTCGCGGCGGCGTCATCGACGGTGCTTTGGGGATCGCGCAGCACCTCGCTGATGCGCAGATACACTTCGGGCGGCGAGACGAGCTTGGGTTCGTCGCGCAAAAGCGCCTCGGGCGCGCCCAACGGGGGCAGGTCGGCAACCGACGCGCCGTCGGCATCCGGCCCGGACGCGGCGTCCGCGTCCCCGGCGGCCTCGCGCCGGCGCACCTCCCGGTCCACGGCCAGACCGAAGAGCACCCGACCGGCCTCGTGCTCCAGATCGACGTGGTCCATGCGACGCCGCACCACGGTCGCGGCCATGGCGGCCAGGGCCTCGGCCCGGTCCCGGTCTTCGCCGGAATCGTGTCCCTCGCCGGGATCGCGGTCCTCCCGGGGCGGTTCGCTTGGGACCTCCACGCCGACGTCCGGCAGGTCCCAGGCGTGCAGGGACTTGAGGTGGCCTTGATCGAGGGTGGTGCCCTTGGGCATGAGGAACCGGCCGCCCGGCGTCAGGACGTCCTCGGCGAGCACCATGCCCGCCCGCAGTTCGGAAATGTTGCGCCTGACCATTGTCCCCCGCTGCTTGTGTCAATCCGAGCGTCCAAACACCTCAGTCGATCATAAAGGATCACGCCTGCCTGTCAAGAAAGGTCGGCTTCCGTCGCGCCCGCGGCGGGCAGTTCCACCACCAGCCGGGCGTCCCGGCCGGGCTCGGCCGGCTCGTAGGCCGTGGCCCCGCCGTTTTCGTTCAAGTAGTTGATAAACCCGGCCACGGCCGGCTCCCCGACCTCGACCGGCGGCACGCCGTAAAGACTCAGCACCACCGGGCCGCCCTCCTCCCGGCTCAGCCGCACGGTCACCGCCCCGGTGGCGGCATCAAGGCTCTGGCGCAACAGGGCGGCCAGCCCGGCCAGAAACGGCTGCTTGCGCACGGCCACCATCACGTCGGGCGCGATGTCGCGGGTCACGGGATCATAACCGGCCGACCGGGGCATCCGGTCGAGAATGGCGCCCAGCTCCGCGTCCAGGCGCACGGTCGACACAAACGGCCGGGGCCGGCCCCGGCGTTCGAATTCCCCCCGGTACCGCTCCAGCTCCGCCATCATGCGTTCCTTGATCTCGTCCAGGGCGACCGCGCGTTCGCCCAATCGCGGCAGGGCCCGGTCCACCACGGTCTTGCGCAGGACCGCGGCCTGCCTGGAAGCCGCGGGCGTATCCCCGGCGGCGATACTGCGGCCAAGGCTGTCAAAGGCGACGCCCATCCGGCCAAGACTGTCCAGGGCCTTGCCCAGGCGCAGCATCTCCAGCTCAAGTGAGGACAACGCGTTGCCCACCCCATGCAGATAGGCCCCGGCGGCTTCCACCCGGCCGGCGGCAAAGGCGGCCTCGGCTTCACGCTCGGCCAGTTTTTCGCGCAATTGGGATTCCCGCAGGGCCTTGGTCCGGCTGGCCAGGGCGGTGGTGCGCCGCTCCATGCGCCGGGCCAGGGCCTCGTTGGCCAGCAGCAGGTCGGCCTCGGCCCGTCGCCGCCGTCTGGCGTCGCGGGCGGCCAGTCCGGCCAGCCCGAGCGCCCCGACGCTCAGCAGAACCATCATCAGACGCAGTTCGCCCACCCGCACGGCAAGCGAAGGCACAAAGGCGAGGCATTGCCCCACGGCGCGTTCGTAGTCGATGACCACATACCAGCCCAGGGCCACGCAGATGGCCACGGCCACGGGCAACAGCAGATCGACCTCGCGCAGCCCCTTGCGGGACGGGGGAACGGGATCGGGTCCTGGTTGCGGCATGGGTACCTCGCCGTGGGAAGCACGGCCGGGCTGGGGCGATCCGGACAGGGGCGCGTGCGCCCGGACGTCATGTCAGGCGCGCCGCCGCCGGAGAAGCACGCGCATCCGGCAGCGGCGCACCGGCGTCACTCGGGAAGCTTGACGCCGAAATGCATGTGATCGAAGGGCTTCAAGCCCTCGTCCAGGTCGCCCTGCTCGTGTTTTTGCTCCTCCGTGCGGGGCGCGGCCGACTTGTTCTTGCGCCGCCGGCGGGCAATGATTTCCTTGAGCAGTTCGTCGCGGCCCATGTAGCAATCCATGCACATATCGTCACGGGCGCTGAATTCCGAAGCACGCTTGCGCAGGTTGCACACCTTGCAGATCCGGGCGTCGGAAACGGTGCTGACCGCCTCCTCGTCCTCATCCTCGTCCAGGGAGATGTCCTCCTCCCGTTCCCGCAGCTCGTCCTCGTCGACGTCACGTTCGTGACGGGAGGGAGCCTCCTTGCGGGGACGGGACGCGGCCGGCTGCCGGGACGGCGCCTTGGTCTCCTGCGCCTCGGATTCGATATGCAGCTTGAACGGACCCTTGCGGGTGCGGACCTGAATCTCGCCGGAAAGCAGCTCGGGAAACAACTCGGCGAAAATGCGCACCAGCTGAAACTTCTTGTCCACGCCCTTGCGACGCACCCGGATATAGGCGCGCGTTCCCTGGACCGTGGGCCAGATGGCCTTGTCGAGATTGGTTTCGCCGTCCTCTTGCAAATAACGCCCCTCGACGACGAAGCCCTCCTCGCAGATGAAATATTCGGTTCCTGGTTCGCTATGAAAGTAATCCGCCTCGGGAGGTATCTTCTTCCAAACCAACGCCGGCCCCTCGCTTTGCCCCAAACGGCCTTGTTACAGTCCCAAATCCTGATTGATGCAAACCACCGAGATGCGTCCCCTGGGAAAAGACTTTTCGGTGATGGTCCATACATTGCAAATCCGCTCCGGGCTGCCACAATCCTCGCAATGGGAGGTTTTGACACAGGGCGTGTTCTTGGCCAGCCGGATGGCGTTCGCCGGAGCGGCGAATTCCTTGATGCGCTGCACGGCGGATGTCAAGTCCTCGACCAGCTTGTTGCGACCGACAAAGACGACCACCCGTTTGGGACCGAACGCGATGGCGCAGGCCCGGTTGCCGATCATGTCCAGGTTGACGAGCACGCCGTCGGCGGTGACGGCGTTGGTGCCGGTCAGAAACAAATCGACGAGCAGGGCCTGCCGGCGGCGTTCGTAGGCCTGCTCGGGCGTCAGGGTGCGATCAAGGGTGTCGACCACGTCCAGGCCGGGCGTGGCGGCCAGGGTTTCGGGCAGCCCGAGGGCCATCAGCGTGGCCGAGCCACCGTAGGCCACGGTTCCGGCTCCCGACCGGGGCAGGATGGTCTCCAGAAAAAGCGCCCGCGCCGCCGCGATATCCGGCACGACGTGGGCGTCGAAATGGTTGCTGCGCAAAGCCCCGGCCACTTCCTCGAGCCGCTTGGCATAATAGACATCAGTCGGCGACGGCATGTTCCCTCCTCGCGGCCACGCCGGCGGCCGGCGCAGCCGTTTTAATCACGTTGCCCAAAAATGCAAGGCGAACGGTCACGGATACAGGGCGCGCAATTCCTCCAGGAATTTGGCCACGGTCGGGTCCTTGCGATTTTCGCGCACCACCACCCACAGTCCCCAGGAGACCGGGATGTTTCTATTTCTGCGCGTGGCGTAAAATCCGTCGAGGGCCGTGACGATTTTGCCGGCCGGCATTCCGGCAAAAAAAGCATCGGACTGGCGCATGATGCTTTCCATGATGTCCGAACAAATGGTGTATTCGTTTTTGAGCGTGATGCTCAAAATATTTTCGTTGAGATTGAACCCGTCGAAAATGGCCAGGACAAGATCGGTCTTCTGCTCCCGGGTGAGGCCCTTCCAGAAGCCCCCGGCGCGTTTGACCGCCAGGGCCGGGGACGTGGCAAGCAACACTGTCGCCAGGGTGGCGATCACAACCATGCGCATCGCGCCCCCACCGGGCCAAACTGTCGGCATTCGCGCCATTGTCACGCTCCTTGAGGGCAATACAAGACGTACTTGGCCTTCGTTGTAGAGCAAGGAAACGATCGTTTCAACGGGTCCGTGAAAGAAATGACGCGGTTACGTGGAGAGCATTTCCGGAGGCAGATGCTCCGTGGAAGGCTGGCCCACCAGCGCCGCTCCGGACGGGAGAAGCCCCAGCCGGACAATGGCCGTGTTGGGATAGGCGATGGCCGTGCGAAACGCCTTGAACCGGACCATGGCTTCCTCGGGCCCAAGCGGCCCGCCAAGGACGCGCAACATGACGCCGCGCAGAAACTGGCCATGGGAAAACACGACCGTCGGGCCGGGCAAGGCGACCAGCCGCTCCCAAAAGGCCTCGATCCTGTCCCAGAACGCGACAAACGTCTCGGCGCCCTCGCCGTCGCGGAAACGGGGATCGAGCCGTTGCCAATAGGAAGCCACGGCCGCCGCCCTGTCGGTCCGCGTGGTGCCCGCATAGCGGCTCGGGGCCAGATAGGTGAATTCCTGCACCGGCCACACGGCCACGGGCACGTCGGGAAAGCGCTCGCACAGGGGTTCGGCGGTCTGGGCCGCCCGGTCGAAAGCGGAAAAGATCACCCGGCGCGGCGGCCGATGAAAACAGGAGGCGACCAGGGCCGCCTGGGCGCGTCCGAGCCGCGTCAGGGGAATGGTGTCGGGATAGCGCGTGACCTCACCGGCGTTGGAGGCGCTTTGACCGTGGCGAATGAGACGAACGAGGGGCATGGGGCGTCACCTTATGATGACGAACTGCAGGAAATAGAGCCGCACCACACGGGGCGCGCCAAGGGCCGTGTTCATGACCCCCACCAGTTCCTGCCGGAGTTTGCGCTTGCCGGCAAGCGTGGCCAGTTCCGCCACGCTCCTGTCGCGCAAAAAAAGGAGCACCGCCTCCCGCACCTGCGGGGACGCCGCCATGCGGGCGGCCTCCTCATTGATGCATTGGACCTCGAAGGCGAGGTGCAGCCGGGCCAGCTTCGCGCCGTCGGCAATGTTGACGTCCAGGGACGGATAGGTGGCCGTCCCGCCCCGGACCGTGGCGTCGGTTTGGGCCAGGGCCGCCGGGGGCATGCCGGCCAGGGCCAGGGAAACCGCCAGGACGACGCCCCAAAGCAGGGACGGCCCGCGCGCCGCACGCGCCACCGGCAGGCCCGGGACGCCCCCCGAAGCCTCCCCGGGCCGCGCCGTCGCGAACCCGGGCGCTGCCCGGCACCTGCCGGCCGCTCTGTCTTTTCCCGCCACAACCTACCTCCCGACGCCCTCCAGGGCGAACGCCGCCCCGTCCAGGCGCGCGGCCAGGATGGTGGCCAGGGTGGCCGCGATCACCAGCACCCCCGCCGCCGCGTTGAATCCATAATGCACCAGGATCAGCCCGGGCATATAGGCCCCGAGCGCCCCGCCGGAATAATAAAAAGATATGTAGAGACCGTTGACAAGCCCCTTGTGCTCGCTTTCCGCGCCGTTGAGCACACCCGGCGCCACGGAATGGGCCAGAAACATGCCGGTGCACAGCACGAAAACGCAGGCGAAGATGGCGGCCTGGGCCGGCATGGCGAAGATGGCCGCCGCCGCGATGACGCCTCCCGCGCCCACGGCCATGGCCCGGGTCGGCCCGCCCAGGGCCCTGGAGGCGCGGTGCGAGGTCAGACAGGTGATGATGCCCATGAGATAGCCCGAATACATCGCGCCGGCCCGAAGCGGCGAATAGCCGCCCTCAAGCTGCTCCAGCCGGAAGGGAAGCAGATTGAGCATCCCGGAAAAGACAAAAAAAAGCAGCGCGATAACCAAATACGTTCGGACAAAGCCGGGCTTGCGCAACACCTGCGGCGCGAACGCCAGCCGCACCGGGGAAAAGGCGGCCCGGCCATCGGGCGGCAGCGCCAGACAGCCGGCCGCGCACAGGGCCAGAAGCACGGCCAAACACAGAAACGGGAGCTTCCAGCTGTAGACCTGGGCGAGGAGCCCGGAGGAAAACCGGCCGAAAAAACCGCCGAACACCGTGACCGCGATGTAGACGGCCATGACCCGTCGCAGCGTCCCGGCCGCGGCCGAGGTGGCCAGATAGGTCATAAGCGAGGTGAGCAGGGCCGGCACAAGCAGCCCCTGCACGATACGAATGCCCAGGAACCACTGAAAATCCGGCACCAGGCTCAAGCCGGCGGTGCAGGCGGCCAGGAGGGCCAGGGAAATGCCGATCAGCGGTTTGGCCGGTACGGCGTCGAGAAAAAATCCATAGACCAGCGGCGCAAGACCAAGCGGCAACATGGTGGCGGTGATCACCAGCGAAGCCGTGGATTCGGAAACGGAAAAATACCTGGCCAACAGCGGCAGCAACGGCTGCGGCGCGTAGATGGTGGAAATGCCGCTGACGGTCGCGGCGAAAAGAATAAAGAGCGTCCACTTCTTCATGACGGCCCCTCCCCATGACACTTGGCGCATGAAGCATGATACAATGCGCCCCCTGCCCGGCGGCGCACTGGTTATCATACTCCCGATCACGCCGGGAGAAAAGTAAAATCCCGAAAAACAACCGGTTAAAAAAGTCCGTGACGCCGCGGGGACGTTGGCGACGCCACGGACTTCCGGTCGCACCGGCCGGTTGGGGAGGCGCCTTCCCGTCTCCGCGAGGGGGTCTGGAAACGGGAAGGCGAAACCACCGGACGACCAAATTTCATGCTGCACCCTGTTGCGAAAGCCCGAGCCCACCCCGGCCGGACAACGCCGTCAGGACAGGCGGTCGATATCCAACGGCTCCCCGCAGCACGGGCAACGCGACACCCGCGCCCGGCTCTGCCGTTGGGAGCGAAAAAACACGGCCCGCCACGTCGGTCCCAACGGACGGAAATCCACCAGAATGGACATGCCGCAGCGGCAATAGCGTCGTTGCATGATGCGCCTCCTTGTTGCGAGATCCACGCAACATAAGTTTATTTTTATAAACCAAGCAGGCAAAAAAAATTCGCCCTACAACTCCCGCCCCACCCACAGCACCCGGCCGATGATCCGCAAGGCATCGAGCTCGTCGCCGCTCAGCACGATCGGCGCGTAATCCTGGTTGTCGCTCAACAGCACCAGCGCCCCGGGTCGTTTTTCCACCCGCTTGACCAGCACCGTGTCCTCGACGCCCACGGCATACACGCCATGGGCCACGATAGCGGTCTGGCTCTGGTCGATCAGGGCCAGATCGCCATGGCGCAACTCCGGCTCCATGCTGTTGCCGACCACGTCCATGAGCACCATGTGCGACGGATTGCCCTTGCGCCGCAGCCAATCCCGACGAAAGGGATAGACCGTCTCCACATCGCCGGCCGTCTCGAAGGAGCCGCCACCGGCCGAAAGCCGGGCACGCACCTTGGGCACGCCCTGAAAACGCCCTTCCTGCGCGGCGACGGCTCCGGGCGTTTCGCGACCGTACTCCAGCCAGTCGGCGTCGACGCGGGCCTGCCGGGACAAGGTCAGAATCCAGGCCTTGGGCACGGCGTCCTTTTTCTTGGCCTGGGTCACGGCCGAACGGTGTACGCCGAGCCGGGCCGCCAGTTCGGCCTGGGAACGGATGCCCGTGGCCTTGGCCACCCGGTCGAAAAACCCTTCAAAACCACCGTCGGGCGCGGGTTGCGTCACACCGTGTTCATGCATGTTTATGCTTATAAACAAGACCGCCCACGATTGCAAGGCCTTTGCGACGCGACGGACAATTTTTCCGTTCCGCTAAAGTTCTCCCCGCCAGCCGCCGATAAGGGAGGCGATACACGGAATTATCCCTGGGCTGCCCAGGAAACCACGACAAGGATGTCGCCATGACCGTTCCAGAAAAGTCCCTGCGCCCCCCAGGCGGCCCGGCCGCCCGTCAGGAATCGCCGGAGGCCCGCGCCCGGCGCATCGCCGAACTCAAGCAGCAGGTCCAGACCGGCACCTATCTCATCCAGCGCTACGAAATCATCGAAGGCCTGCTCGACGCCCTTTCGGCCGACGCCAATTAGAGGCGCCGGCCCCGATTTTTCCTGAAGCGCCCCGCGACGATCCAATCGGCCGCGTCGGGAATCCTCCCTGGGCCGTCGCGGACATCGCCCCGGACCACGGCCACGCCTTGCGCCCCTTACGGCTTGTGTCCCGCCGCCACCACTTCCCGGGCCAATTCCAGGCTCCAGGGCGGCGCGTCCTCCACGGTCAGGACCGGACTGACCAGGGCGGCGCAGTGCAGAAACAACCGCTCCCCCTCGCCGCGTCCGTAAAGCGGATCGCCGACCAGCGGATGGCCCGCCGCGGCCAGGTGCGCCCGGATCTGGTGCCGGGCGCCCTTGTGGATGCGGCAGGCAAGCAGGGTCAGACCCGCCGCGCCGCCCAGAGGCGTGACGGCCGTGTGGCGCAGCGGATCGGGATCGGTACGAAACCGCATCCGCGTCTTGCTGCGATCAGCGGTGTCCAGCCGGTAGTCCACGACAAACGGCCCCGTGACCACGCCATGGGCCACGCAGTGGTAGGTCTTGACCACCTGCCCCGCGTCCTCAAGGCGGCGGTAGGTCGCCACGGCGGCGGCATCGAAGGCCACGGGCACGATGCCGCTGGTGAGCTGGTCAAGGCGGGAAAGCAGCACGGGCGTTTCGCCGGGAAAAAGCGCGGGCAGCAGCGCGTCGAGACTTTGACCGCCGCCGTGGGCGATGGCGGCGCTGTGCAGGCCCGCCGGCTTGCCCACGGCGGCAAACGCGCCGCACCGGCCCAGGACCGGCACGTCGGCGGCCTGGAACCGGGCCTCGGGAGCGGCCAGGGCCACGGCGGCAAGTCTTTCCCCGGCCCGCACCCGATAGGCCGCCGGCCGGGGGCGGCCATCGACCAGCAACACGCCGGCCTCGATCAGCCGCCGCCGGCCGCGCAGCCCGATGTCAGGCCAAACCAGCTCCGCCGCCCGGTCCAGGCGCGCGCCCGCGAACGCTCCGTCGATCACCGCCTCGGCCGTGATCTTGTCCTGTAAGGCATCCATGGACGGAAGATAGCCAAGCGGCGCGGGAAAGCAATGCACCCGGAGGGAAGATGCCTCCGGCGGGGGGGGGGGGGGGGG
>JAFABC010000122.1 GCA_023426275.1 Pseudomonadota bacterium | reverse complement strand
TTTCTTCCCTGGCAAGGCCAGGGAAGAAATGCGCCGCCAAGGTGCGCCAGCGTCGCTTCGCGCCGCATAAGAAACTTCGGGGGGGACCGGGGGGCATCATGCCCCCCGCCGCCGGAGGCGTCTTCTCCTGCCCGGTTTAATCCACGCGATAATGACAGCCGAGGGACCGGCGGTTCTGCATGGCCGCGATGGTGATGGTGTAGGCGGCCTGACAGCCGTGGAACAGGTCCACAATGGCTTTGGACATCGGGGTTTCGCGGTAGAAGTCGTGCAGGTGCTTGTTGAGTTCGCGCAGGTCCTCGAAGGCGCGCTTGAGCCGCGAACTCGACCGGTTGATGCCCACGTAGTTCCACATGGTGTTGCGGATGGTGGCCCAGTCCTGGGCGATGAGCGCCGGGTCCTCGTTGCGGTTGGAGCCGGGGCTCACCCAGTCGGGGATGCTGTCCACCAGCCGCCGGCCCAGGCCGGAGGTCTTGTGCCTGGCCCGCTTGCCGATGTCCTGGCCGACGCTGTAGCCCCACAGCAGACATTCCAGCAGCGAGGTGCTGGCCAGCCGGTTGGCGCCGTGAATGCCGGTGCAGGCGCACTCGCCCGCGGCGTAGAGGCGTTCCAGGGTGGTGCGTCCGGTGTTGTCGGTCAGCACGCCGCCGCAGAAATAGTGGGCCGCCGGCACCACGGGAATGGGCTGCTTGGTGATGTCGATGCCGAGCTGGAGGCAGCCCTTGTAGACCGTGGGAAAATGCTGCTCCAGGTTTTTGACGTAGTTGGCCACGTCCAGATAGACGCAATCCTGGTCGGTCTTGAGCATCTCGGCCAGGATTGCCCGGGTGACGATGTCGCGCGGCGCCAGATCGGCGCGGGGGTCGTAGCGCTGCATGAACGGCTCGCCGGAATCGTTGACGAGCCGCGCCCCTTCGCCGCGAAGCGCCTCGGTCACGAGCAGCCGTCGCTCGGCCCGGTGAAACAGCGTGGTCGGGTGAAACTGCACGTACTCCACGTTCATGACCTTGACGAAGGCACGCGAGGCCATGGCCAGGGCCGAACCGATGGAGGACCGGGTGTTGGAGGTGTGCAGGAACAGCCGCCCGCAGCCGCCCGTGGCCAGCACGGTGTAATCGGCCAGAATCGTTTCCACCTGCCCCGAGACCTCGTTTAAGACGTAGGCCCCCAGGCACTGGTTGAGCAGCTGGTATTTGAACTCCAGCAGCGTGGCGTGGTGATGGGAGGTCAGCAGGTCGACGGCCGTGCGCCGGGCCAGGATCTTGATGCCGGGATGGGCCTTGACCGCAGCCATGAGCCCTTCCATGATGCCGCGTCCGGTCCGGTCGGCCATGTGCAGGATGCGGGCGACGCTGTGGGCGCCCTCCTTACCCAGGTGCCATTCCTCGCTGTTTTCCTTGTGGTCGAACGGCAGGTGCAGCCGGTCGATGAGCAGTTCCTGCACCACCTGCGGCCCGCGTTTGGCCAGGTATTTGACGGCGCGAACGGAATTGTGCCGCCAGCCACAGGTCAGCATGTCGCGTTCGAGCAGTTGCGGCGAGTCGTCGGGACCGCGAAAGACGATGCCGCCCTGGGCCAGGGCGCTGTTGCCGTCGTCGAGATCATCCCCGGACGTGAGCAAAATCACTTCGAGCCCGTGATCGGCCAGGATCAGGGCCGACGTGAGGCCGGCCAGTCCCGAGCCCACCACCAGGGCGTTGGCATGCATGCGATACACCATGAAGCCTCCCGCTT
The DNA here is from genome assembly GCA_023426275.1 of Pseudomonadota bacterium. Lineage (GTDB taxonomy): Bacteria > Desulfobacterota > Desulfovibrionia > Desulfovibrionales > Desulfovibrionaceae > Solidesulfovibrio. The sequence goes on along the minus strand of JAFABC010000122.1, from coordinate 4,056 downwards.
CGTTGCCCGCGTCAGGCCGAGATGGCAAGCATCCGCGACACGGCCGCCGTGGCCGGTTCGCGCACGTCCTCGGGCACGGTCACGGGCGTCGCCGTGTCCAGGGAAGTCAGTGTGGCCCACAAATTCGCCTCGGTGCCCTTGGCCATGTTCGAGCAGCTGGACACGCACAGCGGGCGGATGGTCTTTTCACCCTGCCAACGCCGCGCCAGCCGGGACACGAGGTTGATTTCCGTACCAATGACGATTTCGGCCCCGACCGGAGCCTCGGTCACGTACTTGATGATAAAGGACGTGGAGCCGGCCGCGTCGGCCGCCCGCACGGTCTCGGGCGCGCACTCGGGATGCACGATCACCCGGGCCTCGGGATGGGCCGCGCGCACGGCGGCGATGTCCTTGGCCTTGAAGCGCGAGTGGATGACGCACTGCCCCGGCCACAGGAGCACCTCGGCCCGGGCCGCCGCATCGAGATCCAGGTGCGAACCGCCGCCCCGGATGTCGAGAATGTGGCGCTTTTCGGGCGGCACGCCCAGGGCGTCGCAGGTATTTTGCCCCAGCATCTTGTCGGGCAGGAAGAGCACGCCGCGCCCCTGGTCGAGGGCCCAGCGCAGCATCTTGCCGGCATTGGCCGAGGTGCACACCGAGCCGCCGCGCGCGCCGACCACGGCTTTGACCGCGGCCGAGGAATTCACATAGGTCAGCGGCAGCACGTCGCGGCCGGTTTCGGCCAGCCGGTCGAGCACCCGGGCCACCAGCGGGGCCGGGGCCATTTCCGACATGACGCAGGCCGCGTCCCGGGCCGGGATGTGCACCCGCTGCCCCGGCTTGGCCAGCATGGCCGCCGTCTCGGCCATGAAAAACACGCCGCAAAACACGATGTCCCGGGCCGAAAGCCCGGCCACCTTGCGCGAGAGCTCCAGGGAATCACCCAGGATGTCGGCATGGGCCACGACCTCGTCGCGCTGGTAGTGATGGGCCAGAATCGCCAGGGTGTCGCCACGCTGGCGGCGAAATTCCGTGATTTTTTCCGTCAGGGATGCGTTCATGGGGCGGGCGTCTCCTCAAGCAGCATGCTGAAATCGGCGCTTGGCGCGGAATGGGTGATGCGGCCCACGGACACGAAATCCGCGCCCAGGGCGCCAATGGAAGCCAGGGCCGGCAGATCCACCCCGCCGCTGACTTCGGTTTCGATGCCCGCGGGCACCAGGGCCAGGGCCTGCCGCATGGTCGCGGCGTCCATGTTGTCGAGCATGATCCGGGCCGGCTTTTCGGCCACGGCCTGCCCGACCTCGGCCAGGGTGCGGCATTCGATTTCAACCGGCGGCATGGCCTCCGGCCGATCCCGATAGGCCGCGCGCAGGGCGGCCATGGCCTGGGGAATCCCCCCGGCCCGGTCGATGTGGTTGTCCTTGAACATGAGCATTTCGGCCAGATTCTTGCGGTGGTTGACGCCGCCGCCGACCAGCACCGCGTATTTTTCGGGATAGCGCAGTCCGGGCAAGGTCTTGCGGGTGTCGAGCAGGCGGGTTTTGGACCCGGCCAGGGCGGCCACGGCCTGGGCGACCCGGTTGGCGATGCCCGAGAGATGGCACAGGAAATTGAGCATGACCCGCTCGGCCTTCAGCAGCGTCACGGCCGGCCCGTCGATGACGGCCACCAGCGTCCGGTCGGGCACGGCGTCGCCGTCGGCGACGTGCAGGCGCACCCGGCAGTGCGCCGCCTCGCCCATGCGTTCGAGCACCAGGGGCAGGATGGGCAACCCGGCCACCAGCGTGTCCTGCTTGGCCACGATGCGGGCGACCAGCCGGTCGTCGGGCGAAAAGACAGCCTGGGAAGTCAGGTCCGGCCCGTCCTCGTCCAGGGACAGGTCAATGGCCCGCAGGAGAAATTCCCGGGCCGGGCCGGCGAAAAAGGCCTCGAAACGGGGGTCGGTCATGGATTCACCGCGTCCGCTGCTAGGTCCGTCCCCACAGACTGCCGTCGCCGGGGCCGGAACCGGGTGGGAGAAAGCCCGGGCGCGCTTTCGCGCCAGCGGACTTTCCGAAAACGGCGACCGGCGCTCCCGCGCCAAGCCGCCGGGAAAAAAATAGCTTTTTTGCCCGGTCCCGGCAAGCAAGGGGGCTGGCGACATTTGCCCCGAAGCGCCGGCGGACCGGGACACGGCGACCCAATGTGCGCCCATCCGGTCCCCTGGCGCGGCAAACGCCGCCGGGACGCCTCACTCGCGCCGCCGGCGCAACCGGGCCAGCCGGGCGGCCAGCCGGGGTTCCTGCCCCTGGTCCTTGGCCGTGTAGAAGCGCCGGCCGGCCAGTTCGTCGGGCAGATACTCCTGGTCCACCCAGGCCTCGGGGTAGGCGTGGGGATATTTGTACCCCTTGCCGAAGCCCCACTCCCGTTGCAGCCGCGTCGAGGGGTTGCGCAGGTGCAGGGGCACCGGCTTGACCCCGGACTGCATGATGTCCTTCTTGGCGGCCAGATAGGCGGCGTAGGTGCTGTTGCTCTTTGGCGCGAGCGCCAGATAGACGGCCGTCTGGGCCAGGGGGATAAAGCCCTCGGGCATGCCGATGCGCTCCACGGCCTCGGTGGCGGACACGGCCAGCGGCAGGGCCATGGGATCGGCCAGCCCGACGTCCTCGGAAGCGGAGATCATCAGACGCCGGCAGCAAAAGCGCGGGTCCTCGCCGGATTCGAGCAGGCAGGCCAGATAGTAAAGGGCCGCGTCGGGATCGCTGCCCCGGATGGATTTGATCATGGCCGAGGCCAGTTCGTAATGGGAGTCGCCGTCGCGGTCGCCTCGGGCCAGGGCCTCGGGCAGCTGTTTTCTGAGTTCCTCGACCTCGCGCTGGGGCTCGGGCAGGGCAGCGGTGAATTCCACGAGATTGAGCAGCGTGCGGCCGTCGCCCGAGGACAGCAGGGCAATGGCGTCCAAACTTTCCCGGGAAAGCACCATGCCGGCTTCCCTGGCCCCGCGTTCGGCCAGGATGAGCAGTTCGTCGTGGGACAGCGGGCGCAGCCGCAGCACGTGCAGCCGGGACAGCAGCTGGCGGGTCACGGAAAAGGAGGGATTTTCCGTGGTCGTGGCCAGAAGCACGATGTCGCCGGTTTCGAGCAGGGGCAAAAAAAAGTCCTGCTGCGCCTTGGAAAAACGGTGCAGCTCGTCGAGGATGAGGATTTCCTTGCCCTTTATAAGCTCCCGCAGGGCGGAAAGCCCGGCCTCCGGCGCGCTGACCCGCACGTAGGGCCGGCCCCTGGCCTTGGCCAGGATCAGGGCCAGGGTTGATTTGCCGCAGCCCGGCGGCCCGAAAAGAAGCAGGCTCGGCAGGCGCGAGGCCCCGAGCATGGTGGTCAGACGGGAAAGTACGTGGGTCTGGCCGACGAAATCGGCCAACGACGCCGGCCGGATGCGTTCGGCCAGCGGCCGTTTCTCATTGCCAAGCAAGTCCATGCAAACCTGTGCCGTCGGTTCGGGACGGCCGCGTCACGGGCGGGCGTCCCTGCGTTCCCGGAAGTCCGGAGCGGCGGTCGGCGCCGCCGGTTCGTCCGGCGCCGGCGCGGCTTCTCCGGAAGCCTTGGCCACGCGCGCGGCCAGTTCGCGATGGCGCAACAGGAACCGGGCCGGGGCGTCGGCCGGAACCTCGAGCACCGCGTCCGCGTCGCCGGCGCGCCAGAGACAGACTGCCAGCTTGGGCGCATCGCGGCAATAGGGCCGGCCGTAGCGCCGCGTCAGCTCGTTGCGCAAGGCCGCCGCCTGCCCGGGCGCGGCCACCGTGGCCGACAGGGCGAAAAACCGGTCCTCGTAAAAGCCCCACACGGCATCGGCCAGGGACGCGCCCGCGTAGGCCGGTTCGGGGCCGGGCCGCCGGCAATAGACCAGGGTCCGCGCCAGGGCGCTCGGCAGGGGCACGCGCAGGGGCTGGCAGTCGGCAGGCCGGGCCGCGCCGAAACGCAGCCCCCCCACGGAGCCGACGGGCGCGTCCGCGGACGAACAGCCAAGAACCAAAAGCAGTCCCAAAAGCCCGAGGGCGACCCCGGAGAGCCGGCCGACCGGCCGGTCCCTCC
>JAFABC010000289.1 GCA_023426275.1 Pseudomonadota bacterium | reverse complement strand
GCCAAACATTCGAGGCCCCACCCGACCAACCAACCGTCCGGCCGCCGCCCCCTTTCGGGAGGGTCCGGGAGGGGGTGACCCCCTCCCGGCCGCCGGAGGCATCTTCTCTCTTCTCTCTCCCGCTAATAATCCCACTTCCAGTTGACGCCGACGCCCTGCTTGTTGTCCGCGCCCACCCGGCTGTCGATGGTGATGTTGGGGGTGACCTGCACCTCCACGGACACGGCGCCGGTCTGGGCGCCCATGCCCTGTTCGACGCCGACGGTCACGCCCTTGACGATCTCCTTGCCGGCCTTGAGCACGGACGAGGAGATGCCTTCCTTGCCCGAGACCAGACTGAGCTGGTCGAGGCCAAGGATGCGCCGGGTGCGGGCCAGGATGCTGGTCGGCGAGCCGCCGGCGTAGAGCGAGGCCGCGGCCTGGGCCAGCTGGGCCGCCTGGAGCGGCGACAGTTCGGCGGCGCTTTGGCCGAACAGGATGCGCGAGAGGATTTCGTTGTGGGCCATGGGCGGCGTGGACACGAGCTTGATGGTCGGGTTCGTGGCGTCGCCGGTGATGGACACGCCGGCGCTGACGTCGTTGGAGCTGTTCTCGGCCAGGATGTCCAGCACCGGGGACGGCGGCCAGCCGCCGTGAAAGACCACGTCGCCCTTGCTGATGGCGAGGTTGCTGCCGAAAAGCTCCACCCGGCCCTCTTCCACGTAATACTTGCCCACGATGCGCGGCGTGGCCGCCGTGCCCGTGATCGTGATCTTGCCGCCCCAGCGCGATTCCAGGCCCGGTCCGCGCACATAGACCGCCTGTCCCAGGCTGACGGTCAGGTTGAGGTCGATGTGTCGGGCGGCCTCCGGCGGCGCTTTTTTCGTCGGCTTTTTTGGCGCGTTGGGGTCGTTGACCAGGGTGACGGGAATGACCGTGACATCGGGCGGCATGGAGGTCGGCAGGTTGATTTCCGCCGGGCCGAGTTCGATGTCGCCGCTGGCGCGCATTTGCGACATGGTGCCGGACACGTCGATCTTGCCGTCGGCCGTGACCGTGGCCAGATCGAGGCCGGCCACGCGCAGGTGGACGAGCTTGAGGGCCAGATTGACCGGACCGTTGACCAGATCGGCCATGCCCACGTTGCCGGACAGGGTGAAGCTGCCGCCGTGGTTGTCGCGGCCCTCGGCCTTGGTGATGGCCAGGACGCCGTTCGCGGCCCGGGCCTGCAGGGTCATGTCGCGCAGCACGAGGCCGGCGTCGGCGTTTTCCACGCTTTTCGCGGCCAGGGCCAGATCGCCCGTGACCGTCGGCGCGGCCAGGGTGCCGCCCAGGGCCATGTCGGCCGTCAGCCGGCCCGTGATGCGGGTATTGGCCTGGGCGAGCAGGGCGGCCATCTGGCTGAGGTCGGAGTCGGCCTCCACCCGGCCGGACAGGGGAGCCGTCTGGGCCACGTCAAAGGCGAACGGTTCCAGGGCGAAGCGCACGGGAACGGCCGCTTCCACGGTGATGGCCTTTTTCTTGCCCGTGGGGGAGACGGTGGTGGTCACGGAGGCCTTGCCGCCGGAGACGGCCACCTGGGTTTCCACGGACAAGGTGGGAAGGCCTTTGCTTTTTTCCGCCGCCAGGGTGAGTCCCTTCACCGAGGCTTCGGCCTTGAGGTCCGGGCGCGCGGCCGAACCGGACAGGGTGGCCGTCAGCGAGGCGGTGCCGCCCACGCCGGTGACGCCGAACGCGGCCAGCAGGTGCAGGGGCACGCCCGTGATGCTGGCCTTGGCGGCCACGCCGCGCGGAGTCAGGCTGGCCGTGGCCGCGATCTGCGCCTTGTCGAAGGTCAGGGCCAGATCGTCCAGCCGGGTGCTCCCGCCTTCCAGGTCGAGCACCGTGGGTCTGGTCAGGGTGAAACGGCGTTTGTCGAAGTCGCCGGAAAGCGCCGACAGGGTCACGCGCCGGCCCTTGGCGGTGGTGGCCAGGGCGGCCTTGGCCGAGACGGAAAGCGGTTTGTCGCCCGGGGCCGTGCCCTTGGCGGTCACGGTCGCGCCGAGGGTCTTGCCGTCGCCCGTGGCGGCCACGGACAGTTCGGTCAGGGTCGTGTCGCCGGCCACGATGCCCGAGCCGGTCACGGTGGCCTGCCCCTTGGGCGCGGCCGAGGCGTCGGCCAGCCGGGCGGTCACGTTCAACCGGTCGGCGGTCACGCCCGGCAGGCGCAGGTTGGTGCCGGACAGGTCGCAGGTCACGCCCTGGGCGCCGCGCGCGTCCTTGGCCGTGACGGACAGGCGCAGGCCGCCGCCAAGGGGCTGGCCCACGAACCGGCCCAGGCCGGCCAGATCGGCGGCATTGCCGGAAAGCGTGCCGGTGACGCGGCTGGTGGGCAGATCCACCGTGGCCTCGCCCGAAAAGGCGGCCTGCGGGGCGTTTATGCGCAGGTTTTTGATGCTCAGGCGGTTGCCGGCCAGGGCGAAGCCGGTTTCCAGCCTGGCCGTCTCCCCTTCGCGCCGGGCGGTCAGGGCCACGGTGCCGGCCGGGGCCTTGGCCAGATCGTCGGCCGTGGCGTCCAGGGCCAGGCCGGCCAGGGCCAGCTGGCCGAGCACCAGCTTGTCGGCCGTGATGTTGGCCTTGACCTTGGGCGAGACCGTCTTGCCCGAAAGATCGACATCCAGGACCACGGCGCCGGCGCTTTTCTGGCCAAGGGCCGGTTCCAGCACGGCCAGATCCGGGATGCGCAGCTTCGTCTTGCCGGACAGGGAGCCGGCGGCGGTGTCGAGCGCGCCCGAGGCGGCCAGGGTAAGGGCTTTTCCGTCCAGGGTCAGGTCGCGCAGCGTCGCGCCTTTGGGCGAAAAGTCGGCCTTGAGCGCGATTTTGGGCGCGCCCCCGAGCAGGGCGGCCAGGGCTTCGCTGGCGGTGTCGCGCGCGGCTGTTTTTTGCGCGCCGAATCCGGCGAGGCGCAGGTCGACCGTGGCCTTGCCCGCGCCGGCGGCGTCGGCGGCCAGGGCGGCCCTGGCTTCCAGGCCGCCGGTCAGGTGCAGGCCGCCCAGGGCGGCCGCGCCGGCCACGTCGGCCACGCGCAGGGCGGCGTCACCGGAAATTTTGCCATTGTCCACCCGGATGCCGGTCAGGGTCAGGCCGCCGCCCTTGCCGGTCAGGCCGCCGGTTCGGGCCAGGATGACGCCGTTTTTGTCCACGCTGGCGTCCAGGGACAGGGTCAGGGCGTCGCCAAGCAGCGTGGTCCCCTCGGGGCCGGACAGGCCGTCGAGATTGCCGGAAATATGGACGGTCGCCCCGGGAAAGGGGCCGTCGAGGTCGCCGGCCAGGACGGCCCTGGCCGTGATGGCGGTCTGGCGCAGATTGACGCCGCCGGCGGCGAAGCCCGCGGCCGTGATGCGGGCGTCCAGCTCGGGCCGGGCCATGGGACCGGAGGCCGTGGCCTCGACCGTGGCCGTGCCGGCCAGGGACGGGTCCAGTTTGGCGGCGTCGGGCAGGGTCACGGTCACCGTGGCGGCCAGCGGCCCCTTGTCGGCGGGCAGATGGGCCGTGGCGGCCAGCGTGCCGGCATTGGCGGCCACGTCGGCCTTGTCCAGGAAGAATTCGCCGGACACGATGCCGAACCGGCCGGCCAGCCGGCAGGTGGGCCGCCCGCCCACGAGCCGGGCGGCGTCGGCGGGCAGGATTCCCGCCGGCGGGGTCAGGGCGGCGTCCAGGGAAAAGGCGGCCATGGCGTCTTTTTCCAGGGGCACGGCCAGCCCGAGATCGGCGGCCAGGAATTCCTTGTGGTCGAGGCTGCCCGTCAGCCGGCCCTTCCAGCCGGTCAGGGGGCCGTCGCCGGACAGGGACACGGCCAGGGGGCCGCCGTCCGGACCGGCCATGGCCGCGGCGAGCAGCCCGCCGGGCGCGTCGTCCAGGCTGGCCTGGATGGCCAGTTTCCAGGCAGTGTAGTTGAGCGCGCCGGCCACCCGCAGGGCCAGCGGCTTGTCCCCGTCCAGACGGGTGGCGGCCAGGGACAGGCCCACGGCCCCGCGTCCGGATTCGGCCAGCCGGCCGGACAGGGTGATGACGGCGTCCTGGCCGGCCAGCGGCTTGTCCAAAATGATGCGGTTGACGGCCAGCTTGTCCACCAGGATGGCCGGCAGGCTCGGGAACTGCGGCGGCCAGGTGAGCGGCTCGGGCTCCTTGGGCGGGGGCGGGGTCTGGGGCGCGCGCATGACGCGCACCACGTCGGCCGAGACCTCGCGGATGAGCACGCGCCCGCGCAGAAGCGCCAGGGGCGACCAGGAAACGCGCGCGTCGCTGACCAGCAGCCACGGCCCCTTTTTGTCGGACAGGGCGAAGCTGTCCAGCCGCAGGGAAAAGGGCAGTACGCCCGAAAGGCCCACGATGCGAAAGGACATGTCCGGGGTGGCGGCGGCGTTCTCGGCCACCTGGGCCGCCAGCCGCAGGCCCACGGGAGTCAGCAGGAACCCCCACAGCACAAGCAGCAAGGCGAAAAGCCCCCCCAGCGTGAAGGCCGCCCAGCGCAGCACGCGCCGACGGGGACGGGGGGCGGGACGTTGCGGCCGTTCGGGCCGCTTAGAAGGACTGTCCGATGCTGAAGTAGAATTGGGCAATGTCGTCGATGTCCTTGCGTCGGGTCACGGGAGTGGCCACGTCCAGACGCACCGGGCCGACGGGCGTATAGACGCGCAGGCCCAGGCCCGCGCCGAGCAGCAACGGCTGGTTGTAGGGCGGCAGGGCGTTTTCAAAAGCCGATCCGCCGTCGAGGAACGGCACGACGCCGATCAGTTCCGTCAGGCGCAGCCGCAGCTCCGCCGAAAACGTCAGGACCGAGCCGCCGCCCACGGGCGTCTTGCCGCGCAGCGGTCCCACGGTCTGATAGGGATAGCCCCGGATGGAGCCCGAGCCGCCGGCGTAGAAGCGCAAATCCGGGGACACGTCGTTGCGTTCGGCCCCGATGTTGGCCCCGCCGATGACCCGGGTGGCCAGCACCACGCCCGGCTTGTCGGCCAGCTTGAAGTAGTTGGCCACGGAAAATTCCGGCCGCAAAAAGTCCGGGCTGTTGCTGGCCATGCCCATGTACGGGGCCAGGGCCAGACTGGCGAGCACGCCTTTTTGCGGGTCGAGCACGTCGCTGCGGCTGTCGTAGTTGGCCTCGAAGGGCACGAAGAGAAAGCCGTAGCGGGTGTCGTTTTCCCAGGGCCGCGACTCGTCTTCCTCGATGCGCGAGGCCCGGTAGCCCAGGCCGGCGGCGGCGGAAAACCGGTCGGTGAACTGGCGGCGCACCGAGCCCTTGATCTGGGCGCTTTGGCCCTTGTAGGCCTTTTTGTCCTCGTCGGCGACCTTGGCGTTGGCCTTGAACAGGTCCTTGGGGGTGATGAAGTCGGGCTTTTCGAACGACGCCTCTCCCACCTGCTCGATGGAGGAGGCGGCGGCGGACACGGCGAGCTTTTCCCCGCCGCCGAACAGGTTGCGGTGCTCCCAGCTGAGATTCGCGCCCGGCCCCTCGTCGGTCTTGTAGTTGATGCCGCCCTTGATCGTGCGGTGCTTGCGTTCGGTCACCGTGACGACGACGGGCACGTCGCCGTCGGCGTCGGGCTTGGGCGCGGGGTCGGCCTCGACCATGGCGAACAGGTCCAGGGAGACAAGCTTTTTGCGGTAGCGCGTCACCAGTTCGGAATCGTAGGTCTGGCCCTTGGTCCAGGGCACCAGCCCGAGCAGATAGCTTTCCTTGACCGTCTTGAGGCCCGAAAAGCGCACCGGTCCGAATCCGGCCCGGGGACCGGCGTCCACTTCCCAGACCACGGACACGTCGTGGCTGGCGAAATCGGCGGTGACGTGGCGCTCGGCCACCTTGGCGTAGGGGCGTCCCTGGCGGTGCAGCAGGGGGGCGATCTTTTTCTCGGCGTCCACCACGGCCTTGGCCGCAAAGGGCGCGGGCACGGTCAGCCCGATGTCGGCCAGGCTGGGCAGCACGCCGTCGGGCACGGGCGCGTCGGCCGGCGCCTGGAGCACGGCCCGGCGCAGCTCGAAGCGGGGACCGGGATCGATGGCGTAGGTGACCACGGCCGGCGTGGCGTCCTGGTTGACGGAAACAGTGATGGTGGCGGCGAAGTAGCCGTCGGACTGGAAGACCTTGGTAAAGGACGTCTTGTCCTCGGCGGCCCGGCGTTCCAGCAGGAGAATGGAGTCCGGGGGGCTTTCGATCAGGCTCTCGGCCTTGGACACGCGTTTGAGCAGCTCCAGGGTGTCCGGCGCGATATCGCCCTGGTAGCGGACCACGTAGGCCACTCCCGCCGACGCGGCGACGGCCTTGACCCGTTGCGCCGCCGGCAGCGCGGCCGGCCAGCCCAGGCCGGTGGCCAGGACGGCGAGGAAAATGCAGCGGACGATCCTACGCATGTGCCTGTGACGTCGATGGTCCCGCCTGGAACCATCCCCTCCCTTTCCTTACGTACGGACGCGGCAGTAACGAGAGCGCCTTCGGCAACCGGAAGGGCGACGGTCCCGCCCGGCCCCTTCCGAAAAGGGGGATCGGGTCGCTTGCCGGCCCCCCTTTCCTTTCCCCTCGTCGGGGGGGACCGGGAGCATCGGGCCCCCTGGCCGCCGAAAGCTGCTTTCACGGCCTGTTCCAATGGTAACCTCTAGCACGAGGCGTTCCTCTCAAGCAACAGGCTTTGTCGCCGTGGAACGCGGCAACAGGCGTTTCTCCACTTCCATGATACAGAAGCCGGCCACGGCCGCAATACCGACGCGCGCCCAGGACATGGGGCCGATGGCGGCCGCGCCGAAGACGTCGCGAAGCGGTGCCGCGTAGGTGAAGGCCAGCTGCAACACGGCCGCGGCGGCGATGCCGAGCAGTACATACGGATTGCCGCCAAGGGGCAGCGCCCAGGCCGGCCGGTCCAGGGTCCGGCAGCTCAGCAGGTAGAGCGCCCCCATGGCCGCGAACACGTTGACGGCCACAGTGCGGGCCTGGGCCACGGTGCCGCCGGCGGCAAGCTCCCATTCGTACAGGCCGAACGAGGCGGCCAGGAGCAGCACGCCCATCAGGCACACCCGCCGCACCAGGGCGGCGTCGAGGATGGAGCGGCGGGGATCGCGCGGCGGCCGGGCCATGACGTCCGCCTCGCGCGGCTCGAAGGCGAGCATGAGGCCGAGGCTGCCGGCCGTGGTCATGTTGATCCACAAGATCTGCACGGGCGAGATGGGCAGGGGCAGGCCGAAGAGCACGGCGGCCAGGATCACCAGCCCCTCGCCCAGGTTGGTCGGCAGGGTCCAGACCAGAAACTTGGTCAGGTTGTCGAAAACGCCCCGCCCTTCCTCCACGGCGGCGGCGATGGTGGCGAAGTTGTCGTCGGCCAGCACCATGTCGGCGGCCTCCTTGGCCGCTTCCGTGCCCCCGCGCCCCATGGCCACGCCGATGTCGGCCTGGCGCAGGGCCGGGGCGTCGTTGACCCCGTCGCCGGTCATGGCCACCACATGGCCCAGGGCCTGGAGCGTGCGCACCAGCCGCAGCTTTTGTTCGGGCGAGACCCGGGCGAACACCTGCGCCTTTTCGGCCAGGGCCGGCAGGACCTCGTCCGAGGCCGCGTCGATGTCGGCCCCGGTCATGGCCAGCACGCGCGGCGCGCCGCCGGCCGCGGCCGGTTCTCCCAGGCCCAGTTCGACGGCGATGGCCGAGGCCGTGGCGGCATGGTCGCCGGTGATCATCTTGACCAGCACGCCGGCCCGGCGGCAGGCGGCCACGGCGGGAACGGCCTCGGGCCGGGGCGGATCGATCATGGCCACCAGCCCCAGAAACCGCAGGCCGCTTCCCAGCGTTTGCGCCGTGATGGCCGTCACGTCGCCGGGCAGGTCCTTTTGGGCCACGGCCAGCACGCGCAGTCCGTGCTTGCCCATGGTTTCGGCCTGCTGCCGGACGGCGGCCGGATCGAAGCCGGGCTGGCGCGCCGGCAGACAGCGGGCCAGCACGGCCTCGGTCGAGCCCTTGACCACCAGCCACCGTCCCCCCCTGTGGGGCGCGGCGTGCAGGGTGGCCATGAACATGCGCCCGGAGTCGAAGGGCTCCTCGGCCAGCCGGGGATGGGTGCGGCGCAGGGCGGCCGGATCGAGACCGGCCGCCGTGGCCGCGTCGAGGAGGGCGGCTTCGGTCGGATCGCCGGTGAACCCGTCCTCGTTTTCGGCCGGTTCGGCGTCGTTGCACAGCACCGCGCCGACGAGCAGGGCCTGCCGGGCCGCCTCGCCGGCCTGCCCGGGCGTCGCGGCGACAAAGGCGTCGCCCTCGCGCCGCCAGTGGCCGTGCCCGGTCGCCAGCTCGGCGACGGTCATGCGGTTTTGGGTCAGGGTGCCGGTCTTGTCCGAGCACACCACCGTGGTCGAGCCGAGGGTCTCCACGGCGGGCAGGTGGCGGATGATGGCCCGGCGTCTGGCCATGCGGGACACGCCCATGGCCAGGATGACGGTCACGGCGGCGGGCAGGCCCTCGGGGATGGCCCCCACGGCCAGGGCCACGGCGGCCATGAACATGGCTTCCGGCGGTTCGCCCCGGGACACGCCCACGGCAAAGCCCAGGGCGGCCAGCAGCAGGATGCCCACGAGCAGCGCCTTGGAAAATTTGGCGATGGCCCGGGTCAGGGGCGTGGTCAGGGCGTCGACCGTGGCCGTCAGATGGGCGATGCGGCCGATTTCGGCGCGCGTCCCGGTGGCGGTGACCAGCCCGAGCCCCTGGCCGTTGGCCACGACCGTGGTGGCGAAGGCCATGCAGGCCCGCTCGGCCAGGGGGGCGTCCGGCGGGGTCGGGGCCGGGTGCTTGTCCACGGGCACGGATTCGCCGGTCAGGGCCGATTCGTTGATGCGCAGCGACCGGGCGTCGCACAGGCGCATGTCCGCCGGCACCCGGTCGCCGGCCCGCAGCCGGGCCATGTCGCCGGGGACCAGGGTTTCGGCCTCGACCACCTGGAACGCGCCGTCGCGCAGCACCTCGGCCGTGACCTTCATGGAGCGGGACAGGGCGGCCAGGGCCGAGACGGCCTTGGCTTCCTGCACGTAGCCCAGCACGGCGTTGACCAGCACCACCGCGCAGATGACGCTGCCATCCAGGGCATGGCCAAGCGCGAACGAGGCCGCCGCCGCCAGCAGCAGGATGAGCACCAGCGGCTGGCCGAACTGGGCCAGAAAGCGCGTCAACGGCCCCGGGCCGGCCTTTTCGGCCAGGGCGTTGGGGCCGGTTTCCCGCAGCCGGCGGCCGGCTTCGTCGACGGACAGGCCGCGGGCGGGATCGACGCCGAGACGGGCCGCGACGGCGGCGGCGTCCGTGGCGTATTCCGGAATCGGGGTATCGTGTGCGTGCGCCATAGGTCCTTGCCGGTTGTGAATGCACCGTTGCGTTTCCTGGAACGGACAGTGTATTTCAGGATTCCCCCCGGATTTCAAGGCCCGCCACGGCAGTTGCTTGACCCTCGGGGAACCCATGGCCTATCATAACGGGCTGCAAGTGGTCGCAATGCTTTCCTTGAAAGGAAACCGTGGCCAAAGGCTGGTGGAATTTGGACGGAACCAAACGTATTCTGGCGATCGACGACGAACGCATCAACCTGCGCGTGATCGGCGGGTTGTTGCGCAATCTCGGCTATGAGCCGGTGCTGACCGAATCTTTCGCCGAAGCGCGCAAGGTGCTCGACGCCAGCATCGATCTGGTGCTGCTCGACGTCATGATGCCCGAAACCGACGGCTTCACCGTGGCCCGGGAAATCCGGGGGATGCCCGATGTCGCCGACGTGCCCATTATCATGGTCACGGCGCTGACCAGCAAGCAGGACCGCCTCAAGGCCGTGGAAGCCGGGGCCAACGACTTCATCTCCAAGCCCATCGACCTGACGGAACTGCGGGTCCGGATGGGCTCGTTGCTCAAGATGAAGGAATCCCAGGACGAGGTGAAGCGTTACCAGGCCGAGCTTGAGGAAATGGTGGCCGTGCGCACCTCGGCCCTCAAGCTGGCCCTGGAAAACGTCAAGGAATCCCAGCGCACCATCCTGTCGGCCCACCTGGAGACCATCCACCGGCTGGCGGCGGCGGCCGAATTCAAGGACGAGGAAACCGCCGACCACATCCAGCGCATGAGCCGCTACTGCGCCTTGCTCGCCGCCAAGATGGGCCTGCCCGACGCCGAGGTCGATCTGGTCCTGCAGGCCAGTCCCATGCACGACATCGGCAAGATCGGCATTCCTGACAGCATCCTGCTCAAGCCGGCCCGGCTGACGCCCGAGGAATGGGAGGTGATGAAAAAGCACACCCTCTTCGGGGCGCGCATCCTGGGCGAATCCAGTTTCGAGCTGCTGCGCGTCGGCGAGATCATCGCCCTGTCCCATCACGAGAAATGGGACGGCTCCGGCTACCCGGGCGGCCTTGCCGGCGAGGACATCCCACTTTACGGCCGCATCTGCGCCGTGGCCGACGTCTTCGACGCCCTGACCAGCAAGCGTCCCTACAAGGACGCCTATTCCAACGAAAAGTCCGTGGAGATCATGAAGGCCGGCCGGGGCAGCCATTTCGATCCGCGCATCCTCGACGTCTTTTTCGAGGACTTCGCCCAGGTCGAGGCGATCCAGCAGGAATTCCTGGACCTGGAGGCCAAGGCCGCCTCGGGAGCGTGACCGGCGACACCCGCCTGCCGTCCGTGCTTGTTGTGGACGACGCGCCGGCCAACATCCGGGTGCTCGTCGAATTTCTGCGCGAGGGCCATGACCTGCACGTGGCCACCAGCGGGGCCCAGGCCCTGGAACTGGCTTCCCGGCTCACGCCGGACATCATCCTGCTCGACGTCATCATGCCCGACATGGACGGCTACGAGGTCTGCCGCCGGCTCAAGGCCGATCCGGCCCTGGCCGACATTCCCGTCATGTTCGTCACCGCCCGCTTCGCCCCCGAGGACGAGGCCCTGGGGCTGTCGCTCGGGGCCGTGGACTACATCGCCAAGCCGGCCAGCCGGGCCGTGGTCCGGGCCCGGGTGAAAAACCACCTGGAGCTGCGCGCCGCCCGGCAGGCCCTGGCCCGGCAAAACGAGGCCCTGCGCGAAGCGGCCCGGCTGCGCGAGGACGTGGACCACATCCTGCGCCACGACCTCAAGGCGCCCCTGACCGGCATCATCGGCCTGCCGCCCCTTGTCGTCGACCAGGGCGGCCTGACCGACCAGCAGGTCATGATGCTCCGGTTGATCGAGGAAAACGGCTACAAGATGCTGTCCATGATCAACCTGTCCCTGGACCTGTTCAAGATGGAGCGCGGCGTCTACCGGCTGCACCCCGAAGCCGTGGACGTGGCGGCCATGACCCGGCGGCTTTTTACGGAGCTTGGCTCCCTGGCCGCTCCCGGCGGCAAGGCCCTGGCGCTGACCGTCGGGGGCCGCCCCGACGACGGGACCACCGCCGTCCTGGTCCGGGGCGAACGGCTGTTGCTCTACCCCATGCTGGCCAATTGCGTGAAAAACGCCCTGGAGGCCTCGCCGGCCGGCGGCGAGGTGACCGTGGACCTGCGCCCCGGCGATCCCACCGAAATAGTGGTCGCCAACCAGGGCGTGGTGCCGCCGGAAATCCGGTCCCGCTTTTTTTCGAAGTTCGTGACGGCCGGGAAATCGGGCGGCACGGGCCTTGGCGCGTACTCGGCCCGGCTGATTGCCGAAACCCACGGCGGCAGCGTGCGCATGGAGACGTCCGACGCCACCGGCCGGACCCGGGTGATCATTGCCCTGCCCGGATCGGCCGCGTCGTTGCCGGCGGCCGGCCGCTCGCGGGCGGCTCAGACGGCCTGATCGAGCACCGAGCCCTTGGCCAGGGTCGGCAGGGCGTCCGGCGGCAGGGTCTGGGTGGCGGTGGCCAGTCCGGCCTCCTCGCCAAAGGCGTTTTGCAGGTAGGCGTCGGCGGCGGACAGGGCCGTGCCGAGTCCCCGGCGGTTCACGCCGGTTTTCTCCAGACTGTCCGTCATCACATCCGAGACGGCCTTGGCCGTGTCCTCGCCAAACCGCTGGCCCACCATGTCGAGGGTCGCCGACAGGGCGCTTTGGATCTGCCCTGTCGCGCCGCCCGAGCCGTCCGAGGCGTAGAAGAGCTCCTCGTGGCCGTTTTGGAAATAGCCGTTGACCGCGTCATTGAGGGCGCCGTTGAATGTGGCGATGGCGGCGTCGCCCGAGGCGATGCCGAAATTGCGGTCGATGAACTTGAGCGAGGAGACCAGGGCGTCGCCCAGGGCGTCCTCGCCGCCCGAACCGTCGCCCACGCCCTTGAGCACGATGCCCATCATGGCCGTGGCCGCGGCGTCGCCGTGCTTTTCGCGCACGTAGTTCACGGCTTCGGCCAGGGCGTCCTGCAGGTCGCCGGCCGCGCCGCTGGTCACGAGGGCCCCGGCGTTGCTGGCCGTCTGGGCGGCCTGCAGCTTGTCCATGACGACGGCGGCGAAGGTGTCCGACGTTCCGGAAATCCTGGTCGAAAGGGTGGGGGCGGCATCCGCGTCGTCGCGTTCGGAGAAGCGGCCGAGCGTAAGCCCCCGGGACGTGGAACCGGCTGGGGTGAGCAGGGTGGAAAGCCCACCGGACGCGGTCGAAAGAGAGCTGATGTCCATGGCGGCCTCGCGCGACGTGACGTGGTAACATTCCTATCGGCCGGATCGACCAGGAGTTTAGCCCCCGGCGCGCGTTGCCTCGCCGTGGGGCATCTGCTACTTCCGCTTGGCGCCCATGCGCCGCAAGGAACGCCATGCCCCGTATTTCGCAACCCGCCATCCTGCATGTCGATTTGACGACCGCTGCAACGCGCCGCCTGGACGCGCCGGGCGCGTTGCTGTCGCGCGCCCCGGGCGGACGCGCCCTGGCCGGGGTTTTGTGGCAGGCCTTTGCCGGCGGCCGGACGTCCCCCGGGGCCGCGCCGTTCGTGTGCGCCGCCGCCGCCCTGGCCGGCTGCGACCTGCCGGGCTGCGGCCATGTCGCCCTGGCCTTTTTTTCTCCCCGCGCTCTGGCCCCGGCCATTGCCTCCCTGGGCGGCGGCCTGGGGCACGC
>JAFABC010000223.1 GCA_023426275.1 Pseudomonadota bacterium | reverse complement strand
GGCTCTGCCAGGGGGAAAATGCGCCGACAAACGTACGAAGCCCCACCCGACCAACCAACCGTCCGGCCGCCCACCCCTTTCGGGAGGGTCCGGGAGGGGCAGTGCCCCTCCCGGCCGCCGGAGGCATCTTCTTCTTTTTCTTTCCTTCCTGCCTGCTCAGGGCTTCCAGGCGGTCAACACGCCGGTTTCGTGCGCCTGCATCCAGGCGCGCAGCCCGGCCGGATCGCGCACGCCGCCTTCGATGACGGCCCGGTAGAGGTCCACCGACAGGCAGTCGATATCCGGGGTTGCGGCCCGCCAGTCCTTGAGTTCCAGAATGACCCGGCGCAATTGCGGCGTCAGGGCCCGGGCCAGGGGCGCGACAAGGTCTTCCCCGCGCGGCAGGGCGTAGTCGTCGGCGGCGCTCCACATGTCGATCTTCCAGAGGGCGTCGGCGTCCTGAAAGCGGATCTGCCAGTACAGCGCCTGATCCGGGCCGTGCATGTGGTTTTGAAACAGGGTTTCGCGCACGCCGGGATGACGGGCGGCGGCGGCGAGCACGGCGAATCCGTCCTCGGGGCGCAGCTCGGGGCAATAAATTTCCATATCGATGTCGGGGTCCAGGGCGAGTCCGTGGGCCACGGCCCCGACCAGCACCGGCCGGCCGAAGCGGCCCCACTCCCGCATGAGGCCCAGGGCGTCCAGGATCTCCAAGGCCCGCTCGTGGCTGCGCCGGCTGCGTTCCACCACATCCATCGTCGCGGCTCCCTTTCGAGGGGGGACCGGGGGGCAGGATGCCCCCCGGCCGCCGGAGGCATTTCCCTCGGCTTTAGAAGTTCGGGCCCTGGTTCTCGCCCTGAGCCGCAGCCGGCCGGGCGGCGATGACACCGGCGGCCTTGAGTTTCTCTATGACGCCGGCCATCAGGGCGAAGGATTCCACGAATCCCTCGGTGGTCATGACGATGCGCTGCCGGTGCTCCTTGAGGGGCTGGCCTTGCTCGTCGAGGGTTTCGCCGAGGGCAAAGTAGTCGATGCGCACGGCGCCCTTGCCGAAGCCGACGGAAAGGACGCCGTCAGCAAACAGTTCGTCGCTCATGAGTGCTCCTTTGGGTTGGGGTTAGGGTTCACGCAGGCCTTCGTCAAAGGCCCGAATGAGCGGGTAGAGAAGGTAGGTGATTACACGCCGTCGGCCAACCTTGATTTCAGCCGTGGCGGAAAGCCCCGGGAACAGATGAAAATCCGGGGGAACATTGGTCAGGCCCACGTCGGTGATGGCGACGCGCACCCGGTAGAAGAGGCGCTGGCCGCCGGGCGTGTCCTTTTCCAGGGCATCGGGACTGATGGTGGCCACCCGGCCCGTGGCCGCGCCGTGGCGCTGGAACGGAAAGGCCTCGAACTTGATGCGCACGGGATCGCCCACGCGCACGAGCCCGATATCCTGGGCGGCAACCTCGGCGGCCACGACAAGCGCTTCGCCGCGCGGCACGATGGTCAGCAGGGTTTCCCCGGCGGCGGCCACGGCCCCGACGGCCTTGGCGGCCACGTCGAGGACCGTGCCGGCCTCGGGCGCGCGCAGGGCCACCTGATCGCGCAGATGGGCGGCCTTGCGCCGCTCCTCCTCGGTGGCGGCCAGCTCCCGGCTGGCCTCGGCCAGATCGCGGGCGGCCTCGGCGGTCCATTTGCCCTGGTAATCGCGTTTCTCGGCCTCGGCCCGGGCCAGGGACTGGCGCAACTCGGCGGCCTCGTTGTCGCGCTTCGTCAATTGCCCCTCGGCCTCGATACGCTGGCTCTTGGCCTTCATGTATTCGACCTTGGAGCTGGCCCCCTGCTTGTAGATGTCGGCGTACATGCGTTCCAGGTCACGGGCCAGGGCGATCTGCTTCCTATTCTTGGCCGTTTCGGCGGCATTGGTGGCCAGCCGGGCCATGAGCTCGCCGACGTGGCGGCCCAGGGCCTCGAGCTTGGCGGCGTGCTCCTGGCGGCGGGCGGCGAGCAGGTCGCGTTCCAGGCGCAGGTCTTCGGGCGAGAGATCCGGCGGCGGAGCGCATTGGCCCGTGGTCTCGCAGCGCAATCGCCAGACCCTGGCGGCCAGACCGCGCCGCTTCGTCTCCTGTTCGGCCAGCCCGGCCTCGGCCAGGGTGGGGTCCAGGGTGGCGAGCAGGTCGCCCCTGGCCACGGATTGGCCGGCGGAAACGAAGATTTTCCGGATGATGCCGCCTTCCAGGGGCGCGACGGCCACGTTGCGGCTGGCCGAAACGACCTTGCCCGGAGCGGCCACGATGCGGTCGATTTTGGCCAGACAGGCAAAGCCCGCGGCGCACAGCACAAAGGCCAGCAGCAGATAGAGCGTCAGGCGGTAGCGGACCGGGGTGGGCGTGCTGAGGATTTCCAGAGCCGGGGGCTGGAAGGCGGCGAATCGGGCGGCCGGCGGCGCGGCCTCCCGCCGGGACGGCACGGGGGGCGACGGGCGGCGCGCGCGTTTCCACGGGGCTTTCACCACGTCCTTTTCCGCTCCCGAACCAACCGGTTCATGCCCGCCCCGCCCTGGCGCGGCGGCCCGGGCCAGAGGCCGGCGGTGCAACGGGCCGGGAGGGGGCTGCCCTGTCCTCCCGGCCGCCGGCGCTCTTCCGGCTTACAGTTTGAGGCCACGCGCCGCGTCGAGGGTGCGGGCAAAATCGTCGTCGGTGTGGGCGAACGACGTAAAGGCGCATTCAAAGGGTGAGGGCGCGACGATGACGCCGGCCTCGCGCATGCCGTTGTGGTAGGCGGCGTACAGGGCCGCGTCGCCCGCCTTGGCCGTTTCGAAATCCGTGACCGGCCCCTGGCAGAAAAACAGGGTGAACAGCGAGGCCGTCTGGTTGAGGCACACCGGCGCGCCCTTTTCGCGCAAAATGGCGGCCAGTTCCTCGGCAAAGGCCTTGGTGCGGGCGGCCAGACCGGCGTAGTCGGCCGTTTTGAGCGCCTTGAGGGTGGCCAGACCGGCGGCCATGGCCAGCGGATTCCCGGACAGGGTGCCGGCCTGATAGACGTCGCCGCAGGGCGCGATGCGCTCCATGATATGGCGTTTGCCGCCATAGGCCCCCACAGGCAGGCCGCCGCCGATGATCTTGCCCAGGCAGGTCAGGTCCGGGTCGATGCCAAGCACGGACTGGGCGCCGCCGTAGGCGGCGCGGAAACCGGAAATGACCTCGTCGAAGATCAGCAGGGCCTCGTGCTGGCGGGTCAGCTCCCGCAGTCCCTCCAGGAAGCCGGGCGCGGGCGGCACCAGGCCCATGTTGCCGGCCACGGGCTCGACAATGACGCAGGCGATGTCCGGACGCGACGCAAGCAGCGCCCTGACCGCCTCCAGATCGTTGTAGGGGGCGAGCAGGGTGTGCCGCACGGTGTCGGCGGGCACGCCCGGGGTGCCGGGAATGGCGCAGGTGGCCACGCCCGAGCCGGCGGCGGCCAGGAAGGGATCGGCATGGCCGTGGTAGCCGCCAATGAACTTCACCACCATGGATTTGCCGGTATAGCCGCGGGCCAGACGCAGGGCGCTCATGGTGGCCTCGGTGCCGGAATTGACCATGCGCACCATGTCGATGCCGGGCACGGCCTCGACCACGGCGGCGGCCAGGGCCACCTCGTCCGGGCAGGGCGCGCCGAAGCTGGCCCCCTTGTCGGCGGCGGCGTGGATGGCGGCATTCACGTCGGGATGGTTGTGGCCAAGGAGCATGGGCCCCCAGGACATGACGTAGTCGAGCATCTCCCGGCCCTCGACGGTGGTCATCCTGGACCCGGCCGCCGATGCGATGAAAAGCGGATCGCAGCCGACGCTGCGGCAGGCCCGCACCGGGCTGTTGACGCCGCCGGGAATGAGTTGCTGGGCCTTTTTGAAAAGCGATGCGGAATCGGTCATGCCTTGGGCTCCGAAGTTAGCGGTTTCCGGCGGCACAGGCCGCCCTGATACGGCGCGCATGGTATCCGGGCGTCGCGTGCGGCGCAAGCGCGAGCCATGGTGTCACGAGTTTCCCAAAAAAACGAAGTTTTTCAGCGGCATCCTGACAGGAAGCGCCCGTCCTGTCATGGCGGATTTTTTTTCAAGTCAAATTTCTTCTTTACTGAAATAAAAAGATTTTCTAACAAAAAAATATCGGGCCCAGCAGCCCCTCGCGGCTTGACAAGGCTCTCTCTCTCCACTAGGTAGCGACGCTTCAAAACGGACCGAGAATCACTCCGTATCTCCTCGCGGCTCGCTTCTTCCCCCGAGAGTATTCTTCGCACCACCCGATCATCACCGACCCAAAGCCGCCGCAGCCAGGGTCACCCTTACCGCGTCGACGACATCGTGATCATGTCTCATTCGTCATCTTCGCGGCACTGCATGGAGGTTTGTGCAGCATGAGAGTCTTTACTTTGCTTCTTACAATACTGGCCATCTCCGTTACTGTTGAAGCGTCACAACCCAAAAGCACTTCCACGCAAAAGCTCTCCCCGAGCAAACGCATCGCCGCCACCATCACGGCCTATACCCCCGATCCCCGGGAAAACGGCGGCGCAGGCACCAAATCCGGCACCGCCATCGGCACGCCCATCCGGCCGGGCATCGTGGCCGTCTCCCGCGACCTGCTCCGCTCGGGCTGGGATTTCGGCGACAAGGTCCGCATCAAGGGCCTCGGCGTCTTCATTATAGAAGATACCATGCACCAGCGCTTCCGGCGCACCATCGACGTGGCCGTGCCCAACCGGGCCGCCGCTCGCAAAATCGGAAAAATGAAGAACATCGAGGTCACGCTGCTCGAACCCGTCGCGGATTCCGAGAGCTGATTTCCCTGGCGGCCCGCCGGCCCTGCACGGCATCCACCAGTTACGGGACGCCGCTTCAGGTCTTTTTGACGACCACCAGCGTCACATCGTCTTCCTGGCGGGCCGCGCCACGATACGCGGCCAGATCATCGAGAATCGCGGCAACAATGGCCGAGGCCGGCTCCCCGGCCGTACGACGGACCACGTCCTTCAGCCGCTCCTTGCCATACATCGCCCCGGCGGCGTCCCGCGACTCCCAGATGCCGTCCGTGCCGATGACGAGCACCAGTCCGGGCCGGTCAAAGGGCATCAGCGTTTCCTCGTAGGCCAGATCGGGCATGATGCCGAGCGGCAGCCCGCGTCCGAGCCACTGCTCGAAGGCGTCCACGGCCGGATCGTAGAGCAGGGCCGGATCATGGCCGGCGCGCACGTAGCGGGCCACCCCGGCCTCGGGGCGGATCTCCATGGCCATCAGCGTCATGAAGCGGCCCGAATCCCCGACATCCCGGCACAGCAGGCGGTTGGCCCGGGTCACGCGCTGGCCCGGGGTCTCGCTGTCCTCGGTGGCCAGCAGCAGCGCCCGGGCCGTGGCCATGAGCAACGCCGAGGGCACGCCATGGCCGGTGACGTCGCCGACGGCCGTATCCAGGCAGATTTCCCCGCCCCGCCGCACGGCCCGATAGTCGAAATAATCGCCCCCGGTCTCGTCGCAGGAAAGGCCCGCCCCGGCGATGTCGAGACCGGGCACCAGCGGCGGCGCGATGGGCAGCAGGTTTTGCTGCACCTCCTGGGCCAGCTCCAGGGAGCGCTGCAGGCGCACGTGGTCGGCCAGCACGGGCACTGTCTCGTTGAAGGCGTCGATGAGCGCCTGCCGCTCGTCCTTGACCCGCATGGGCAGGCGTACGGTGAAATCGCCGCTTCCCAGCCGTTTCCAGGCATCGATCATAATGACCATGGGCCGCACGAAGGCCTTGGTGATCCACAGCGCCGCCCCGGTGGCGGCGATGAGCATGATCACCATGGCCCCCCCGGACAGCCGGGCCAGATTGGTCATGGCCCCGACGATCTCCCGGCCGGCCTGGTTGGTCAGGGGCTGGAGCATGGATTTGGGCACGATGATGAGAAAGAGCGCGTCGTCGAAAAAGCGCGAGTAGGCCCAGAAGGCGTCCCCGTCCTTGTAGGGCAGCTCCACCGCGCCCGAACCGCCCCGCTCCATGGCGGCGAGCAGGGCCTGGAATCCGGTCTTGTCCGACGAGGTGAGCTGCTCGAAGTCGATGGTGCTCTTCCAGTCCCGGGCCTTATCCTCATAGGACCGCTGCGCCCACACGCTCAGCGTCGTGCGGCCCGTGCCCGGATCGCGCAGGGGCGAGACCACGAAGGTGCGCATGGCGTCGGACCACTGGGAGGCGATTTCCTGCTCCTGGAGCACCTTGGTCAGGGGAATGTCCAGGCTGGCCACGCCGGCGAACCGCCCGCGCGGCCCGGCCAGGGCCTTGGACAGGGTGAGGGTGGCCTGGTTGGTGGCCGCGTCCACGGCCGGGGCGTTCCAGATGACCGAGCCGCCTGTCGGGGCGGCGGGATCGAAGGCCGCCTTGGCCGCCTGATACCAGGGGCGCTGGCGGGGGTCGTAGTCGGCCGGGTAGCCGGCATGGCCGGGAAAGGAAATGTGGCTGCCGTCGTCCAGGGTGACCGAGGCGAAAAGGAGCAGGTCGCCGAGTTCGGCCCGCAGCAGGGAAAAGGTGGGGCCCAGGGAGGCCAGCCGGGCATCCTCGTAGCGGGTGCCCCTGGCGCCGGGCGGCCGGTAGAGCACCGGGCTGTCCCGGCTGATCGGCAGCGGCGCCTCGCCGCCGTTGGACAACCGCTTGGTGTAGGCCTCGTCCGCGCCCATATCCGGGGGCGTTTCCCCATTGCCGGCCACTTCGGCCGCCCGGTAGACCCGGGCCCTGGCCTTGCCGGGCGTGCGCGGACGGGCGATGGCGCGCTCGGCCTGGGAGGCCAGCACCGTGAGGCTGAAATCCATGGCGCTCTTGGAACGCCGCAACACCAGCGCGTAATCCTCGGCCGTCTGGCGCAACTCGTTTTTGACCACCCCGGCCATGTACGTCCGGGCCTCGTCGGCAATGGTCCGGCCCAGGCGCACCACGTGGTTGCGGGTAAACAGGGTCAGCGCAACCAGGGGCACGAGACTGAAGGCCAGAAGCACCAGGAAAAACTTCCAACGCAGCCGCATGTACTCCTCCGATCACGACTGTACGGGAGGCGGCCTGCCGGCGCAACGCCGGCCGGCCCCCGGATTTGACAAAATGGGCGTATTGCCGCATCGTACGGCATTACGGATCGTTGTGACGCTTCAACCTCCCTGGCCGCGAGGCCGCGGGTTTTTCTCCGTGAAGAAAGGAATCGACACGCCCATGCCCATGATCGAATTTCACAATGTCCACAAATGGTATGGCGATTTCCATGTGCTCAAGGGCGTCACCGAGGCCGTTGAGCCGGGCGAGGTCCTCGTCATCTGCGGCCCCTCCGGCTCGGGCAAATCCACGCTCATCCGCTGCGTCAACCGACTGGAGGAATACCAGAAGGGGCACATCCTCTTTAACGGCCACGATATCCACGGCGACGACATCAACGTCAACCAGTTGCGTTGCGATATCGGCATTGTCTTTCAGCAATTCAATCTCTACCCCCACCTTTCGGTCCTCAAGAACATCACGCTGGCCCCGACCAAGGTCAAAAAGATGCCGCGCAAGGAGGCCGACGAACTGGGGCTGGCCCTGCTCGAACGGGTGGGCATCCACGCCCAGGCCCAGAAGTTCCCGGCCGAGCTGTCCGGCGGCCAGCAGCAGCGCGTGGCCATCGCCCGGGCCCTGGCCATGCAGCCCAAGGTCATGCTCTTCGACGAGCCGACCTCGGCCCTGGACCCGGAAATGATCAACGAAGTCTTAAACGTCATGAAGGACCTCGCCCGCGACGGCATGACCATGCTGTGCGTGACCCACGAAATGGGCTTTGCCCGCGAAGTGGCCGACCGGGTCATCTTCATGGATTTCGGCGAGATCCTCGAAGGCGCGCCTCCGGGGGAATTTTTCAGCAATCCCCGCCACGAACGGACCAAATTGTTCCTCAAGGAAATTTTGTGATCCGCCCGTCGTCGTTCCCGAACCGCGGGACAAACCCCCAACCCGCCCCAAAGGAGGCTCTCATGCGCAAAACCGCCTGGATTTCGGTCATCGCCTGCCTGCTGACCCTGCTCGTCGCCCAGGTCGCCCTGGCCGGCAAGCTCGACGACATCAAGTCCCGCGGGACGCTCGTCGCCGGCGTCAAGGACTCCCAGCCGCCCTTTGGCTACGTCGACGAAAAGACCAACCAGATCGTCGGCTTCGAGATCGACCTCATGCAGGCCCTGGCCAAGCGCCTGGGCGTCAAGCTCGAGCTCAAGCCCGTGACCTCCTCCACCCGCATCCCCATGCTCGGGCAGGGCGCCGTGGACATCGTGGCCGCCACCATGACCCACAAAAAAGAGCGTGAGGACCAGATCGACTTTTCCATCACCTATTTCATGACCGGCCAGAAGCTGCTGGTCAAAAAGGACGGGGGCGTCAAATCCGTGGCCGATCTGGCCGGCAAGAAGGTCGCCTCGGTCAAGGGCTCCACGTCCGAGCAGAACGTGAAAAAGGCCCAGCCCGGCTGCACCGTCATTTCCTTTGAAACCTACCCCGAGGCCTTCCTGGCCCTCAAGCAGGGCAAGGTGCAGGCCATGACCACGGACGAATCCATCCTCGTGGGCATCAAAAACAGCGACGACAACCCCGACAAATGGGAAATCGTGGGCGATTACATCTCCCCCGAGCCCTACGGCCTGGGGCTGCCGGAAAACGATTCGGACTTCCGCGACTTCGTCAACCTGGCCCTGATGAACATGTGGGAGACCGGCGAATACCAGAAGATCTACAACAAGTGGTTCGGCAAGGGCAAAAAGGACTATCTGCCCCTGACCTGGAAGATGGAGCTTTGGCCGTAGAAGCCGCGTAAACGGCTTTCGCTGCGCCGCCGCGACGGGAACGGCTCCCCTCGCGGCGGCGCGACCGCGCAACGTGCGGCGACAACCCGAGGCTGTGGGGAATTTCCTTGGCGTACCAATTCGATTTCGGCCAGGTGATCAGCGGCGAATACGGGCAGTGGCTCATCTCCGGCCTGTTCACCACGCTGAAAATATCCGGCATTTCCATTGTGCTGTCCCTGGCGCTCGGCACGCTGGTGGCGGTGCTGCGTCTGTCCAAGGTCCGGCCACTCGTGTGGGCCAGCGCGTCGTTTACGGAATTTTTCCGCAACACCCCGCTGCTCGTACAGATATTTTTCTGGTACTTCGGCTCCTACAGCGTGCTGCCCGAGTTCGTGAACCAGTGGCTCTACGCCCATGACTTCGAATTCGCCTGCGGCGTCATCGCCCTGACCGTCTACACCAGCGCCTTTATCGCCGAGGAAATCCGCTCGGGCATCTTCTCCATTCCCAAAAACCAGCTGGAAGCCTCGCGGGCCTGCGGCCTGTCCTTTCTCCAGGCCATGACCTACGTCATCCTGCCGCAAGCCTTCCGGGTCATCATTCCGCCGCTGATTTCCCAGTTCCTGAACCTCATCAAGAACTCGTCGCTGGTCATGACCATCGGCGTCATGGACCTGACCTACATGGCCCGGCAGATCGAGGCCCACACCTTTCACGGATTCGAGGCGTTCACCGTGTCCACGGCCATGTACCTGTGCATCTCCCTGATCGTGTCCCTGGGCGTCAACCTCTACAACCGGCGCGTGCTCCACGTGCGCTCGCGGTAAGGGGAACGCCATGCACTGGAACGTCGTCGCCAATAATTTCGACTACCTGCTCATCGGCGCCTTCCCCCGGGGACCGCTCGGCGGGCTGGCCATGACCGCCCTGCTCGCCGTCGGCGGCATCTTCGGCGCCTTCTGGCTGGGACTCGGCATCGGCCTCATGCGCATCGCCAAAAGCCGCAAACTGCGCTGGCCGGCCATGATCTACATCGAGATCATCCGGGGCACGCCGCTTTTGATGGTGGTCTTCTGGTTCTATTTCCTGGCCCCGGTGCTGATCGGCCAAACCCTGCCCGAGGCGCAAAGCGCCCTGATCGCGCTGATCGTCTTCACCAGCGCCTACATCGCGGAAATCGTGCGCGCCGGCGTGCAGGCCCTGCCCAAGGGACAGATGGAGGCCGCCCGGGGCACCGGGCTGTCGCACTTCCAGGCCATGACCCACATCATCCTGCCCCAGGCGCTCTTCAATATGATCCCGTCGTTCGTCAACCAGTTCGTCTCCCTGACCAAGGACACCTCCCTGGCCTTCATCATCGGCGTCAACGAACTGACCAAGGCGGCCACGCAGATCAACAACCGCACCCTGACCGCGCCCACCGAAATCTTCATCACCATCGCCCTGCTCTACTTCGCCGTCTGCTTCTGCCTGACCGAGCTGTCCCGCTGGCTCGAACGGCGCATCAATCGCTACCAGGCCCGACGGGGCTAGCAAGAGAAGAGGCCTCCGGCGGCCGGGGGGGATAATCCCCCCCGGACCCCCTTGATGCTGGGTCTTTTCGTTTCGGCGCAAAGCCGCCGAAACGAAAAGACCCAGAACCAAAGGAACCGGAAAGATACTGCTTGCGTTTCCCGGCGAGGGGGTTTGGGGGGCATCATGCCCCCCAACGGGTCCAGGGCAGCGCCCTGGCCGCCGGAGGCATTCCCATCCTAGAGCGGAAACGTCGCTTCCAGGCGCAGGCCGCCGCCCGGCGGGGTGTGACGGCGCACGTTTCCCTGCAACTGCCGGGCAAGTTCCTTCACGAGCGTCAGGCCCATGGTGGCGGCCTCCTCGAATACGACCGTGGCCGGCAATCCCACCCCGTCATCCTGCACCCAGACCAGGGCCTGTCCGTTTTCCTGGCGGCAGCCCACGCACAGCTCGCCGGTCGTCCCGGGCGGAAAGGCGTGCTTGCAGGCATTGGTGAGCAACTCGCCAAGCAGCAGGCCGCACGGCACGGCCTTGTCCAGGGACAGGCGCACGGGAGCGGTTTCGAACACCAGCTCCACGCGGCGGGCAAGGCCCGGGAAAAGCGCCAGCACGCTTTCGGACAGGGTCTTCACGTATTCAGCCAGATCCACCGTGGCGATATCGCCGTGGCTGTAGAGCTGCTGGTGCACCAGGGCCATGGAGCGGATGCGGATTTCCAGCCGGCGCAGGCGGTCGCGCTCGCCCGGGTCCTCGGCTTCGTCGGCCTGCAGGCCGATGAAGCTCAGGATGATTTGCAGATTGTTTTTCACCCGGTGGTGGATCTCCTGGAGCAGGATGGTCTTTTCCTCCAGGGCCCGTTCGCGCTCGGTCACGTCGTCGAAGCGGATGACCACGCCCTCGGTGCCGTTGGCGACGAGCGGGTACAGCAGCATGTCCATGAACTGGGTGTCCCCGGACCGGGGGATGGCCAGCTTTTCCACCACCAGGGAGCGCCGCTCGCGCAGCGCCTTGTCCACCATGGCCGTCTGCCCGGACAGGACCGGCAGGGAGGCGGCGGTCACCCGGCCCACCATGTCCCTGTCCAGGCCGAACAGGCTGGCGGCCGTATTGTTGATGTGGGTGAGATGCCCGGTGTCGTCCAGCCCGATGATGGCCGACGGCATGGATTCGAGGATGTTGTTGAGCATGGAGCGCATCCTGCCCAGGGCGGCCAGGGCCTGCTCCAGCTCCCGTTGCCGGGTTTCCAGGGCCTCGGCCATGGCGTTGAAGCTGTGGCCCAGGCGGCGGATTTCCAGGCTGCCGCCGGCGTCCGGCACCCGCACGGCCAAATCGCCGCCGGCCAGACGCGCGGCCGCGTCGCCCAGGGTGGCCACGCCCCGGCCGATGGCGACCCGGCCGGCCAGCTGGGCGATGAGCAGGGCGAGCACGATGGCCCCGACGCCTTCGAACAGGCCGCGTCGCAGTTGCAGGTCGGCCAGGGCAAACGCCTCGCCACGCGCGCTGGAGACAATGATGGTCATGTAGGGTGGCTGGTCCGGTCCCAGACGCAGCCGGGCGAAACTGAACAGCCCCTCCTGGCCGTTTTGCCGGTTGTCGATGAAAAAACCGATGTCTTCCGGCGCGTCCCGGAAGCGCTGCCACAGATGGGGCGTGGCCGGCTTGCCCAGGGGAAAGTCGGCGCGTGCGGGATAGGCGACCATGCGCCGTCCGTCGGCGTCGAGCAGGGTGACGCGGGCGTGATATGGCAGCTCCAACCCCTGTAAAAACCGCTCGTAGCCTTCCAGGTAATACGACAGACCGATGACGCCGGAAAAGGCGTCGCCATGGCCCCGGTCGGTCAGGGCATAGGCCAGGATGGGCGCCTGGGTGGCCCGACCGCGAATGAATTTGCTGACCCCGAGTCCCCGCCGCTTCATGGCGGTCTGATAGTAGGTGCGATCCGAGAGATCGACGCCCACAAAGGAGGGAAGCCCCGAGGCGATCACCCGGCCGGCGACGTCGGTCAGGAAGAAATTGGACATGGCCGGATTTTCGGAAAGCAGAAGGGCGAACAGACGATTGAGGGCGTGGAGGTCGCGCTCGTCAAGGGCCACGGCATGGGCCAGGGTGGTGAGCAGGGCCTGGGCCTGATCGGTGACATGGGTCTGGATGGCCACGAGACCGCGCGTGAGGTTGCGCATGTCCTCCCTGGCCTGCCGCTCGGCCACCTGTCTGGCGTCGAGACTCGAGGCCACGATCACGGCCACGGCCGGAACCCCGGCCACGAGCACGATGCCGGACAGGATGACGACCAGCGACCGGCCCAGCATCCAGCGCCACAGGCGGGGCAAGGGATTACCCATATCTGGTAGAAACAGGAGTTTTCGGAAAATGTCCAGGCCGCCGCCGGGTCATCCGGCGGCTCCCGGCAGAGGGACGCGCGTATAGACCGCCCGCAGGAAATCCTCCTCCTCGGTGATCTCGAGGGACCAGCCGGCCACCGTGGCCAGCTGGTCGTCCAGCGTGGGGCGGGCCTTGGGGCCGACCAGGAACTCCAGTTCCCGGGCCCGGGAGAGACGGAGATACCAACCTATCTCCAGTCCCAGGCCTCAGCACTTGTCGCGCAAATCGAGCGTCAGGCGATCGTCGCCCATGCGGCCTCCTACAGTTTGTCGAAATAGATGAGCACGCCCATGACCACGAAAGCCACGGCCGCGACTTTCTTGATGATTTCCGGGGAGACAAAATTGCAGATAAATTCCGCGAAAATGACGCCCAAAAGGCTCGTGGCCACCAGGGCCAGGGACGAGCCGGCAAAGACCACCCAGGGCTTGCGCGAATCCGCCGCCGTCAGCACGCAGGCCAGCTGCGTCTTATCCCCAAGCTCCGCCACGAAAATGGTGGCGAAGGTCGTCAGCAACAACTTCCAGTCCATGCATCCCTCGTGCGCGCGGGCGGCCAGGGGCCGCCCGCGTCCTTACGCCGCCGGTTCGCCCGGCAGCCCCATGCCCGGCTCCATGAGCCGGCCGGTCCAGTCCGTTTCGTAGCCGCCAAGGGCCAGCACCCGCTCGCGAAAGGCCTCGCCCCGCACCACTTCCAGCACCGCTTCGATCTTCTTGTCCTCGAGAAAGGCCGTGGGCACGACCAGATCGTAGCGCTCCCGGGCCAGGGGCACGAAATCGAGCCCCAGGGCCCTGCCCGCGGCGAACACGCCCAGGCCGCAGTCGGCCGCGCCGGTTTTCACGTTCACGGCCACGGCCATGTGGGTGTGCTCCTCGCGGCCGTAGCCTTGGATATCCTCGGGCGACACCCCGGCCCTGGCCAGATGGTGGTCGAACAGGATGCGCGTGCCCGCGCCGCGCTGGCGGTTGAGATAGCGCACGCCCTCCCGGGTGAGGTCCTCCACCCCGGCGATGTGCTTGGGATTGCCCGGGGCCACGATGAAGCCCTGCTGCCGGATGGCCAGATTGATCACGGTCACGTCCAGGTGCGGCAGGTACTTGGCCAGAAAGGGGAAATTGTAATCCCGCGTGGCCGGGTCGAACAGGTGGGAGCCGGCCAGCATGGAGGCGCCGTTTTTGAGCGCGATCAGCCCGCCCATGCTGCCCACGTGGCTGGAGGCCAGACGGATGGACGGATCGCGGCGCATGAGCATGTCGGCCAGGATGTCGAGGGTGTTGTCGTGGCTGCCGACGCAGACCAGGGTGCGGGTCAGTTCGTCGGCGTCCACCAGCAGCTCGGCCGTGACCCTGGCCCCGGACTCCAGCCCCTCGGCCTCGGGCGGCAGGCGGGTGACGGCCTGCGCCTTGGTCATGCTGGAAATGCTGCCCGCGCCGCGCGACAGCGGCAGGGCCACGGCGGCGTCGCCCACCTGCCCCACGGCCAGCCGCACGAAATCCACCATGCCGATGCGCGACGGCACGCTGCGGGCCAGGGTGGCGATGATGGTCTGGCGGGTCTGCGGCTCGGTGCGCGACAGCCAGCAGGCCAGCGGATAGAGCAGATGCTCGAAGCAGACCACGGAGCTGACCGGGTAGCCGGGCGCGCCCACCACCAGCTTGCCCCGGGCCACGCCCAGAAGCGACGGTTTGCCCGGCATGGCGGCCACGCCGTGGACGAGCACCTCGCCGAAGCGCTCGATGGTGGCCCGGGTGAAATCCTTGCTGCCGGCCGAGGAGCCGGCCACGATGACCACGACGTGGGCGTCGGAGTCGAGCCCGGCCTCCAGGGCGGCGGCCAGGGCGTCGGGATCGTCGCGCACGGGCGCCACCCGGGTGCAGTCCATGTTCCAGGAATCGGCCAGGGCGCACAGCAGCATGGAGTTGCTCTCCACCACCTGGCCCGGGCCGGGCTCGGGACGGGAGGTGAAATCCATGACCTCGTCGCCGGTGGGGATCACCCGCAGCCGCACCCGTTCGTAGACCGGAAGCTCGTAGGCGCCGCAGGAGAGCAGCGCGCCCACGTCGTAGGGCGTGATGCGCCGGTGGCGCGGCAAAATCATCTCCGTGGCCACGATGTCCTCGCCAATGCGGCGCACATGGGAAAACGGGGCCACCGGGGCCTCGATGGTGGCGACATCGCCGTCCATGACCACGTTTTCGATCATGACCACGGCGTCGAAGGCCGTGGGCAGGGGATGGCCGGTGTTGACGAACACGAAATCCGTGCCCGGGGACAGCCGGACGGGCGACCCCTCGCGGGCCAGAAAGGTGTCGGCCGCGCGCACGGCAATGCCGTCCATGGCCGCGCTGTGAAAGGTGGGCGAGGAATAGCGGGCAATGACCGGCTCGGCCGTGACCCGCCCGGCCGAACGCTCGGCCCCGATGCGCTCCACGCCGAGCAGCGCCTTGCGATCCAGGACGTTTTTGAGCCGGGACAGCGCCTCCTCGATGGGAATGGTGCGCAGATAGATGTTGCGCTTCACGACAAACCTCCTGGATGTGGCCCGCACCCGGCGGGTGCGCCCTGCTATTTCTTTTCTTCCGTCTCGCCGTACAGCCGGCACAGGCCGCCATAGGCGTCGATGCGCCGATCGCGCAAAAACGGCCAGTGCCGCCGGGTGGTCTCGACCACGGCCGGATCGATGGCGGCGGTGACGATGGTTTCCTCGGCCGTGCCGGCCTGGGCCAGAATCCGCCCGGACGGGTCGGCGATAAAGGACGATCCCCAGAATTCCAGGGTTTCGCCGTAGCCCGGCCCGCCGCCTTCCACGCCCACCCGGTTGACGGCGGCCACGTAGATGCCGTTGGCGATGGCGTGGCCGCGCTGGACCGTGATCCAGGCCTCACGCTGCGTGGCGCCGTATTCGGCCTTTTCCGAGGGATGCCAGCCTATGGCCGTGGGGTAGCACAGCACCAACGCGCCCTGCAGGGCCGTGGCCCGGGCGGCCTCGGGGAACCACTGGTCCCAGCAGATCAGCGTGCCGATGGGCCCGAACGGCGTGGCAAAGGCCTTAAAGCCCAGGTCCCCGGGGGCGAAGTAGAATTTCTCCTCGAAGCCCGGATCGTGGGGGATGTGCATTTTGCGGTAGACGCCGAGATGGTCGCCCTCGGGTCCGAGCACGGCCAGGGAATTCTGGAAGCAGCCCGGCCCCCGGCGCTCGAACAGCGGCGCGACCACCACCACGCCGGCCGCCTTGGCCGCGGCGGCCATGGCCCGGGTGGTCGGCCCGGGAATGGGCTCGGCCAGATCGAAGGCGTCATGGTTCTGGTTGCGGCAAAAATACGGCGTGGCGAACAGTTCCGGCAGCACGACCACATTGACGCCGGACCTGCCGGCCTCGGCCACGCGGGCGGCGGCCTTTTCGACGGACGCGGTCACGGTTTTTTCCGGGGCCATCTGGACAAGGCCCAAAACAAATGGCGCGCTCATGGAGACTCCTTTGGATGCAAAAGCGGAACTGCCGTCAGGGCTGGCATGATACGGTCCTTCCCGGCAAAGGACAATGCGGCATTATGCGCCAAAAAGCAGAGAACAGCCCTTCCAGGCGAAGGTGGCGGCGAAATAGAGCAGCGAAAGCCCCAGCAGCCCCATAAGCCAGCGGTAGGCCCGGCTGGAGAGAAACCGGCCGCACCTGGCGGTCAGCACGGCGGCAAGGACCTTGGCCCCGACAATGGCCACGTAAAAGACGGCCAGGAAAAGCGCCACCGCCGTCGCCCCGGACCCGGAGGCCTCCAGCAGCAACGGCACGCCGATGGCCATCCAGAACAGATAGGGATGGGGGTTGGTGAAATTGGCGGCCACGCCGCGCAGGATGGAGCGCGGCGCGACATCGGCCACGCCCGCGTCCGGCAACGGGGCCTTGAAGCAGGCCAGCCCGTATTGGACGAGCAGCGCCGCCCCGACCAGGGAGACGAGGCCGAGCACCGTCGGCGCGCCGGCAAGGCGCGACAGGGCCAGCCAACACAGCAGGATGATGGGGGCGTCGGTGATGACCGGGGCCAGGGCGACCTTGACGCCCTCGACCGGGCCGTGGCGCAACGTCTGGGACAGCACCAGCGACAACAGCGGTCCCGGGGAAAAGCCGGCCGACAGCCCCAGGGAGGCGGCGGCCAGGGCCAGGGAAGACAGGGATTGGGCCATACTTGCGTTTCCGGTCCGGCCCCGGCTACACTGCCAGTGGCGCGGCAGGCCAACCTGCCGCAAACCC
Source organism: Pseudomonadota bacterium (assembly GCA_023426275.1). Lineage (GTDB taxonomy): Bacteria > Desulfobacterota > Desulfovibrionia > Desulfovibrionales > Desulfovibrionaceae > Solidesulfovibrio. Next base: position 6,985 of record JAFABC010000223.1, on the reverse strand, counting down.
CGCCGCATTTCAAGGAGACCGCCATGGCCCAGTCCGGCGCGAGCAGGCTCCGGCACATCCTGGCCGCCGACATCGGCGGCACCAACAGCCGCTTCGCCCATTTCACCGTGGATTCCGACGCCCGGCTGGAGTTGGTGTCCACGGCCTGGCTGACCACGGCCGAAGCCGACTCCTTCGTCGCGTTGGTGGCCGGACTCGAAAAAACGGATTTCGATTTGCGCCCCGAAAAGGCCGACGCGGCCGTGTTCGCCGTGCCCGGGGCCGTGGTCGGCCGCCGGCCGGTGCGGTTCGCCAACATCGACTGGGCGCTCGATCTCGAGGCGCTGGTCGAGGCCTACGGGCTGGCCCGCAGCGCCTGCATCAACGATTTCCTGGCCCAGGCCCACGGCTGCCGGCTGCTCGGCGACACGGCCGAACCCATCCTGCCCGGAACCATGGACCCGACCCAGGTGCAGGCCGTCATCGGCGCGGGCACCGGCCTCGGCCACGCCGCGCTCATCCCCCTGGGGGCGGGCCGGGCCATGGGGCTGCCGTCCGAGGCCGGGCAGGCGGCCTTTCCCTTCCTCGGCCCCGAGGAAACGGAATTCGCGGAATTTTTGTGCCGCCAGACCGGCGAGGACTATGCCCGGGGCGACTCCGTGGCCTCGGGACCGGGGCTGGCCCACCTGCACCGCTTTCTCACGGGCGAATCCCGCACCCCGGCCGAGGTCGGGGCGGCCCTTTCGCCCCAAAGCCGCACCACCGCCCTGTTCGCCCGTTTTTTCGGCCGGGTCGCGCGGCAATACGTCCTGGGCCTCGTGGCCGCCGGCGGCGTGTATATCAGCGGGGGCGTGGCCGCCAAAAATCCCCTGGTGGTCACCCACCCGGAATTCGCCCGGGAATTCTACGACTCCCCCACCTACGGCCATCTGCTGCGCACCGTGCCCGTGCGGCTGGTGCGCGACGCCCATGTGGGCCTGTACGGGGCGGCCCGGGTGGCCCTGGATCTCCTCCCTGCCTAAATTTATAAGGACGCCTATCATGCGCGAAGGTTTCTTCCGGGCCGTGTCCACGGCCGAATTCACCAATCTGCTGCGCGGGTTCGCCCCGCTGGCCGCCGAGACCGTGCCCCTGCTCCAGGCCCGCGGCCGCGTCCTGGCCGCCGACATCCTGGCCGCCGAGGACCTGCCCACCCATGCCCGGGCGGCCATGGACGGCTTTGCCGTGCGCGCCGCCGAGGTGTTCGGGGCCACGGAGTCCAATCCCGCCTACCTCGATCTGGCCATGGACATCCCCATCGGCACCCTGCCCGACACGCCGCTTGGCCCCGGCCAGTGCGCCCGCATCGTCACCGGGGCGCTGCTGCCGCAAGGCGCCGACGCCGTGGTCATGGTGGAATACACCGAGGATCTGGGGGCCGGGGCCATTGAAATGCGCCGTCCGGTCGCGCCCGGCGACAACATGCTCTTCGCCGGCGAGGACGCGGCCAAGGGGCAATGCGTGCTCACCGCCGGCACCCGGCTGCGGCCCCAGGAAATCGGCCTACTCGCCGCCCTGGGCCATGAACGGGTTTCGGTTGGCCGCGCCCCGGAAGTGGCCGTGCTCTCCACCGGCGACGAGCTGGTGCCCGTGGCCGCCACGCCCAAACCCGGCCAGATCCGCGACGTCAACACCCACGCCCTCTCGGCCATGATCGCCGCCGCCGGGGCCCTTCCCCGGCCCGCGCCCCTGGTCCCGGACGACCTGCCCGGCATCACCCGGGCCCTGGCCGAGGCAACGGCCGCGAACGATGTGACGCTGCTCTCCGGCGGCAGCTCGGTCGGCGCGCGCGACTTCACCCTGGACGCCCTGCGCAACCTCGGCGCGGAAATCCTGGCCCACGGCGTGGCGCTCAGCCCGGGCAAGCCCACCATCCTGGCCCGCCTCGACGGCAAGCCCATCATCGGACTGCCCGGACAGGTCACCTCGGCGCAAATCGTCATGCTCGTCTTCGGCCTGCCGTTGCTGGCCCATCTGGCCGGCGACCCGGCCGCCTTCGACCGCCCGGTCGCGACCTTCCCCGCCCTGCTCTCGCGCAACGTCGCCTCCAAGCAGGGCCGCGAAGACCACGTCCGGGTGCGCCTGGAGCACCGCCCCGGCCAGATCCCCCTGGCCCACCCCGTGCTCGGCAAGTCCGGGCTGCTCAAAACCCTGCTGCTCGCCGACGGCTGCATCACCATCCCGGCCGACCTGGAAGGCCTGGCCGGCGGCATCGAAGTGCCGGTCCGGCCATTATAAGAAAAAGAAAAGACGAAGATGCCTCCGGCGGCCGGGAGGGGGTCACCCTCTCCCGGACCCTCCCGAAAGGGGGCTGGGCAATCGCGCCGCGCCCCGCTGAAGCTGGGGTTTATCGGGGAAGGCGGAGATGCGGGGAGGGAACCCCCTTTTTGCAAAAAGGGGGTTCCCTTCCCTGCCCTAGAACGGGTTCACTTCCTGGGTCCTGGTGTAGTGCTGGTAGCCGACGTTGGCGCCCAGACGCAGGCCCACGCCGAAACGGATGGGGGCCAGGGTGATGCCCTCGGAACGCTGGTAGTTCATGCCGAAGCCGCCGATGATGTAGGCGCTGCCATCGACGCCCGGGAAACGCTGGAAGATCTCGTTGGGATTGGTGGTGCCGTAGACGAGCGTGAAGACCTTGACCGCGTTGACGCCGAGGTCGAGGCCGAGCGAAGGGCTCTGCCAATACACCTGCATGGGCTTTTGGCCCTTGAGGTACAGCGTGCCCACGCCGTAGCGCAGGCCCACGATCAACGCGCCGCCGGCCTCGTTGCCCTTGATGAACCCGGTGGGCTCGCCCAGGTCCCGGAAGGCCCGGGCCACCATTTCGGCCAATCCCCGGGAGCCGCTTTCGAAAAAGCCCATGACCTCGCGGTTGACCTCCTCCCGCTTGTACGTCTGGCCGCGCGACGGCGGCGGGGGCGGCGGCGGGGGCGGCGGCGTGACATTCGTGCGCCCGTTGATCGGGGTGCCGCCCGCCGGGGGCGGGGGCGGCGGGGTCAGGTCCGTGCGGCCGTTGATGGGCGTGGCGCCCGGGGAAGGCGGCGGCACGGACCCCGGCTGCCCGTAGGACGAGGCCCCGGCGGGCGGCGGCGGAGCCGGCTGCGTCGGAGGCGCCGGATACGGGGACGGCATGGGCGGGACGCCAACCGATTGGCCGGTGTGCTGGTTGTAGGGCTGGGGCGCGGGCCGGCCGGCTGTCGGCGGCGGCGGGAGCGACGGCTCATCCTGCCCCGGCGCGGTGGCCGGTGCTGGCGCGGGACTGACCGTGGCCGCGCCGGGCTGGGACGTCGTGCCATAGGGAGCCGCCGTCTGCGCGGCCGGGGCCGTCTGCTGATGGGATGGCGCAGGCGTATCGCTCAGGCTGCGCTCCTTGAGCTCCTGCCCCGGGGCCGGTTGCGCCACGAAAAGCGGCAGCGCCAGGGCCAGTATGACGACTAGACGATTCATTGGGAACCTCCGTCGGATGCGGCCGGTTTGAGGGACAGCCGGGCGCGGATGGCCGGCAGCATGGCCGCCGTGATGGCCTCGCGGCCGGCGTCGGTGTTGTGGACGCCGTCGTGGGTGTAGACTTCGGTTTTGCGCCCGCACAGGGCGTTTCGCAAATTCACGAAATACGGTTTGCCGGCCAGCCCCCGTTCCAGGGCGGCGTAGACGGTCATGAAGTTGTCGCGCACATGGGGAAAGGTCTTGCGCCCCAGGATGGTCTCCTTTTCCCCGGCCACGACGGCCGGGTCCTCGCCGGAACAGGTTTCGACCCAGTAGACGGGTTGCAGCACGAGCAGAAACGGCGCGCCATAGGCGGCGCACAGCCGGTCGATGAAATCGTAGCGCTTGACCGTGAGATCGACGAATGCGGCCAGCTCCTTGGAATCGGGGTCCACGGGCTTGGCCGTGTAGAGCAGTTTTTCCAGCAACTCCCGGGTGAAGGAGGCGTAATAGGCGGCGTTGAGCGGTTTCAGGATGCCGTAACCGGCCTTGTAATAACTTTCGATGACGCCCTTGACGCGCTCACGGCCTTCATGGGCGTAGGGCGTTTTTTGCACGGCAAAGTAGTTGGCGTCGTTGGCCCCATCGTAGAACACCACGAGATTGGGCCGGATGGGGAATTCGATGAACTGCTTTTCGAGGTACTTCGATTCGAGCAGCGAATTGAAGGAATTGACCCCGAAATTGAAACAGTTGAAGGCATAGGGCTTTTCCGTGGCGTTGAGCGTCTTGGCCACCAGACTCGGGATGGAGTGCTGGTAGGGCGCGGTGCTGGACCGCATGGTGGAGCCGCCGAAAAACCAGATGACCTTGGACAGCTCGGGATGGTTGTCCACGTAGGCGGTGTTGGCCGTGGGCCACACGCCATTGCCCATGAGAAACAGGGCATAGGGGTCGTAGACGGCCTTGGGTCCCTCCCGCAGGTTGCCGTAGATGATCCAGTTGGTCGTGGTGATCACGGCGAAGGACAGCAGTTCCAGGCACAAAACGCCGATGAGGGCCCACTTGGCGACCCGCCAGAGTCCGACAAAAAAACCTTTCACCGCCATGTATGCCTCGACGTCGCGCGGATGCTCCCGTCCTGTCCCCGAAGTCCGTACTTCCTCATGAGAGACTTACAAAACAAGTTGCCACCATTCCCGATACGATCGGATTTTCGCCGCCCGCGGCCCTACTTGGGAATGCGCAGGGCCACGCCGTTCGACACGCGTTCGGCCGTTGGCGTGCCGCGCAATTTGACCGGCGCATCCGGAGCCATGTCGAGCACCACGCGGAACAGGTCCTTGTGTTTGCCCACGCGGATGCGGCGGATAAAGGCATCGCCGGTGTCGCTGGCCAGCGGCCCGGTGTAGTTCCAGGCCCCGGCGATATCGAGCACCAGCCGGGGCGGATTGGTCAAAAACAGCTTGGTGTAGCTTTTGGGAGGCGTGGTGGTCTGGATGACCAGCTCGTACATGCCGGGCTTTTCCTCGGCAACGATGCGGATCACCTTGCCCGCTGCCGCCGCGTTCGCGGGAGCGGCCGACGCGGCGGCCTTGGCGGCCGCCGGCTTGGCGGGCGTCTTGGCGGAGGTCTTGGGCGCGGCCGGCGCCGGGGCGGCCTTTTGGGGAGCCGGTTGTTTCGCCTTGGACGTTTCCCTGGCCTTGCCGTTGTCCTTGGCCTTGGTCGTATCCGGTTTCGCCGGCTTGGCCGGTTTGCCCGCCTTCTCGGTTTTTTTATCGGCTTTCTTGTCCGCTTTCCCGGCCACGGGCTTGGGCGCGGGCGCGCTCTGGGGCGCGGGCTCCAGGATCGGAGACGGCTGGGTCACGACCGGCGCGGCCCCGGGCTCGTCCATGGCCGTGGCCGACGGGGCGGACGCGGGAGCCGTGACCGGCGCCGGCTCCGGCGTGGCGGGCGTCGGCGCGGGCGTCGCCCCTCCCGGCTGGGCGGCGGGGGCCGCTTCCTTGGGCTTGCCGGCAACCGGCGCGTCACCCGTGATCTCGGCGAACATCTTCTCCAGGGTCTCGTCTCCCGGCGACGCGGGCTTGGCGCCTGTTTTGGCCTGTGGCGCGGCCTGTGGCGGCGTGGCGGTCGCGGGCGGCTCCGTGGGAGCCGGCGCGGCGGCGGGTTGCTCCACGGCGACCGGGGCGGATTCGGACTGCGCGCCCGCCGCGCCGACCGGCGCCTGCACCGTGGGCACGGACGCGGCCGGAGACGGCGGCGTGGCGGTGGAGGTCGACGACGCGACCGTCCCCTGCTGCGCCGTCCCCCTGGAAAACAAACCAGGGCGTTTGAGAATCGCCAATCCAAGCACCACGGTCGCGGCCAGCGCCACCGCGCCGAGGATGATCATTTTATCGCCGCGCGTCAGGGCCATGGGGTTTCTCCTGCAACATCCCGAGCCGGTCGGGAGGATATGTTCGGCCGGCAAGGCTACCTGAGCTTCCGCTTTCCCTCAAGGGAAACAGGGTCTCCCGGATGGCGACGGCTGCGTTGACAATCCGGTGCGTTTTCGTATTTCGTCGTCAAAACGGGAGGCCCGGATGCAAAACAAGGTCCGTTCTGTGCGTGTGCCGCCGGAAATCGACACCATCGACCTGTCGAGCCTCATCCGGGAATGCGCCCGACACCTGCGCGATCTGGAATCCGCCAGCCTGCTGTCCGCCCAGGGCAATCCCGAGGCGGCCGAGGCGCTTGTCCGCACCCGGCAGGCCGACCTCGGCCGCCGCATCGGCAAGCTGGTGTTCGAGGCGGCCAAGCGCGGCCGGGAAAAGAAATGACGAAATACGGCCGGGTTGTCGAACGCACCGAAGCCTGATCCGCCACGCCGGGGCGCGTCGCCCCTGCGATCCCATCCCCTGCTCCGGTTTTTGCAACGCCACGCAGGGGATGCTTGCACAGCGGCGCGCGGACGCGTACGGCTGCGGCGATCCCGTTTTCGAGTCCACCCAGCCAAGGAGGCAGACGCCATGACGCGGCTGTGTTTCCCTTCCCTTGTTGCCTTTCTCCTGCTGCTGTGCGCCGCCGCGCCCGTCCGGGCGGGCGTGACCCTGGAGGGCGACACCTGCCGGCAGGTGTTCGACAATCCCCGGGTCGAGCACATTGATTGCCGCACCGGCTTTCGTCTGGATCAGGCCTCGCGCGGCCGGCTCGAATCCTACAGTTTCGGGCTGGTGTCCGATCTGCGCTGCGCGGCCGACCTGACCGCCAACCGCTCCGAAGTCATCGGCCGTGTCCGGGCCGGCGGCGACGTGGCCCTGCCCCAGCAGGAAGTGCGCTGCCAGCTTCTCTCGGACGGCGACCCGGTCACGGTGCGCTTCCATCTGGCCCCGGTGGTGCGCATCGACAGGAAAAGCCGGCGGGCCGTGGACGCGCGCCTGGGCATCCGCGACGTCACCGGCATCCCGGAACCCCTGGCCACGGCCGTGGCGCAATTCCTCAACGCCGAGCCGACCCTGCGCAAAAACCTCATCCAGGCGGCCAACGAAATCATCCCCAACCT
>JAFABC010000204.1 GCA_023426275.1 Pseudomonadota bacterium | reverse complement strand
CCCCGGCCCCGGGCCAGGCCGTGGTCTGGCGACGGGGCGGGCGCGACCAGCTGCTGGTCGTCACCGGCGTCGGCCCCGTGGCCGCCGCCCTGACCATGGGCCGGGTGTTGCAGGAAGCCGCCGGAGCCGTGCGGGGCGTGGTCGCCCTGGGCGTGACCGGCGGCTTCGACCTGGACGACACCCCGTTGTGCTCGCTGATCGGGGCCACCCAGGAGGCCCTGCCCGAATACGGCCTGCGCACGGGCGCGGGCACGGACTCCGCCGCCATCGGCTTTCCCCAGCTGTGCGCCAACGGCCAGGACGTGTTCGACCGCCTGTCCCTCGATCCCGGGGCCGCGGCCGAGGTCATGGGCCTGCGCCTGCCGTCGCAGGTGCGGCTGGGACCGTGCGTCACCGTGGCCGGCGTGTCCGGCGACGACGCCCGGGCCGCCATCCTGGCCCGCAAGTATCAGGCCGTGGCCGAGTCCATGGAGGGCTTTGCCGTGGCCCTGGCCGCCCAGGCCGCCGGCCTGCCCTGCCTGGAGCTGCGCTGCGTGTCCAACCGCGTCGGCTGCCGTCCCCCGGACAACTGGGATCTGCCGGGCGCGCTGGCCGGCCTTGGCCAGGCCGTGGCCAATCTTTTTTCCGAGTGAGGCGTTCGTGTCCACAGCCGTTTCCGTGGCCATTTCCCCCTGTCCCAACGACGTCGTCATTTTCGGCGGCTGGATTCTCGGGCTGGTCGGCCTGCCCGGGCAGCGCGCCGCCTTTGCCTTCGAGGACGTGGAGACCCTAAACGAGGCCGCCCTGGCCGGCACCTTCGACGTCATCAAGGTTTCGGCGGCCATGGCCGCGCCCCTGGCCGACACCTACGCCGTGCTGCCCGCCGGCGCGGCCTTCGGCTTCGGCGCCGGGCCAAAGCTCGTGGTGCGCCAGGATTTCACGGGTCGCCCGCGTTCGGTGGCCGTGCCGGGACTGCGCACCACGGCGGCCACGCTGCTGCGGGCCGCCCTGGCCGAAGAGGGCGCGGACGCGGTCCTGCCCGTGCCCGACGCCGTGTTTTCGCCGGTGCGCTACGACGCCATCGTGGACGCCGTGCGCGAGGGCCGGGCCGAGGCCGGGCTGCTCATCCACGAAACCGCCCTGGCCGCGGCCGATCACGGCCTGCGCCGCATCCTCGACCTCGGGGAGTGGTGGCAGGCGCGCGAGCCGGTCTCCCCGGTGCCCCTGGGCGTGATCCTGGCCAGAAAAAGTCTGGGCGAGGCGCGACTGGCCGCCATCGACGGGGTGATCCGCCAAAGCCTGCTGGCCGCCAAGGCCGCGCCCGGGGACGTGGCCCCCCTGGCCCGGCTGCTGGCCCGGGAAAAAAACGAGGCCGTCATCTGGGCCCATATCGCCGCCTATGTGGGGGAACTGAGCCTGCGCATGGGCGAGACGGGCCGGCGGGCCCTGTCCGTGCTGGCCGATGTGGCCCGTCTGGGCCGATTCCCGGCGGCTTCCCCCTTGCCAGCCCCGGACCAATGCTGTTAAACCCCAGCGGATGAGCGATTTCGCGGACATTTTATCTCGGGAAGTTCCGGCCATCAACCGGCACCTGGAGGAAGCGACGGCGTCGCTCCCCCCATTGGTCCAGCCGGTGGTGCGCCACGTGCTTTTGGCCGGAGGCAAACGCCTGCGTCCGCTGCTCACCATTCTCGTGGCCAGAGCGCTCGGGTATGAAGGCGACGACGTCTATCCGTTGGCCTGCTCCCTGGAGTTCCTCCATTCGGCCACGCTGATGCACGACGACATCGTGGACGGCGCGGCCCTGCGCCGGGGCCGGCAGTCCGCCCACATGCGCTTCGGCCCCACCCACACCATCCTGGCCGGCGACGTGCTGCTCGCCCTGGCCAACCGGACGGTGGCCGAATACGACAACCCGGAACTCACCCGCATCCTGTCCGAGGCGCTGTTGCGCACGGCCACGGGCGAGATCCTGGAAATCGCCCATCTGCGCGACACCGACCTGCCGCTTGAGACCTACCTCGCCATCATCACCGGCAAGACGGCCTACCTGTTGCAGGCGGCCTGCCAGTGCGGCGCGGTCCTGGCCGGCGCGGACGACGCCCTTGTCGAGGCCGCCCAGGCGCTCGGCGTCAACTGCGGCATCGCCTTCCAGCTCGTGGACGACGCCCTGGACTACACGTCCCCGGCCGCCGTTTCGGGCAAGCCCACCGGCGGCGATCTCAAGGAAGGCAAGGTCACCCTGCCGCTGATCCTCTACCTCGCCGATCTGCCCTTCGAAGCCAGACGCCGTCTGGCCGAGGACTTCCGGCAGGATCAGCTCTCCGCCGAGGACATCGAATATTTACGCGGCAACATCGTCGCCGGCGGCCACGCCGAAAAGACCCGGGAAATGGCCGCATCGTACCTGGAAAAGGCCCAGGCCGCCCTGGCCGTCTTCCCGCCCTCGCCGGAAGCCGACCTGATCGGCCAGGTGCTGGCGCCCATGCTCGCCCGGGACAAATAGGCCCAGCCTTGCCGGCCAGGGGCCGGTGCACATCGGACCATCGAAAAAAGGAACGTCATGCTCACACGCCTCGCCGTGGGCCTTCGCCCGAGCGTTACCGACGTGGTCGGCCAACGCGTGGCCGGCAAGATCGCCAATGAACTGCACCTGCCCGTCCGGGCCGTGCGCCTCGTCAAAATCTTCACCATCGACGGCTTAAGCGAAGCCGAGGTGCGCGACCTGATCGCCGCCGGCGTCCTGCACGACCCCGTGGTCCAGGAAGCCTCCCTGACTCCGCTGTCGCCCGCGCCGGAAAAGACCGACTGGGTCATCGAGGTGGCCTTCCGTCCCGGCGTGACCGACAACGAGGCCCGCACAGCCCGCGAGGCCATCATCCTGGCCCTGGGCCTTGCGCCCGAGCGCAGCAGCGGGCTGGCCGTCTACACCGCCGTCCAGTACCACATCGAGGGGCTGGCCGACGCGGCCGCGGCCGAACGCGTGGCCGTGGACCTGCTTGGCAACGACCTGCTCCAGCGCCACGAAATCAAGTCCGGCGACGCCTGGCGGGCCGCTCCGGGCTTCGAACCCCGGGCGGCCAAGGTCACGGGGCAGGCCAGCGGCAAGGTCGAGGCCCCGGACCTGTTCAACATGCTCGAGGACCAGATGCTGGAACTCGGGCGCGAACGCACCCTGGCCCTGTCCCTGCCCGAGTGGTGGGCCATCCGGGGCTACTTCGGCCGGCCGGGCTTCAAGATGCGCCGCTCGATCTGGGGGCTTATCCACAACCCCACCGACGTGGAGCTGGAGTGCATCGCCCAGACTTGGTCCGAGCACTGCAAACACAAGATCTTCAACGCCGTCATCGACTACCAGGACGCGGACACCGGCGCGGACGAGGTCATCGACAGCCTGTACAAGAGCTGCATCCAGGCCTCCACCGCCGACATCCGCCGGCAGCTCGGCGACGACGACTTCTGCCTGTCCGTGTTTTCCGACAACGCCGGCGTGGTGCGCTTCACCGACGACCTGCACCTGTGCATCAAGGTCGAGACGCACAACAGCCCCTCGGCCCTCGATCCCTACGGCGGCGCCCTGACCGGCATCGTGGGCGTCAACCGCGACCCCATGGGCACGGGCCTTGGCGCCAACCTGCTGTGCAACACCGACGTGTTCTGCTTTGCCTCGCCGTTTTGGGAAGGCACGCTGCCGCCCCGGCTGCTCCATCCCCGCCGGGTGCTCGAAGGCGTGCGCGAGGGCGTGGAGCACGGCGGCAACAAGTCCGGCGTGCCGACCGTCAACGGCTCCATCCTGTTCGACGAGCGCTACCTGGGCAAGCCCCTGGTCTTTTGCGGCACCGTCGGCACCCTGCCCGCCACCATCGACGGCAAGCCGAGCTACCTCAAGCAGGCCAAGCCCGGGGATTACATCATCATGGTCGGCGGCCGGGTGGGCAAGGACGGCATTCACGGCGCGACCTTCTCCTCCGAGGAGCTTCACGAGGGCTCGCCGGCCACGGCCGTGCAGATCGGCGACCCCATCACCCAGCGGCGCATGTACGACTTTCTCATGCGCGCCCGCGACAAGGGCCTCTACAACGCCATCACCGACAACGGCGCGGGCGGCCTGTCCAGCTCCGTGGGCGAGATGGCCCGGGATGCCGGCGGCTGCGAGCTCTACCTCGACCGGGTGCCGCTGAAATACGACGGCCTCGTGCCCTGGGAGATCTTCACCTCCGAGGCCCAGGAGCGCATGACCGTGGCCGTGCCGGCCCGCCACCTGCCCGAGTTCATGAAGCTGTCCCGGGAGATGGGCGTCGAGTCCAGCGAACTGGGCATGTTCACCAATTCCGGCTACCTGCGAGTCTACTACGGCAAGCGTACCGTGGCCTACATCGACATGGACTTCCTGCACGAGGGCACCCCGCGCATGCATCTGGCCGCCACCTGGACGCGGCCGGTCATCGCCCGCACCGAGCCGGCCATGCCGGCCGAGGGCCATGGGGCGCTGCTCAAGCGGATGCTCGGACGGCTGAACATTTGCAGCAAGGAATACGTGGTGCGCCAGTACGACCACGAGGTCAAAGGCGGTTCGGCGGTCAAGCCGCTGTGCGGCGCGCGCCGCGACGGACCGTCCGATGCCGGCGTGCTGCGCCCGGACCTGTCGCGCCCCGAGGGCGTGGCGCTCTCCCACGGCATCTGCCCGCGCTACTCCGACATCGACACCTACTGGATGATGGCCGCGGCCATTGACGAAGCCGTGCGCGGCGCCGTGGCCGTGGGCGCGGACCCGGCCCGGCTGGCCGGCGTGGACAACTTCTGCTGGTGCGACCCGGTCGAGTCCGAAAAGACCCCGGACGGCCGCTACAAGCTGGCCCAGCTCGTGCGCGCCAACAAGGCCCTGGCCCATTTCTGCCGCGCCTTCCGGGTGCCCTGCGTGTCCGGCAAGGACTCCATGAAAAACGACTACACGGGCGGCGGCGCCAAGATCTCCATTCCGCCGACCGTGCTCTTCTCGGTCATGGGCTTCGTGCCCGACGTGGACCGGGTGGTGACCTCGGACTTCAAGGCCCCGGGCGAGCTGGTCTATGTGCTCGGCGTCACCCGGCGCGAACTCGGCGCTTCGGAGCTGGCCGACGAACTGGGCTTTTCCTCGCCCGACGTGCCGCAGGTCGACGCCCTGCCGGCCGCGGCCCGCTACCGGACCCTGCACGCGGCCATACGGCGCGGGCTGGTCAGCGCCTGCCACGACTGCTCGGACGGCGGACTGGCCGTGGCCCTGGCCGAAATGGCCATCGGCGGCCGCCTCGGCGCGGACCTCGACTGCGCCGACGCCCCGACCGAACCGGATCTGACCGATCTGGAACTGCTGTACAGCGAATCCCCCAGCCGGCTGGTGGTGACGGTGGCCCCGGAAAACCGGGCCGCCTTCGAAACGCTCTTCACCGACCAGGCCTGCGGGCTGCTCGGCACCGTGGCCGAGGGCTCCGATCTGGTGCTGCGCCGGGGCGGCTCCATCCTGTGCAACGAACCGGCCGAGGAACTGGCCCGGGCGTTCAAGGCCACGCTCAACTGGTAGACCGTTCCCCTTTCTTCAAACGCCCGGACCGTCGCGGAACCACAGACCGCGCCGGCCCGGGCGTTTTTTTTCGATCACGCCTGTTGCCTTTTGTCGCGACGACCGCGCGGCCCGGTCTTGACATTTTGAGGCAAAGTAAAGGATAGACTTGCCCTGATGTGATCGCTACATTCGATCACGCCATGTTGGCATGGCTGCATCCGCTGGTGCATTCCCAACGTTTCGCGTGCGAACGTTCGGCCCTGTGGAGCATGACCTTGTTGCCGCTCAGGCAAGGGCGCTTCGGCGGACCCGGCGCTGAGGGCAAATAAGGGCCACCCTGCCCAGACAACCCGAGAAGGAGCTTACCATGGACAAATACGAGTGCAGCATCTGCGGTTACGTGTACGATCCCGCCGCCGGCGACCCCGATAACGGCGTGGCTCCCGGCACCAAGTTCGAAGACATCCCCGAAGACTGGGTCTGCCCGGTCTGCGGCGCGCCGAAAAGCGAATTCAACAAGGCCTAGACCCAATCCCCGATCGACCGTAAGCGTCGCGGCGTTTGCGCAATCGCATGGAACCCGTGACCACCTGTCGGAATGTCTCCCGGCTGGGAGCCATCGACCGGAAGTCTTGCGACTTCCCCGGCTCCTGATGGCTCCCACCGGGATGATTTTTCCGTCCCTGCCCGCCGGGCGCCTTCCAATCGCCCGGCTCCCTGCCGCCTGCGGCGGGCCGCCTGACAATTTTGCACAAATGGAAAAAAGGCCTCCGGCGGCCGGGGGGGATAATCCCCCCCGG